>JAZORD010000061.1:0-6638 GCA_045656445.1 Eubacteriales bacterium | reverse complement strand
GTCGGAATCGCGTAAAATTATGGAGCGCGCGTGCATTTCGTTTATAACGGTTCCGCACATACTGCGAATAACATTCAGTCTGCCGTTAGTGCGTTTATCGGCAAACTCGGATTCGGAAAGGGAAAAAGCACCGATTCCCGCTTTGACAAGCGATTGTCTGTCAAGAGGGGCTGTTTCGAGCGCGTCAAGTATTGCTTTGTATATTTTTCTGTATTCCTCTATGTTTTTCATACAAGAACCTCAACTCACGGCTTGAGTCGAGTCTATTTTAACACAAAACCGAGAAAAATTCAATGCCTATATTCAAAAACACTCGATAAAAGATTAAAACAAAGTAAAAGCTTGGAAAATTTACCTTTTAAATTTATCGGTTATCTATAGTATCGTTGAAAAACATAGCTATTCTACTTATGTTTGTTATGCGCTAAAATATTTTAGCATAAACAAAAAAAGCCTGTTTCAAAAAACGTGAAACAAGCCCTGTGATTTTTCAAGATGTCTAATCAGATAAAAATTTGCCCTCAAAATTATTTTAAAATAAACCAAAGGAAAATATAAGCAAGAATTGCTAAAGGCGACGCCATAAGCGCAATAAGAATACCGGTAGTAATCTTATCCCAAAAAGCATTCCATTTTTTCTTTTTTGCAAGCTCCTCATCGGTGAGCAGGGTATCTTCTGCCATTGTCACGCCATCCTTTCGCAAACAAATATCATGTGCTAATATTGTATCATAAAAAGGTTTATAAGTCAAGGTGTTTTTCGCCTTTTCTTAAAAATCTTGCAAAAACCAAGTAAAAGTGATAAACTAATAATAAAATGGGGGTATATGCTATGATAGAAATAGAACGCAAATATATAATAAAAATGCCTGATATAGACTGTATCAGGGGGAGCGAGGGATTCTCAGAGTCGGAAATTTTGCAGATTTATATAAATTCGGAAAGCTCGGTGACCCGCAGAATAAGGCGGCGAGTATTTCCTTACGGCACGGTATATACCGAAACAAAAAAGCGCAGAATAGATAAAATGAGCGCTGTGGAAGAAGAGCGGGAAATATCGGAAAATGAGTTCAATCTCCTTTGCGAGAGCATAAAGCAGGGAACTGTTCCCATAAAAAAGACAAGGTACACCTTTTCATATCACGGGAAGGTTTTTGAAATAGACGTTTACCCCGAGTGGAAAAGCACGTGTATTTTGGAAACCGAGCTGTCAGCACGTGATGAGAAGGTCGATTTTCCGAGCTTTATTCTAATATTAGAGGAGGTTACGGGCAATCCTGCATACTCAAATGCGGGTATGGCAAGGCTTTTTCCGCAGGAAAGGTTGATTTAATTGAATTTTACCACAAAAAATCTAAAGATGACCGTAAAGAACATGGTCTTTATAATTATCGGCACCTTGATTATCGCTTTTAGTACGGCGGTATTTATTCTGCCGTTTAATATCGTTGTCGGAGGAGTGTCGGGGCTTGGAGTAATTTTAGAGAAAATAATTCCGTTCGAATTTTTTACGGTGTCTGTAATTATATCCATTCTCACCTGGGCGGTGTTCTTTATGGGCCTTTTTATACTTGGAAAGGATTTTGCGATGAAAACTCTGGTATCCACGGCAGTATATCCGCCGGCACTGACACTGTTTGCAAAAATCGTTTCCCGGGAATTTTTGGGTGGATTTTTTATGCTGAACACCGATTCGGAAATCAACCTTATAGTTTCTTCAATATTCAGCGGAGTGCTTATCGGACTTGGATGCGCTATAACATTCCTTGCCGGCGGCTCGACGGGCGGCACCGATATTCTTGGATTTATATTATCGAAGTTTCTGAAAAGACTCAAAAGCTCAACTGCCATAGGAATAATTGACGGGGCAGTAGTTGTAATCGGCATGCTATTTTTAAAAGACCTCGTCCTCTCACTTCTCGGTGTTATAACGGTATTTATAAGCGCGTCGGTTATCGACAGGGTATTTATAGGGGCAAGAAGGGCATTCGTTGCTGAAATCATCACCGATAAACACACGTTAATAAGCAGAGCTGTAATTGAAAATATGGAGAGAACTACCTCGATTATAGATATTGTGGGCGGTTATTCGGGCAGAGCTCAAAAAATGCTCGTCGTCACCTTTTCCATAAGGGAATACAGCGAGCTTATAAGCATAGTAAATAAATACGACAGAAAAGCCTTCCTTACAATACACCGCGCGCACGAAATTAACGGCGAGGGCTGGACCAGATAAAAGAGCCTAGGGGTTTCCCAGGCTCTTTTATCGTATATGTTTTATTGATTTGCCTCAATCTCAGCCATCATATCCACGCGTATTTTATGTCTTGCGCCCTCAAATTCGTTTTCAAGGAAAATATCAACTATATCCTCGGCAAGACAGCATCCTACAACTCTCGCGCCGATGCAAAGCACGTTTGCATCGTTGTGTCTGCGGGTCATTTTTGCTGAGAAGGTGTCAGAGCAAACTGCGGCTCTGATTCCCTTATGCTTGTTTGCGGACATAGACATTCCGATTCCCGTTCCGCAAACGAGTATTCCAAACGAAGTGTCAAGCTCGCCCTGTACAGCTTCGCAGACCTTTTTTGCAAAGACGGGGTAGTGGCAGGATTCCTCAGAATCACAACCCATATCAACGACGGTATATCCCGAATTTATAAGATGCTCCTTAAGATATTCCTTCAAGGTGTATCCGGCGCTGTCTGCACCGATGTAAATTTTTCTCTTGTTCATTTCTATATCCTCTTTAAATATTGTTGATTTTTTCAAGTCTTTCGCGCTCTGCTTGGGGGAGTCTTAAATAAGTGGGAGCGTATTCAAGGTCGCTCGTATACTCACCCCGCCGGTATTTTCTAAGCGCAACCCTCGCGCAAGAGTAGGCGTTTTCCGTAATGAGTAGCGGAGGGGTATTTTCGGTTTTTATTCCAAGACCGTCAAGAGCGCTCTTGGATGCCTCGTATCCATCACCGGAAAGATATATTTTTTCAGCATCGTATTCCTTTAATCTTTCGGCAAGCTCCGCTGTCGATATGGCGCAGTCTTCGGTTACGCGCTCTGCGCTTTTACCGTCAGAGCTGAAGATTGCCGTATAAAGCTGGCCGCGTCTTGCATCCATTACCGGAACGATTATCCCCTGTAGAGTTGAAATATTCTCCGCAAGCGCCTCAAGAGTTGAAACCGAAACGCAGGGAATACTACGCCCAAAGGCAATTCCTTTTACAAGCGAAACACCGATTCGCACGCCGGTAAAAGAGCCCGGACCTACCGATGCCGCAAGAAGCTCAATGTCGGAAAAGGAAAGCTTTAAGGATTCAAGAAGATTTTCCGCCATAGGAAGCAAAAGCTCGCTTTGGGTAAGGCCGTTATCAATACTGTAAAGTCCAAGTAAACGCTCATCCTCGCATACTGCTACGCTCGCCGCCTTTGCGGTGCTGTCAAATGCTAATATTTTCATACTTTTCGTCCGATTCTATTTCTATAATTCTTTTGTCGGGGTCGGCTTTGTCACGCGATATTTTTACTGATATGATTTCCTTAGGTAAAAATTCAACAACATTCTCCGACCATTCAACTACCGAAAAACCGTCCCGTTCAATGTAGTCATCAAAGCCGATGGAATAAAGGTCATCCTCTCCCTCAATACGATACATATCAAAGTGATATATATTTTTTTTGCCGTGATACTCGTTTACAACAGTGTAAGTTGGACTCTTTACGCCCGTTATACCGAGCTCGGATGCAAATCCTCTCGTAAAGGCGGTTTTTCCCACTCCCATCTCTCCGAAAAGAGCGATAAATGCGCGAGGCTCACCGCATTCGTCAAGCGCACGAGCTAAGCTACGTCCGACATCTTCTGTTTGTTCCGTATTGTTCGTTATATAAACCATTTTTGAAAACCTTTATTTGTTTTTTATCTCACTGAGGTAGGCTTTTTTGTTTTCGCCCAGAACGTAGTCAAGAATCGCTTCGTATCTTTGTTGTCTGCGTTTTTTCTCTTTTTCGTCAACATCCTCAAGCACTGCGCGCAAAAGAGTGTTCTTCGGCGTGTCTTCCGGGTCTGTCAGCTCAAGCGCGGAAGCCTTATATCCATAAGCGCTCATTCTTGCAAGGCGTATAGAATCCGTCAGCGCCTCGCAGAGCTTGTTTTTTAGGTGCGGATGCTCGGTAACAAAGTCAAGCGCACAGGAGTTTATTTTATTGTTAAGATACCTGTGACAGCAGGGGGTGGAAAGTATTATTTTAGCTCCCAGCGAAATAGCCGTGTCAACAACTATATCGGTCGCAATATCGCAGGCGTGAAGCGAAATCACCATATCCGGACAGACATCCCTCGGTGTGTTAGTCACGTCATCACAAATGAATCGCATACCTTTATAGCAAAGCTCGTCCGCTACCGATTGACACCAAGCTATAACGTCCCGCTTTAAGTCAATACAGAGCATTTTGACATGGCGCGACTTGACAGAGGTGAGGTAATAATACACAGCAAAGCTGAGGTAGCTTTTTCCGCAGCACAGGTCGTAGATTATAAGCTCGCTGTCGTGTGAGAGCTTTCCGTAAATATCCTCTATATGCTCAAGGAATCTGTTTATCTGTCTGAATTTGCCTTGCTTTTTGTCGTGCACACGCCCGGTTTTATCGGATATACCAAGGGTAATCAGAAAATTCTCACGACCCGTCAGAATATAGTTCTTCTTTTTGTCAAGTGCCTCGATTGCAACTTCAAAAGCGGGAGCATCTCCGCGGAGCTTGCGTGTGAGCTCTTTTCCTCCAAGCAGTATTTCCTTGCCGCTCTTTGAGCACTTCCATTCGGCATCGCCAAGTGTTGTTATAAGATTTGCCTGCTTATAATCGGAGAGCAGTAGCATGAGCTCTTCCTCAAGATTTTCCTCTGAAATATTCTTTTGAGAAACAGTGTTTCCCGGCAGGCTGTATTCAAGCGCAAGAATCCTTTTGCCTCTGTGTGCGCAGAGTCTTCCCGTTACCTTTTTTATCTCGGAGTCGACAGGACGGGAAAAAACCAGCTTCTTAAGCGCCTCTTTTTTGAATGCCGAAATTGTAAGAGTTGAAAAATCAGTCCTCGGATTCATCTTTGCTTTTCTTCTTAAATGAAATTTTTCTTTCGGTTCTGTTGGATATTCTCTGAAGATTTCCTCTGTGACACCATACGACGAGTATTGCAATAGTTATCGAAGCCAAAGCGGCAAGTCCGGGAAGAGATTTATCGGTGTTTGAGAAGATAAAAACGAAATAACCGTGAAGCACGACGGGGTAGAGGACCGCCGATACAACCGAGCCGAGCGAAACGTATTTTGATACAGCAACGATAGCGGCAAAGATTGCAAACAGAATAAGGAAGGGAATGGGGGTGAGAATAAGCACCATCGTAGCCGTGGAAAGAACGCCCTTTCCGCCCTTGAACTTATAGTAAATCGGGAATACGTGACCAATTATCGCGAAAAGCCCCGCAATATAGCAAAAGCCCTCGCCTGTGCTGACACCGCCCACGTAATTAAATCCAAACAAAACACCGGAAATGAAGATAGCGATAGCAGTCTTAAGCATATCACCCAGAAGTGTAAGAGCTGCTCCCCCTTTTCCGTAGGTTCTCAGCATATTTGTAAGTCCGGGATTTCCGCTTCCGTGCTTACGCACGTCGTCGTGATATAGCGTTTTTGAAACGATAATTGCGGAATTTATACTGCCGAGAAAATATGCGGCAAAAACGGTAATTAGCGCAAAGGCAAGATACCAAAGATAGTAACCGCTTGTGTACTCCGTGGCATCATTAAATAGATATGCAAGAAGTCCTTCGTTAAGATTGAACATATCCGACTCGCTTTCAAAATATTTTATAATGATTATACTACATATAGAGAGCAAAGTCAAGAAATATCTTGCAAAACGCCCCTGTATGTGTTAAAATATTAAAAGCGGAGGAGGTGCGTTATGAATAAGATAGCCGAAAACATTTTCATAAGAGAAAAAATTGAATATTTTTCGCCTCTTCGATACGTCGATTGTAAAGAAATACGGCCTCAGATAATAAGCCGTCACGGTATTATACCAAGAAGCGTTATAGTATTTCTTTTGCCCTATTACAGTGGGAAAACAAAAAATATTTCCTTGTACGCGGCTTCAAGGGATTACCACATAGCCATAAAGGAAATTACCGACAGATTAATAAAAAGCTTTAAAAGCGAGTACCCCAAAAACGAATTTTTCGGCTTTGGCGACCACTCGCCGATTGACGAGCGGCATGCGGCTCTTATAGCGGGGCTCGGCGTCCTCGGTGATAACAGACTTCTCATAAACGAAAAATACGGAAGCTACGTTTTTATTGCCGAAATTATCACCGACCTCGACCCCGATGCGCTCGGTGACCATATGCCTATTCCCATAAAGCACTGTGAGGGGTGCGGAGCCTGCCTTGCCGCTTGCCCGACAAAAAGCCTCACCAAAGACGGTGAATGTCTTTCAGCCATAACTCAGCGCAAGGGAGAGCTTTCCGAGTTTGAGGTCGAGCTTATGCGGAGTATAAATACCGTATGGGGCTGCGATATGTGTCAGCTTGCTTGCCCACACAATAAAAATCCGCATATCACGCCTATTGATTTCTTTCACGAAGACAGAATAGA
>JAZORD010000060.1:0-13084 GCA_045656445.1 Eubacteriales bacterium | reverse complement strand
ATTTAAAAGAAAGCAACGCAGTTTTTTCCAAAAACAACCTTCGGTGTAAGAATACAACTTTGAGTTGATTGATTTTTTCAATATAGTGTGTTAACATTAACCCGATGGCACAAAAAGGCCAAAATCAACTATCATTTTAATAATCGGAGGTTTAATATGTCTTTAGGAAAAAAGCTGGCTGCGCTTCGAAAAAGCTCTAACTTGACACAGGAGGCACTCGGCAAGCAGCTTGATATGAGCGCACAAGCGGTTTCGAAATGGGAAAACGACCTTTCGGAGCCGGACATGGCAACGCTCAAAAAGCTTGCTGCTATTTATAACGTTCCAATTGCGGAATTTTTTGATGCAAAGGATGCGGAGAATATAAATCAGATAGACGATACCGTTACAGCTTATAAAGTAATTCTTACCGATTACGTTCCTTCTGATAAGCTTCTTCTTATAAAACATATCAGAGAATTATACGGTCTTTCACTTTCTGACGCAAAAAATATTTCCGAATCCCTCCCCTACACTATGGAGTACGCAACTTCACAGGATAATGCGCAAAAAATCAAGGAAGCTCTTGAAGATTCAAACCGTTTTACCGTAAAAATTGAAGAGGCTGTTTTATCCAAAACTACATCACTCGGCCTGTGTACTGAATGCGGAAAAATAGTTACCGTTGATAATATCGGCAACACCGCAGGCAAAATTCTTTGCAAATCCTGCAAAAACACTAAAGAAGCCGTTGCAGTAACGAAAAAAGAAATTAACAGAGATGCACTAAAATCAATGTTCAGGATTTCCAACATATTCGCCGCAATACCCGCAATTGCATGGCTGATTTTGGCTTTTTGCAACCTGGGCTCAACCTTTCTTGTGATACTCGAAAGCATAGCGATTGGTATTTTGGGGGCGTACGTTCTGTTCTCTACCGTATTTCAACTGTTTTACAAAACCGCCGTTCGCTTTATCATTACTCTGCCGATGAGAACTGCAAAGGCTTTCATGAGTGAATCCGACGGATGTATTACGCTTATCATTTCTTTAGCATTATACCTAGTCGCCATTATCGCATCGGTATTTACCGTTGTAGCGGGTCTATGTGTCGCTCCCTTCACTTATCCCTTTTCACTTAAAAAAAGAATTGCAAATCTTAAAAGTATAAATGAGAATGAGGCTGACGATATTTTAGACATTATTGATTAATTTATATTTTTAGGCGCTTGCGGCATACTGCCGCAAGCGCCTATTTTTATTTGCAAAAATTTTCGATATAATTTTCCATTGCCGACTCAATTACCTTGATAGCAACCTCTTTGCCGCCAACCTCGTTTACCGCTGTGGTCTTGTTTTCAAGATTCTTATATACGGTAAAGAAATGACTCATTTCCTCAAATATATGAGCAGGTAGCTGGTCTATATCGGTGTAGTGATTGTAGGTGGGGTCATTAAACGGAATTGCGATTATTTTCTCATCATTTCTTCCGTTATCAATCATAGATATAACGCCAATGGGATACGCATGCACAAGTGTCATTGGCTCTATCGGCTCAGAGCACAGGATAAGCACGTCAAGCGGGTCGTTATCATCTCCGTAAGTGCGCGGAATAAATCCGTAATTTGCAGGATAATGCGTTGATGTATACAGAATTCTGTCAAGCATTAAAAATCCGGTTTCCTTGTCAAGCTCGTACTTTTTCTTACTGCCCTTAGATATTTCCACGACGCATACAAAATCGTCGCGGTTGATTTTTTTAGGTGATATGTCGTGCCAAATATTAGACATTGTTTTCTCCTTGTTTTTTAAATTTTTTGAACAAAATAACCGATAAAGATACAAAGAAAACACCTGCAACCGATAAAATTATTACAGCGACTGTCTTTTCCCCTTCCGAAGACTTAGGGGGTGCGTTATTTTCTTTATACGACAGCTTAGGTATTCGCTCGCGCTCCTCATATCCGCAATCACAGTGCCTTTTCAATATACCGTCAGAGTGCTCGGTCGCAGGCTGAAGAACGGTTTCCGTATAATTATGTAAAATGAATTCGGAGCTTTCTCCGCATTCACAGCGATTTCCGTGCCCGCTTTCATCGTAAACGAAGTCCGATGAAAATATGTGATTGTCAGGATTTTTTAAACCGTACGAAATCCCGCATATATCACAAACGGCAGGCTCGGCGCAGGTGGCGCATCCACCCGTATGTCCTAAAGGGTTTATTGTTGCTTCGGTAATCTTATTTTTATTGCTGTCAAAGAAAGACCCACAGCGCAAGCATAGATAGTGAGAGAGCGTGCCGGGATCAACGCAGGTAGGCGAAATTCCCTCCTTCAACTCAGAAAAGGAATGAGAATACGCAGGTATTAGAGTATCGGTTATTGGATTTTCATCCTCATCAAGTAGAGCACCGCAATCACTGCAAACATAGTGAGCCTTCACACCATCGCTTTCACACGTTGGTGAAATTTCTTCACGAAGCACTCCGTCACTTGTATGCCTTACCATATCAGAATGTGTAGTTCCGCAAGCATAGCAAATTCCGCCCGTAGAGCAGGACGGCGCACCTTCCTCGCATCTGTAACCACAAACGGCGCATGGCATGTCCGAAAACTTGCAGACAATTCTGAAAATTCTTTGATGCAAATCCGCATATGTGTGCGCCGTAGAATTTTGATGAGAGCAAATTACAGCGCTCGAAGGACCAATACTGTCAGCATTCATTGGCAGCTTAATATCACGATTGTGTATAAATACCTCTTTAAGAGCGGCGAGGCAAGAGATTGCATTTTCGCCTATATTATTGACGCCGGACTCTACTATCACAGAGGTAATTCTCTCCGAATATCCGTTATACCAAGGCACATCTGAGAAGGAAGAAAAATCGAGCATATTTCCGCTTCCGGATATAACGAGAATAAACCTGTCCGCTGTTCCGTCAAGGGCGTATAATGAGGCTGTAATATCATCAACGCCCGCCTCTGCTGATACGTTCCACTCTTTAAGTGCGGGATTGTTGTCATTATATGCCGCAAAGCCGCTTACTGTAAAAGCAAGCGAAAGAGCGAGCAAAAACAAAAATACTCTTAAGGAGTTATACATCCCGGTATTATCCCTTGTCGTAAATTTCCGAAAACTGCTTTACGCAAGCTGCAAAATCCTCTATTGCGCCGCTGACTACCGCGGGGTCGGTCATATCAATGCCCGCTACGCGCAGGCTTTCGATGGGTGATTTTGAATCTCCGCATTTGAGAAAATCAACGTATTTATCAACGTATGACTTACCCTCGGTTTCGATACGCTTTACGATAGCAGATGCGGCTGAAATACAGGTTGCGTATTTATATACATAAAAGCAGGTATAGAAATGAGGGATACGCATCCACTCGTAAGAAATTTGCTTATCGCAAACCACGCGAGGACCGAAATATTTACGAACGAGCTTATAATACCTTTGATTTATCAGCTCTGCCGTAAGCGGAACTCCCTTCTCGCAAAGTGCGTGCATATCGCGTTCGAACTCGGCGAACATCGTCTGACGGTAAAGAGTTCCCTTATAGGTTTCCATAAGGTTGTTAAGGATATAAAGCTTCTCGTCGTCACTCTTACACTCCCTGAGCCTTCTGTGCGCCATGAGAAGCTCGTTTACTGTAGACGCGACCTCTGCAACAAAAATTGTGTAGCTTGAATTGTGAGGCTCGTTATATGCTGTAGAAAACCATGTGTGCATAGAATGACCCGCCTCGTGAGCAAGAGTTGACACATTATCGTACGTACCGTTATAGTTGAGAAGAATATAGGGCTCTGTGCCGGGGCAGCCCGAGCTGAAAGCTCCTCCGCGCTTTCCTCTTGTGGGGTAAACGTCCACCCATCCCTTTTCAAGCAGACCTGCTTTGAGGTTTTCATAATATTCCGAGCCGAAAATCTCGACGGTTTTAAGGACCTCGTCAACCGCCTCGTCGTAGGTATATTTTCGGTCAAGAGAGCCTATAAGAGGCGCGTAAAGGTCGTACATATGAAGTCTGTCCACGCAAAGCACCCGACGCTTAAGCTCGTAATAATCGTAAAGGACGGACAGGCCGCCGTGAACGGAATTTATGAGGTTGTTGTATATATCGGGTGTGACCTCGTCAAGAAATGTAGACGCGGTTATTGAATTTTTAAAATTTCTTACCTTTGCAAGAGTGCAACGCTCCTTTACTCTGCTGTTGAACATGGTAGCATAGGTATTTCCGAATTGCTCGTAGGTTTTATAAAGTGTTCTGAACGCCGACTGACGAACGCGTCTGTCAGCGCTCATAAGGTTAGCAACGTAATTAGTGTCGGTAAGCTCTACTTGCCTTCCCTCTTCATTTTTAATTTCTCCGAATCTGAGGTCCGAATTTGAGAAGATAGAGCGAATATTACTGTGGCTTCCAAGGCAGTCCTGCACCTTTGACATAAGCTTTTCGCACTCGTCGGATAGAGTGTGAGGTTGCTCCCTCATAGTTTTCTCTATCATTCGTCTGTAGGTTTCAAGCTTGTTGCACTCGGAAAACCATCTTTCAACGGTTGATGCATCAAGTCTAAGGATATACGGCGCAACGAACCATGATGCCTCTCCCGCCTTAACTGCAAGGCTTTGAACTCTTGCGTTTAACGCCTGATATGCATTGTTTGATGTGTCGAGTGAAAAATTCAGCGATGCGTACTGCCAAAGACGCTCTACCAGCCTTTCAATTTCCGACATAGCACAGAGGGTGCTATAAAGATTCTCGGCACTTTTGCACATTGTTTTTTCATTTTGAGCAAACTCACCGATAAGCTTTTCGGCTTTTTTAAAATCGGCGTTGAACGCTGCCTCGTCGGCGTATATTACCGAAAGGTCCCATTTGTATTTTTTATCAATATCTTTTCTCTCAAGCATTGCGGTAATTCCTTTCACTCAGTATATAATTATAAATATTATAAAACCTTTTTTAAGTTTTGTCAATGTTTATGTGCTGCAAAAGAAAAGGGGGCGTATGAGAAGCCCCCTTTTTATAAATTATTCGTAAAGCGGATATTTTTGGCAAAGAGCCGCAACGCGAGCCCTTACCTCGTCCTGATTTTTATCAAAATCCTTAAGGGTGAGGCTAATAAGCTTAGCAACCTCCGATAAATCCTCTTCCTTAAAGCCGCGAGAGGTGACGGCCGCAGTTCCAAGTCTTATGCCACTGGTAACAAATGGCTTTTGAGTATCAAACGGAATTGCGTTTTTATTAGAGGTGATTCCTACCTCGTCAAGAAGATGCTCAGCCTCCTTACCCGTGTCAACCTTCATACCCGTCAGGTCAACGAGCATAAGATGGTTGTCCGTTCCGCCGGAAACGAGCTTGAAGCCTTCAGCGAGAAGTCCATTTGCAAGAGCTGCTGTATTCTTAATTATCTGCTCTGCGTACTCCTTGAACTCAGGCTTAAGAGCCTCGCCAAAGCAGACAGCCTTAGCCGCAATAGTATGCATAAGAGGTCCGCCCTGAATGCCGGGGAATATAGCCTTGTTTATAAGCTTTGCTATTTCCTCGTCGTTTGTAAGTATAAGACCGCCTCTTGGACCGCGAAGAGTTTTATGAGTGGTGGTCGTGGTTACGTCAGCGTAAGGAACGGGCGAGGGATGAACGCCTGCGGCAACAAGTCCTGCAATATGCGCCATATCAACCATAAGATATGCGCCGACCTCCTTAGCAATAGAGGAAAACTTCGCAAAATCTATAATTCTCGGATACGCAGATGCTCCTGCGAGAATAAGCTTCGGCTTACATTCAAGAGCAAGCCTTCTTACCTCGTCATAATCAATAGCACCCGTCTTTTCGGAAACGCCGTATGGAACGATATTCCAATACTTACCCGACATATTTACTGGCGAGCCGTGGCTGAGATGTCCGCCGTGCGCAAGATTCATGGAAAGAACCGTATCACCGGGAGTAAGAAGTGCAAAGAAAACCGCCATATTTGCCTGAGCGCCGGAATGAGGCTGAACGTTTGCATAGCCAGCTCCAAAAAGCTTCTTTGCTCTCTCGATAGCTATCGTTTCAACGACGTCAACGTATTCACATCCGCCGTAATAACGCTTTGCGGGATAGCCCTCCGCATATTTATTGGTAAGCGTTGTACCGTTTGCTTCCATTACCGTTTCGGAAACGAAGTTTTCCGATGCGATAAGTTCAATCTTGTTTCTCTGTCTTCCCGTTTCGTCCATTACTGCTGCGTAAAGCTCGGGATCGTTTTTCTTCAAAAGGGTATATTCTCTCATTTTTTCCTCCAAAAATATAATGCCGTTTAATATTATACTATTAATTGTTATTTTTTTCAAGTGGTTTTGCAAAAATTGTACACAAGAGTATAAAAAAGCTGCAAATTGTCGGGTTTGTAACAACTACTCAAAAAATATATGAACATATATTAAATTTTTATCAAAATCCGCTTTACTTTTTGTTTTTTTTTTGATATACTATTGTGGTGATTAAATTTATTAGTATTCTGCTTGGACTGCGAATACAAAACTAAGGAGTGATTATATTATGAGTCGTATGGTCGGTACGGTATCTCGCGGCGTTCGCGCGCCAATAATAAGAAACGGCGACGACCTCGTCGAAATCGTTACAAGCTCGGTGCTTGAGGCTGCAAAGGACGACGGATTTGAAATCCGCGACAGAGATATTATAGCTATGACTGAGGCAATCGTTGCCCGCGCCCAAGGAAACTACGCTTCGGTTGACGATATTGCAAATGACGTTCGCGCAAAGTTCGGCGGAGAAACGGTTGGAGTTATCTTCCCTATTCTCAGCCGTAACAGATTTGCTATATGTCTGCGCGGCATTGCAAAGGGCGCAAAGAAGATAGTTCTTATGCTCTCCTACCCCTCTGATGAGGTTGGAAATCATCTTATAAGCCTTGACGAGCTCGACGAGCGAGGAGTAGACCCATTCCGCGACGTGCTTACTCTCGAAAAATACCGCGAGCTTTTCGGTTACGGAAAGCACCGTTTTACCGGTATTGACTACGTAGCATATTACGAGGAGCTTATCAAGGAGTCCGGTGCTGAGGTTGAGATAATCTTTGCAAACGACCCGAGAGCAATTCTTTCCTACACAAAAAATGTTATAAACTGCGATATTCACACCAGAGTACGTACAAAAAGGCTTCTTAGAGCAGCAGGCGCAGAAATACTCTTCGGTCTTGACGAGATAATGTCCAGCTCTGTAAACGGAAGCGGATATAACGAGCATTACGGCCTTCTTGGCTCTAACAAAGCCACCGAGGACCAGGTAAAGCTCTTCCCACGCGACTGTCAGTCGCTTGTCGACGCTATTCAAAAAAAGATATTCGATACTACGGGTAAGACGGTAGAGGTAATGGTTTACGGTGACGGAGCGTTTAAGGATCCCATCGGCAAAATCTGGGAGCTTGCTGACCCCGTGGTTTCCCCTGCTTATACCGCGGGACTTGAGGGCACTCCCAACGAGCTTAAGCTGAAATATCTTGCAGACAATGATTTTGCAAGCCTTTCCGGTGAAGCTCTTAAGGAAGCAATAAAGTCCAAAATACACGAAAAAGACGACAACCTTGTTGGTCAGATGGCTTCTGAGGGAACAACTCCGAGAAGGCTTACCGACCTTATCGGCTCGCTCTGCGACCTCACGTCAGGCTCCGGTGATAAGGGTACTCCTATCGTTTATATCCAAGGATATTTCGACAACTACACCACCGATTAATTTAATGTTATAACACAAAACGCATATGGGGGTTCATTCCTTTCGGTCATACCTCCGTATGCGTTTTTGTTTTTGCGTAAAGATGGGCACTTCCCTCTTTTCCTATTTGCTGTATAACGCCTGTTTGCTTCAGTACTCCTATCACCGCTGAAGAAATTTTAGCCGGATATTTTGCTATCTGTCTCAAGTCCTTCTCGAGAAAGGTCTGCCCGAGATTGTTAGGCAGAAGCACCCGGTAATCCTCGAAAGAGCAAAGTCTAAGCTCTGAGATAATCGCTGTTGGTATTTTGTCAATTTTTGTAGCGCCTTTTTTTCGGGTGCTGTCATATCCGTCAAGATACCTGAATTCCTCGGTTTTCAAAAAGACCAGCATTATTTCAAAATTCGCGTTTTCAAGAAAGCCTCTCAGCTTGTATATTTCACCGAGCGCCGTAAAGGCGTTTTCTTTTTTGCTGCTCTTGCGTTCGATAGAAAGCTCTCCGTTTTCTTTATTAAGCCATCTGATGCAATTTTCAACTATAACCGGAATAACCACCGTTACTCTTGATACGCTAAGGAGCTTCGGCAGCTTTGCGGCAAGCCGCCATGCCGCGCGGGTCTGTATTTCGTATATTCCTTCAGAATCCACCGCATCCACATAAGAGCCGAGAACCTCACGTTCGTGATAGCTTTCGTCAGGCTGTATATAGAGCTTAAGTATTTTGTGAACGGATTTTTCAGAGAGTCTGCCTATTCCGGATGTCATAGCACCTTCTCTTAGCACTTTAAGCCTGGCCTCGCAAAAGCGGCGCACCTTGTCATCAGTTATCATCTTCAATCGCCGCGCGGCATACGTGAGCCGCTTCTTTATCCATATTGCATTTAAGCTCAATAAGCTTTGATGACTTTATAACCCTGTTTGCAAGCTGCATTGTTTTAATCAGATTCGCTTTGCTTTTTTTAGGCAGATATATTTGCGACATAAAGCGCATTACAGCATCAGCTTCGGATATATTCTCTGCTGTGTTTTTTTCACCGCGCGACAAAAACACAAATCCGCCGAGCTCCCTCATACCGTTTTTGCCGTAGCCCTCTTTACCCATCCAAGGCGTTCCGCAGGCGTAGGGAGTGCCGTTGATAAATCTTATTATGGGCTTATCGCCGTTGATAACGCTGACCTCGTCACCGAATTCCGAGAGCCATAGGCTTGTGTGAGTAGTTTTTCCAACCCCGCTGCTAGCGGTTATAACGTAAGCCTTGCCCCTAAAATCTATAACGCTTCCGTGAAAAAGAAAGCCATCGTATTCAGGGAGCTTTTCCGCTATTTTTCGATAAATGGACGTCGATTCGTAATAGGCGTCAGGGTAGCTTGTGCCCGCCGCCTCACGCTCTGCCTTAACGTCACTCGGCGTTGCAGATACCGAAAAATCTGCCCGTTCATCAGTAAGGTAATCGCTTGCCGCATATTCGATATTTGGATATTTGTTATCTATCTCTATTACCAGCTCCGCAATCTTTATATTAACCATCGGCTCTGTCTCCGTATGCTTTAATAAGTGCCCCGTTACCCGAAAATATAACTATGTTTGAAAAATCCTCTTCCGTTCCGTTATATTCAACGTTAACGAGAGCGGCACAGCCGTCAAACGCATAAGAGTCTACAAACGAAATAGTTTTGGGAATGGATATAGCCTTAAGAGAGGTACATCCGTAAAAGGCATATTTTGATATCTCCAAAACTCCGTCCGGTATAATAAGCGACTCTATACCGTTGCAATTAAGAAAGACAGACTGAGGAATATACTTAATGGATTTTGAGAGTCGGACGCTCGTCAGTGCATCGCAATCCTCAAAAAGAGATGAACCGATTTCGGTTACGCCATCCGACATTTCAAGACTTGAAAGCATACTGCAGTGGGCGAATGCGCTATTGCCGATATAGGTAACACTTTCCGGCACCACCACCCTTTTTATATTAGAGCAATTGTAAAACGCCATCTCGGAAATTGTAGTAATTTTCTTATTCCAACCTATTTCCTCTAAGGATGTGCAGCCCATAAACGCCATTTCCCCCATTTCAACCAGACCGCGGGTGATAGGAGCCGTTTTCATTGACTCGCAGGCGGCAAAGGCTAGCTTTCCTATAACCTCAAGGCGTCTGTTAAGCCTTACGCCATCAAGTGATTTGCACCCTGCAAAAGCTCCCTCGGAAAGATAACCCCTGACGGATGTAAGGTCTGCATATTTAAGGCTTTCACACTCGCTTAATGCGTAATTTCCCATGCTTTCGATGCGAGAGGTATTGATTTTTTCAAGCGCCGTGCAGGAGCGAAACGCCTCGCTTCCAAGAGTTTTAACGGTTATGGGAAGAGTAATATCTTTGAGAGAGGTGTTTTCATAAAACGCTCCCTCTCCTATCTCGCGAAGACCGAGGGGAAGCTTTACCGACTCAAGAGACGTGCAATACGCGAACGCTTTGTTTGATATTTTCTTTATCCTTTTAGGCAACTTTATTTCGACAAGAGCCGAGCAATCGTAAAAGGCGTCGTCCGATATTTCACCGTAGCCTGAAGCAAAATCCACGTCTGTAAGCGCCGTGCAACCAAGACAAAGACCCACAGGAACGCTCGTTGTTTTTGCAAGATAAGTTATTTTTTCAAGAGAAACGCATTCCATAAAAACGTAGTTTCCTACGCTGTTTACGGTTTTAGGTACTCTTATCTCCTTTAAACCCGAACGCATAAATACATTTGAGCCTATATCAGTGACGGTTTTCGGTATCTCTATATTTGAAAGGCTTCTTGTATACAAAAATGCATAATTGCCTATTTTCCGTACGCCCTCCGGTATGACAACGTCCTCAAGGTTCGTACATTCTGCAAACATAGATACGCCTATTTCCAAAAGTGACGGGGGTATTTCCGCCCTTTTCATTCCGTAACAGCAGGTAAATGCAGAAACTCCCACCGCCTCAAGCGTCCCGGGCAGCTTTATTTCAGAAAGAGTCTGACAGTTATCAAATGCGTTATCTCCGATATATACGACGGAGGAATCTCCGAAATCAAATCTCTCAAGATATGTTGCGTGATAAAATGCGCGGTCCTCTATTCTTTCAACGCCTGAGCTAAGCCTCATAGACACGATGGCATCGCAATAGGCAAACGCCGAGGATATTTTTTTGATATTTTTATTTTCGGGAAGAGTTAACTTAACTCCTACGGTCTTGTCACCGGATTTTACCAAAGATGCGTTTGGGGTTTGAATCAGCTCTTCTCCGCTATACTGAGGTGTGTATTTTATCAGTATTCCGTCACCTACTACTGTAAATTCCTCTGAGAGCGAACCGTAATACTTAGTTCCGTAAAACGCTAAGCCTCCTATTTCAATAACCGTTTCCGGTATATTTATTTTCTCAAGCGAGGCTGCACGAAAAAATGCATGGCTTCCTATTTTCAAAAGTCCTTCCGGCAGAGTTACCGACTTAAGAGCATTGCAACTGTTAAAAGCGCCCTCGGCTATTTCCTTTACATAATCCGGCACCGTGTATTCTATAACGTTGCTTCGCCGCGGCATCAAAATGAGCCGCTCTCCCAAAATATCAATCAGCGCTCCGCCAAGCGCAGTATAATTTCTGTTTTCAGGGTCTACCGTAATCTCTGAAAGAGACGTCATATTATTGAATGCGTCCTCTGCTATGCTTTCAAGCTCTCGTCCAAAAGCAAGTGCTGTGACCGCCGTGCAGCCGTCAAACGCGAGCGAGCCAACAGAACGAAGAGACGCACCGAGCGCTATTTCCTTAAGAGAGGAGCAGCCCGAAAAGGCGCCTTTGCCGACGGCTCTAATGTTTTCGTGTATAGACACCGCGTCAAGAATATCACACCCTGATAGCATTGACGACGGTATTTCGGTAATCGATGCGGGCACTCTAAAGCTTTTTAAGTAGTGGCATTCTGCAAAAGCGCCCTCGCCTATATTGGAAACCGTATCCGGCAGGTTGATTTCGCTAAGCGATGTTCCAAAGAAAGCGTAATCCCCTATTTTTACGACGTCCGAATCAAAGGTGACTGTATTGAGCGTGGAGCAGTCGGCAAAAGCGTAGCTTCCGATTTCCATTAAAAAAGCTCCGAGGTGCACCCCTGTTATGTTCTTCTCACGGAAAGCGCCGTCAGCTATAGAATACACCGACCGACTCTTTATTGCTGACGGTATTTGCACGTCGGACTTCGTTCCCGTATATGATACTATTTCGATTTTACCGTTTTCAAGAATTCTGTACTCAAAATCCTCGTGCACCAAAATCTCACTCTCGGAATTTCCCGAGAGCATCACAAACAGCGTGATTGCAACGCAGGAAAGCAGCAGCACAGCGATTATTGAAATAACTATATATTTTCTCCATATGGTCAAGGACATACGCCCCCTTAATAATTAAAATATTTGCATGAATAAATTATACATTACTTGTCCTCTTTTGTCAATCAAATAAATTTAACAAAAATCACTTCTGCGTATAAATTCGAACAAAAGCGGAAAAATATTACACAAATACAAAATAAAGAAAGGCGGCAATAAATGAAAAAAACAGTATCAACGCTACTAATCATTCTCACAGTTACGCTATTAGTCGGCAGCACCGTTGCCTACGCTGGCTTTGGGGGCGGCGTACAGACCATCGCAGAAGACACAAAAATAATCAAAAGCGGTCTTATTGGTCGAAAAATGACCTTTACAGACAAAGATTTCAAGCAAGGTCTTTGTATCACGGATTTTGATACGGTAAAAATCACCGAGCTTCCAAGCTCCACCGAGGGCACTCTTATGCTGGCAGGCAGAAGAGTTAATGAAGGAACTGTAATCAAACGCAAAAATCTCCCCGCGCTCGTGTTTATACCGGCAACGAAGGACGTAACCGAGGCAAAATTTAAGTTTTCGGTAGACGAATATGCAGGCGGTGAGGATATGGAATTCATCATACGCTTTTCCGACAAAATAAACTACGAGCCTAAAATCAGCGAAGAGAACACCGCAAGCCTTGATTTAAAAACGCAAAGAGAGATAGGAATACACGGAAAAATGTGCGCCTCGGACAGCGATTCGGCAATCCTTGAGTTTATCGTAGTTTCATATCCGAAATCAGGAACATTAACACTCCTTGACAAATCTAGCGGCGAATACGTTTACACGCCCTATGACTCCTATACAGGAAACGACAGCTTTATTTATGTTGCGCGAGATGAATGGGGCAATTTTTCAAAGGCTCAAAGAGTCAATATTACCGTGTCCGAAAGAATGAGCGAGGTAGTATACCGCGATATGATAGGACACCCAGAATATAACGCTGCCGTAGCGGTTACAGCTATGGGAATTATGGACGGAAGACTTATCGGCGAC
>JAZORD010000059.1:0-3552 GCA_045656445.1 Eubacteriales bacterium | reverse complement strand
AAAGTGTGCCTGCGACTGTGCTATACTGTCAGCGGAGGACAAGCTATGAATATGTTTGAGGAAGCACGCGCGCTGCGCGGTATGATTGATATGTGCTCGCTTACGCAGAGCGAGATTGCAAAAAGAATGGGAGTGAGTCAGTCCTACGTAGCAAACAAGCTGCGCCTGCTTAATTTTTCAGATTATTTGCAGCTTCTTATACTCGATGCAAAGCTCACAGAGCGCCACGCGAGATTTCTTTTAAAGCTCAGCGGTGAAGAGAGTGTGAAGCTCGCTATTGAAAAAATCAAGCTGATGAAGCTCAGCGTTGCGGCAACCGAGGCTCTTGTCGACTCAATGATACTTGAGGATATGGTAAAAAGCATCAACAAAAATTCTACACGGGATAGCGTTTTGCGCTTTGAGGAGCTAATTTCAGAGTCGGTCAAAAATCTTTTGGCAAATGGCGTCAGAGTTAAAAAAAGCATAGATAAATACGGCGGTAAAAAGTACATAACACTTTGCATAGACGATAGCGTTGTTTAAAAAACGCAAGAGAGGGCGGTCGCAGTTGCGACCGCCCTCTCGGGTTATTCAAGTATTGCCTTGATTATTCCAAGCTCACTCTTGCCGAGAACCTTGATTATATTTACAAGAAGCTCGGTTTCCTCCTCGGGTATTTTCACAAAGTGAAGATTTACCGTTGTAGAATCCGGAACCGTTGCTTTGATTTTTATGTAAACGCTTTCCTTCTTGAAATATTTAATAGTAGTGAGGATTATCTCGTGGATGCGCTTTGTTATATTCGGGTCAATGGGACGTCTGAAAAGAAGACGCGCGTTCTTTGATACGTAGTTATAGTTCGACTCTTTTGACGCAAGCTCAGCTTCCCTTGCCGCGCGCTCCGCATCGGCTTGCATCTCAGCTTTAATTCTTTCTGCCTCAAGGCGCCTTTCTTCCTCTATTCGAGCCATCTCGGCAAGCCTTGCGGCCTCAGCCATCTCTTCCGCTCGGCGCTTTTCTTCCTCTTCGCGCACAGCTTCAAGTCTTTGGTTTTCAAGAAGGGCAAGCCTTGCAGCCTCTGCCATTCTCTCCTTTTCCCTGGCTTCCGCGCGCTCACGGGCTTCTATTTCCCGACGCAGACTCTCTGCCTCGGCAACAGCATCGGCTTCCTTTGCCGCCCGTTCTTCTTCAGCCTTTCTCGCGAGCTCAGCAAGACGCTCGTTTTCAGCCTTAAGAGCGTCGTGTGCGCGGCGAAGCTCCTCTGCCTCGGCATCAGCCTTGAGCCTTGCTTCAAGCATAAGCTTTTCTCTTATTTCGGCTTCAATTCTGCGGCGAAGCTCTTCCTCGTCAAACGCGGGCTGTATGGGAAGCTCTTCAGCCGTGGGGTCATCGGAGATAACAACGCTCGGCTCTGCATATTCCTCGGGCGCGGCAAAGGAATCAAAATCCTCACCCGTCACGACTTGCGCCTCTTCTATATCAAAAGGCGGGTCGGATAGTTTTTTCTCTTCTGCGGCGCCGTCCTCCTCGGTGACTCCGAGAAGATTTTTCAGCATTGCCGTAATATCTCCGTTGCTATCCTGCGGCTCGCTTGACACGGGCTCTGGTGCGGGAGCGGAAAAGGCAGTAAGAGTTTCCTGAAGTTTTGTAATAAGCTCGGTGTCCGCCGTCGGCGTCTGTGGGATATCCTCAGGCTTACTCTTCAACTCGTCCAAAGTGGCATCCGCTTCGGCAGGCTGAATTGCCCCGCTAATCTTTTTAAGCTCTCCGCGTTTTATTACCCTTTTCACGAGGTCGCGCCATTCGGTGATGCGCTTTCTTCCCATTGCGGCCTGATATTTATCTGATGAGGTGGAAACTAAAAAGCGATATTCCTTTTCTCTGATTTTTTGAGGAACGTCCTCGCAAATTTCAAAGGAAAGCTCATCCTCGGCAATATTTTCGGAGATTGTTATAGGGTTGCTCGAGCCGAGTCTTTTCCACTTAATCCAAAGGTCGCGCGCGGAGCAGGCTCTTGCAGTTATCAGAAGGCGGCGGTAAGTAGTATCATTTACGACGTGCTCCATATAGCTTTCGGGAGCAAATACCATCATAAGCGCTATTCCGCTCTCAGCGATACCGCAAACAGAAAACGCCTTTTCGATTTTATTTGAAATTTGGCGGTTAAGCTCGTCCATAAAGCGCTGGGAATACCTTCCGGCAAGGAAGGCTTTATCGGGAGATACGGATTCAAGAGCAAGCGGTGCATATCCGCCCTCAAAATATATTCCTCTTCCTTCCAGCTTTTCAGAAAACTCCTTTGGCACGGAGTCTGCAATCTCAAACCGAAGGGGCTCGTCCCCCTTGTAAGCGTAAGGAATTCCGCCGATAAAGTTCTTTTTATTTTCTACGCTCCAGCTTATCCACTCGCGCGCAGCGCCGTCCTCGAAAACGAGAGTCAACGGATAGTAAAATCTGCCCTCGGCAGAAAATCCGTCGGAAAGATGGTCCTCGTACATCTGAACGCCAAGAAGAGAGCTCTCATATTTTTCGCAAAGCTGTGGCAAAAGCTCTGACTCAAAACTCTCACGAAAGGCATCTGTCAGCGTGTCCTTAATTATTTTATTATGCAAGAGGTCAATTTTCATCGGTCGCCCTCCAAAATATATCAATTCAACATATATTTTAACATACAGTTTCGCAAAATGCAATAATTTTAGGTGAATCTGCCCAATTTTTTTACAAAAATTTGAAACTTTTTTACTCACTCTTGAAACTCGTCTGCTTATATGATAAAATATTCTTAGTTTTTTTGAAAAGAGGGCGTAATGGAGCTTAAGGTTATAGCCAGAATATACACGGCTTTCAAAGAAAAATTCGGGATTCCAAGACAAAGCGGAATTGCCGAAACACAAGGAAGAATAGTTTTTGAAAAGGAATACCGAGTCTCCGAAGCGTTGCGCGGAATTGAAGGCTACTCACACCTGTGGCTTATATGGGAGTTTTCAAAGGCAAGACGCGAGGAGTGGTCGCCGACGGTTCGTCCGCCAAGGCTTGGCGGGAACAGAAGAATGGGTGTTTTTGCGACACGCTCCCCGTACAGACCCAATTCAATAGGTCTTTCCTCTGTCAAGCTTATACGAATTGAGCATACTGAGAGTGACGGTGACGTTTTGCTGGTTTCGGGCGCGGATATACTCGACGGAACGCCTATATACGATATAAAGCCGTATCTGAAATATACCGACAGTCACGAGGATGCGGTGGGCGGTTTTTCAGACGGAGCTCTCGACTACAAAATTAACGTTGACTTTCCATCTGAATTAATTAAAAAAATAGCAGTGGAAGAACGAAAAAATCTTATCTCGATTCTTGAAAACGACCCTCGACCCGCATAC
Organism: Eubacteriales bacterium; assembly: GCA_045656445.1. Classification (GTDB taxonomy): domain Bacteria; phylum Bacillota; class Clostridia; order Oscillospirales; family CAG-272; genus UBA1740. Next base: position 193 of record JAZORD010000059.1, on the reverse strand, counting down.
CGCGAAGAGAGCGAGGACGAATACGGTATGAAATACTCGGATTACGAAATATTTTTCAAGGTAAATGGCGGCACGCTGACGGTTACGGGTGTAAAATAAAAAGGAAGATATTCTCCGTAAAAAGCAAAAAGACAGTCGCCCAAAAGGGCAACTGCGCAAAACTTTCGGGAATTTGAACTATACTCCTTGTGAG
>JAZORD010000058.1:0-14795 GCA_045656445.1 Eubacteriales bacterium | reverse complement strand
CATATTATCACTTAACGCAGGTGTAATTCCTGTAAAATGGAACCAAGAAGCACCATCGAAGATTTCTTCCCAATTAAACTCTTCAGGTTTAGCCTCTGCAATTGCAGAATTTTCTCTGTCATAAATTACTTTAGATGCTCTTTGGGAAGCACCTTTTTCAAGATAGAAAGTACCAAGTCTTTTTCCGCCTCTTATGATATTTCCGGTATCTACACCATTTCTACGCATTTCTCTTATTACAATTTCACCGATTTCGTGTGATGGTACCTTTGTAACATAAGAAACATCCATGCCATAGTTTGCAAGAGATACGGCAACATTTGCTTCACCGCCTGCCAAATTAACTTCAAACTTCTCTGCCTGAACCAATCTTAAAAAGCCTTCAGGATTAAATCTTAACATTACCTCGCCGAACGTAACTATCTTATTCATTATAATTTTCTCCTATCTTAACGCATCAACATACCTTGTTGCTAATTCTGTTATTGCCTCATAATTATTTTCTTCAATCATTTTTTTATTAACAATGTTAGTTCCTATACCAAAGCCTGAAACTCCAACTTTTATGTAATCTTTCATGTTGTTTTCATCAATTCCGCCTACGGCAGTAAACTTAACGTTGCTAAGAGGTGCTTTTACTGCTTTTACATAATCAGGACCAAAGTTACTTACAGGGAAAAGCTTCACAAAGTCGGCACCGAAATCAACTGCCATTTTAATTTCAGATGGGGTAAGAGCTCCCGGCATTGAAACCATTCCAAGCTTTTTGGTTGCTTTAATGACTTTTTTATCCGTATTTGGCGAGATTATAAAGCTTCCACCTGCTTTTTTTACAAGCTCAACCTGTTTTTTGGTAAGGACAGTTCCTGCGCCAATAAACATTCTCCCTTTGAACTCTTCGCAGAGCATTTTGATGTTTTCCGCAGTTTCACTATCAGAACATTTTCCGCTTGCATCAAACGTTACCTCTAAAAGTCTGATTCCGCCTTTATACATAGCTTCTGCTAACGGAATGAGTTTTTTACTTTCAACCCCTCTCACAATAACAATTAGTTTTTCTTCTTCTATTTTTTTAATAACATCTTCACACATACTCTTTAACCTTCTTTTCTATTTATGCAATTTACTTTTTCTTAAATGTTCCAACATAGCACCGGGATCATCGGCATTTACAATTCTGCTACCATACGAAAATGCCAAATCATATAGAGGATATTCCTTAAGACTTGGCGCCACAAGAGGCATGATTCCTCTTTCCAAAAGATAATCGAACCATTCCCTTGGGCACATATTATCTGCGCATTTCTCTATAGTTCCGTCTTCAAGCTGTACCCGATGTTGCATACACGCAACATCTATAAAACTTTCGGGATCTAAGGACATATCGCCTAAAATAAACCATGGATAAAATCCGTGATAATAAAAAGTATTGCCGTATTTTTTATAAACATATTCCAAAAGCTTACCGCTGAATGAATTTATCCATGTTCTCTCTGCCATGCCATACTCTATTAACATTTCACAAATTCTGTCTGCGCTTTCAAAAGCAAAATCCTCACCATCTTCCGGATAATCTTTTAGTTCAATATTTAAAAGCACTTCAGGATATTCCTGCATAAGTTTTAAAAAACTATTCAATGTTGGCGGAGGTTCGGGCAGAATTTTAATTTTTGCATTAACAGTTGCATCCAAGCAATTAATTTCAGAGAGAGTATGCTCTCGAACAAGCCCTGTTCCATTGGTTGTTCGCTCTAAAAAGTTATCATGAATGAGTATCAGTTCTCTATCCTTGGTCATATGTACATCGGTTTCAATCATATCTACACCCAGTTTGAGAGCTCTTTTAATGGCACTCATTGTATTTTCAAGACCAAAACAACTCTCTCCTCGATGTCCTGATACCAAGACCTCATTTTCTTTAAAATTATATTTTTTCATTATCTTCTCCTTATTCAAAATAGTAAGGTTGAGAATAAGCCGTTTTTCCATCAGTTGTCCGTAATTCTACTCTAAAAAATGGTTCTTTTTCACGAATCTGTGCCAACGGAATTCGGGCACAGGTATAATCATCGCCATACCCGTTCAACCGCACCGCCGGAACAGTGTGAACTCCCTTTACAATCACCTGTCTCACCGGTGAGCAGGAAAGCACAAGTTCATCTGTTTCTTCGTCAATGTACAATTCTTTTATTTCCACCCCGGTAGATGCATAAAATCTTCCGTTGCGGAAAGCATCAATGAAATTGTCATAAGTAAGCTCCGGCATACTAATACAAATATATCCTCCAAGTGTATTGTCCCCGGGACCTACAACGCCGTTTTCATCATATCCGCAATGATTATCATCTGCGGCAACTGCATATGCGTGACTTCCGTTATTTAAATACCTTGCCCAGTATCCCTGACTTTCACCATTGTTGTCATTCACCTGACTTCCGTGATTATACACCTCGAATCCATCAAGACCGCAGAGGGCATTTATTTCTTCACTGGTTTGAAGTGACCATCCCGGGTGATTCAAGGTGCAAACCCAGCCAAGTTTTTTCATATTTCTGATATAACGATTTATAACACCAACATCATAAGCGTGGCATTCGGGTATAACAACTGCATTATCAGGAACGCTTGCCAAAAAATTTATGTGACAAAGTTTAAACTTCAGCGGTATAACATCGGGGTCAAGGCAAGTCCACGCTGCCTCAAAGCCTGCAATCGGCAAAAAATCTTCTGAAAGCAGTTCTTTGTGCCATGCAAATGTTGAATGGTCTGTATAAGCTACAATATTATATCCATTCTTTAAATAATATTCTTTTACTTCCTGTGGTGTCATTTTTCCATCAGAAAGTGTAGTATGGCAATGAAGATTAGCCTTATAAAAAGGACCGTTTGTTTTTAGTAAATCAATCATTTTTTCACCTCATTATTATCGAAACATTTCATTGATTTCTTCAACGGTTTTCCTTACTAAAAGGTCGCCACCCTCATGTCCAACACGTCCGCTCGAAACATAAGCGCTATAGTGTCCACCTTTTTCAGCCTTCTCGGTAGGCAAATAGCCTAATCCGCCACAACACAGCTGAATAATAAATGTTTGCTCCGACAAACTGCGCGCCTTAATGACATTACCATAATCCAAAAACAGTTCAAAAGGACTTGTTGAAATTGAAATATCGCCAAAACGAATAATATGAGTTTCGGCAGTAACAACATTTTTAAACTGTTGATCACGATATCTTTGTATCGTGCCAATGTGAACATTGAGTCTTGCGCTATCCTCATAATTAAAGGCTTCTTTGTCTTTGTTTTTTTCTATATAATACGCAATTTCCCTTACAGCATTGTCATAATCACGCATTGTAACTCTTCTTAGTGGCAAATCCAAATCTATAATTTTATGTTTGAAAACCGCTTCTTCTTTTAAATCCGTAATTTCCTCATATACAGATATAATCTCATTAGCAATTCTTTTACCGACTTTGTTACACCCACTTATATCGTACATCGACGGATCTGCCTTACGCTTAATTAGATGTTCCCTTTTTACATTAGGGTCATTAATAGGGGTTTCAGGATCAACCCATCTTACCAAATCTCTCGGGCACTGATCGCCTGCCGCTCCGCACAAACCCAATAAACAAATATGTTCTCCTAATTTCTCACGCAAAATCGCTTTTGTTCTTCCCCAGTAATCTGCTGAAATAAAGTTTCTTTGCTCAAGAATTTGTGCCGGACACGCAATATTTGCAACAATTCCTGTGAGGTTTTTGTCAGCATCAAAGGTATAAATAAGTTCTATTCCAGAGTCACTTCCGCCTTCCATGGACACAAAATTTGCGGTATTGGTTTCTCCCCACATTTGTGCACTGCCGTCATCATAGCAAACTCTTCGGCACATACCAACAGCGGCTCTCCCAAATTCATTGGTGTAATAGGATTCTTTTCTGTTTTCCCATGCTCTTTGAGCTGCCAATGCAATCTTGTCAGTCACAAGCTCTGTTCCTTCTTCTGGTGTCAGGATGCTATCATCAGAGGTAACATTAGCAACATAAAGCTTATCTTTGGGCAAAAATTCCTCCAGCATAGCAGCCCTTGTATCTACCATTTGACCGCTTTTTGATTTTGCCGAGCCACGTCCTGCAACTCGCATTGCAGCATGTGTATGCGTAGCAGAAATAATAAGTTTTCTGGGATCTATTTCTTTTGTCAATTTAGCAAATTTTTCACGTGCCAAATTTACCAATGCTTCAGGAAAACCCTCCATATCAACCGAAACAAGAATCATTTGTTCCTCATCAGATTCTACTGCCATTGCTGTAGCACATATTTCAGATTCAACAGCTTCTGAAATTCTCTCATAAAACTGTCCTGCAAGGCTTACTTTTTTATCTGGCACTAAACTTTCTTCAGCCCAACCGATTAAAATTTTACCCATAACAAAAACTGTCCTTTCCTAGAGTGACTTTTTAGTATTATAGCTTTAAACTACTTTGCTGAAAACAAAAACATTCTGCTTTGTTAATATATTCTCACTTCAAATATTTTCGCTGTTTTGTCTCCATATGTTGACTCTATCTCAACAAGCACTTTATCCGCTATAACTGGCGCTTCTGTTTTTATTACGCAAAGACGCTCATTGTTATCTGCAATCTTTTTTGTATACACTTTTTGACCATTATTAAAAAGGCTAACAGTAAAATCTTTAACAAGAGAGGGCGGCATACCCTTTATCATTCCATCGAGGCGACGTTTAGTTTGAGAAATCATTATCTCAATATTAAGATCCGGATCAAACGTCACACGTACCTCGGATATTTTTTTCTCTTCATCAAAATCAAAACTTAAAAAAGCTTTTTCCTCACTCATATCCTTAGATTGCCAAAGGTGAGAATTGTCTCCAATCGTTCTTGTCACACCTGAAACTACATTTTCCGGAGCGTAGCCATCAATATGTCCCGAAGCTGTTATTTTTGCCGTTCTTGCAATATCGTCGGGGTCAAGATTTACCGCACCCGGAATGTAGCAATCTTCTTTAAGAAGAGTTTGGCGAAGCTCGTCAATGTACTCTCTGCCAAGCCCGGCCGGAGTAACACCGTGAATCACCGAAAGCGCCGCCGCAGTACCTACTGCTTGTCCGCCTACAGCACAGGTACCCATAACTCTTGTAGATGCCATTGCTAATTTACTTACACTTATATTTCTACCTGCCATCATAAGATTTTCAATGTTTTTAGAATAAAAACATCTATACGGAATTGAATAATGACCAGGGAAATTTATATATCTTGTAGGCAAGCCCTTGTGATGAAAGCCCTTTGACGGATGAACATCTATAGGCCAACCACCAAAAGCTACACCATCATCAAAAAACTTATTTTCGAGTATGTCATTTTCATTTAAGATGTAGTCGCCAACAAGTCTTCTTGACTCTCTGATTCCAGGAACAGAGCCTATCCAGTCAATAGCGTAATTTTCAGCATTGTGTCCTGGGGTATTTTTAATGTGGTCCCACACAGCGAAAATTGATTTAAACAACTCATCATTTATATTTTCAGTTTCTTCTATTATGTTTTTACTTTCTCCGCCAAGCTCCATCCACCAATAACCAGAGCTTACATCGTACTTTTCCTCAACACCATTTTCACCATGTGACCATGTAACATTGCCGTGCGGACGGTTTTCAAGGTCGGATTCATTAAAAGTATATGCCCATTCAGGCTTTTTAAATGGTGTATTTTCTCCCATGTCTGTTGAGTGAAAAAGAATTGTATTTCCCATAGTATAGCCATTTTCATTTTCGGGAGCATCCGCCTCATTAAACTCCGCTTTGCTCTCTGAACCGTATCTGTATTCGGCACCTGCATAATAACCTAATGTGCCATGACCTGTCGCGTCAACAAAAACATCAGCTTCAAATTCATACACAAGTTCTGTTGAAGACTGACGGCAAATAACACTCTTTATTTTGTTATCATCCATAACAACATCATCCATAACACTGTTCAAATAGCAGTCGAGATTAGGTTCACTTTTAAGCTTGCCCCACATTACCATATCCCACATTGGGAAAGAATTATTAGGATTACAACTTTTATTTAAAAGCTGTAACTCCATAAGTATACCTGTTTCTGCAAGATCCTTTTTTTGTGCGTGACAATTTGCACCGCAAACATGCATTCGAACTTCCGAGCTATTATTTCCTCCAAAGACAGAGCGTGCCTGTACTATAGCAGTCTTCGCTCCCTGTCTTGCAGATGCAAGGGCTGCACAAACACCCGAAAGACCGCCGCCGATAATAACTACCTGATATTTGTTTGATATTGTTTTTCTTTTTCTCATATAACACATCTCCAATCTACTGTTTTACCATTCTGCAACGGAACCATCCTTGTGATGCCAAACAGGATTTTTCCAGTTGTGAGGTGTTTTGTTTTCTTCAATTACAAGCTCTTTGTTGACATCAACGCCGAGGCCTGCAATTCTTGGCAGATTTACAAATCCATCTGTAAACGCAAAATCCTCTTTGTTGTTCACATAATCAAGAACAGTTTTTCCTACATTATAGTGAATACCCATACTCTGTTCCTGAATTACCGCATTATAACTTGTGGCATCAACATTAAGGCATGCCGCAAGCGCTATCGGACCAAGCGGACAATGCGGCGCAAGTGCCACATCATAAGCCTCTGCCATAGCAGCAATTTTCTTTACCTCTGTTATACCGCCTGCATGCGATAAATCAGGCTGAATAATGTCTACACCGCCATAAGATAAAAGTCTTTTAAAGTCATATTTTGAAAAAAGTCTCTCACCTGTTGCAATAGGAATATTACAGCAAGTAGCAATTTCTTTAAAGCATTCCATATTTTCACACAAAACAGGCTCTTCTATAAACATCGGGTCAAACTCTTCGAGTTTCTTCGCCAAAACCTTTGCCATCGGCTTATGTACTCTACCATGAAAATCTATTGCAATACCAAAATATTTTCCGCAAGACTCACGAATTGCCGCAACTCTTTCAAGAACTGCATCAATCTTGTCATAGGAATCTATCATCTGCAGTTCTTCTGTTGCATTCATCTTTATTGCTTTAAAGCCTTCTTCCTTCTTTTGTTTTGCCGCAGCTCCAACATCCGAAGGTCTGTCTCCACCAATCCACGAATATACCTTCATCTTATCACGGCATTTTCCGCCCATAAGTTCATATACGGGAACGCCAAAAACTTTACCCTTAATATCCCAAAGTGCCTGGTCAATACCTGAAATAGCGCTCATAAGCACACCACCGCCACGATAAAAGCCCGCACGGTACATAGTTTCCCACAGCCCTTCAATTTGTGATGGGTCGGCACCAATCAGATAGTCTTTCATTTCCTGAACACAGGCAAGAACTGCGGCTGCGTGACCTTCCAAAACGGCTTCTCCCCAACCAGCAATTCCTTCATCTGTGACAATTTCTACGAAACCCCAACGCGGGCGTACAAAATATGTATTTACTTCTTTAATCCTCATAACAATTCTCCTTTATATCTAATTTAAAAAACAGTAAAAAACTCTTTACTTTTTTTACTATTAGTGATATAATAACATAAATCTATGATACTTACATCCCACTTTTGTAGAAATATATCTCATTTTTTGTCATAAGGAGAGGAACTTTATGCAGGCACATTTTGATATTGAAAGAGAACGAAGTCGCGAACTTATAAAGGAAGTTATAAACGACAATATAGACGGAAATTGCCCGTTTAATTTCCATTCGCAAATTGAATTATATTTTGTTGAAGAAGGCGAAATTAGAGCCTTTATAAACGACCATGAAAAGATTCTAAAAAAAGGCCAAATGGCTATTGCAATGAGTTATGATGCACATTTATTCCGCTCCATCAAGAACTCAAAATCAAGTATATTAATTATACCCTCAGGGATATGTAATGAATTTTTACAAACGACAAAAGGTAAACATATAAACAGTCCTTTTATTTGCGATGCGGATACAGTAAAAAAAATTAAATCTTATGTGGATGCAATAAAAGATGGATGTAATGATATAAAACTTCGAGGATATCTGTATGTTATTCTCGGAATTGTGCTTGATAATATTTTTCTTACCGGAACTGAAAAATCTTTTGATACAGAGTTTTCATCTGCTCTTTTGATTTATCTGAATCAGAATTTCCGCAAAAAAATAACATTGGACACCTTGTCCGATAAATTTAGCTATTCAAAAAGCTATCTATCACGTTTTTTCAAAAAGCATTTCGGAATATGTCTGAACCGCTATATCAATATTCTTAAATTACGACACTATCTCTTGCTTATGCAAGAAAAAAAACATACAAACACTTACTGTGCTTTTGAAAGCGGCTTTGACTCTATGGGAACATTTTACCGTGTTTTCAAGCAAGAGTTTAACTGTTCGCCAGGTGAATATTTTTCTAATAATTAAACCCTAATTTCCTTGTCAAAATACCAAAGCTTATGCAGTATATCAACGGTTTTGCAACCAATGAAAAAGTCAGCGTATGGTGTAAAGAATGGACAGACGGAGATCAGGATACCTATGCCTTTACAAAGGCTCGCTTTAACGAAGAAGATATGAATCGCTTGCCCGATCTGCCCTCTGCCTTTGAGTCGGTAAAAGACGGTTTGAAAAGTAGATCAGTAACACCACCGCATTTTAATAATCAAGAAAAGCTGAGAAATACAACAAGCGGAGTTTTCGGATGGTATGCTAAAACAGAAAACGGTGTTATTGGCATTGTTAGAGTGACGTGGTGCTTCTATACCGAAAAATATCAATATTACTAGAGATATTCATTCAATCGACATTCCGTCAGCAACGTTGTGTACATGCCACGGCGGTGCTTTTTGAGAAAATCAAGATGCAGCTGACCGTATTTTCCAATGGTGTGCTCCTCACGCTCCGGCAAAGAAAGATTTGGAATCAGACAGCCATCTTCCTCTCGATACGTTCCACCCATCTGTTCAAAAATGCTTTTTTCCATAATGCTAAATCCTTTCTTGAGTTTTTATAGGGACATTTCCCACTTGTGATTTTTTTGTTTTGATTGACGAGCCTGCTCTTGGCGTTGCTCTTCGTCCTCTATTCTTTGATAGGCTATATCCAAGATCTCTTCGTACTGCTCGGATCCAAGCTCGCCTTTTATGAGCTTGAGCTCATCGGATTCTTTTTGAAGTGCTCGATTTCTGTTTGCTAATTTTTCGTTATCGTTACGTGCCCTCCAAAGCTGATCCTTGACACGCTGATACTCGCGAGTCAGATCCAAGAACTTGCTGATGAAGGTTGCAATGACATCCTTCAGCTTTTTTACAAAAGGATCCACAAGCTTTTCCTTATACGTCTTGGCGCTCATCAAGCCTTTCGGTTCGGGTGTGCGCCACTCTTGACCGACGTAGTATTTCGATACCTCCGTTTCTACATGTTCAACCGTGCTTTTCATTGTACCGAGCGCATCGGTCAAAGCATCGTAACGTTCACGCGCATCCGCAATATCTTCCTCGACGCTCTCCTTGCTTTCTTGTAAGGCTTCAAGCTCGGTGGAAAGCGCCTCCACCTCTTGGGTTCGCATCTTTTTCTTGTAGTCAAGCACGGACAAATGCTCCTCGTGAGTATCGAGCTGTTTCCATCCGATGCCGTGCCTCTCCATGATTTCGGCAAGCTGTTCCTTCTCTCTGCGAGTGAAAACGCTCCATTCGGTTTCGTACTTTGTACCGCCTGTAATGCCTTGTTGAGCAAGCGCTGATTTCAGAGATACGCGTGTTTCAAGTCCGCGCTTGCTCCCGGTGGTGAAAGGAACAAAATCAATATGCAAATGCGGTGTTGATTCGTCCATGTGCATATAGGCTGAAAACACTCGCAGGTGCGGATTGCGCTCTTGAAAGCCTTTCATATATTCGTCAAGGATCTCCGCAGCCTTTGCTCCAAATTCACTTTGTGCATTGGTATCCTCGTGATTTCCTATCTGCATAACAAGCTCGGTGAAGGGCTTTTCTTGTTTGCTCGTGCGGATCTTCTCGTAGTAGTTTTTTATTTTTCTATCCGAGCGTGTTTGCTTGGCATTGTATTTTTCTAACGCTTCTCCAAAGAGTTCCTCATAAACCTTTTTGATATTACGGTTACAGTATCGTCGGTTCAGCGAGGTTCGTTCGGGATCGACGTTGGAAGCTTTGAACTGTCTTGAATTGTGGGCTACGGATCCCTTTCCCATCTCTGCGCTTATCGTTCTTTCTATAATATCACCTTCCTATCTGCTGCCCGTAAGGGTAGCGGTTTTGTTACTTTTGTCAAAAGTAACGCAAAAGCACTTTTGACAGCCTAAAGGCCATCAAAAGCGCTATTGCGCTCTCCCGAGGGGGCGGGACGCTGCCCCTGCACCCCGGCACCGTGTCGATGCGTGTCGGTGGTGACGGTGTTTTACACACCCCCACTAACACCGACACGACCGTCACGGAGCGTCACGGAGCGTCACGCCGGACTTGGCTCTGCAAGTGATAGACTCACTCTGCGCCCGTCGTGACTACGGCTGCTCTTATAAAAAATACCGCATTCCTTGAGCAGCCGTCCTGCATTGATGTTCAACTTGAGTGAGAGAACGTTCGGCTTCAGATCAACACCAAGGAGGGTTACAAGCTCGGTCGGCGTACCCACCCAACTTGACCTACCGGCAGAAAGGAAAGAAGAAATCAACTCAAGCAACGGATCCTTCGGCTCAATCCAAAGCTCGTTCTCGGCTTTCTCAAGCTCCCACGCAAGCGTTTCCACGTTGCGCTGGAGGTGAAATCTTTGGTCGGGTTGGTCTCTGCCGACAACGGCAACGGTAGCACCGTTCCCGGTACGAGTTTCTTTGCTGATGATGAAAGCACCGTCAGCGGCACCCGTCAGACCGTTCGTGCCGGATATCATATCAAAGATATCGTCTGCGTGTTGCTTTCTCGTATGGTGGACGATCAGGAGAGCAACGCCCGAACCCTCGGTCATTGCCTTTAGCTTGGCAACGATATCATAGTCACTCGCATAGCTGTAATCCTTGCCGCCCACATCGCGCACGCGCTGAAGGACATCAATGATGATCAGCTTGGTGTCGGGATGGTTGCGGATGAACGCTTTGATCTGTTCGTCGAAGCCGTCCCCAAGCACTCGCGCCTCGGTTGCAAGGTGGAGGTTTGGTGTGCTGTCCGTTCCGAACATACGGTAGAATCTTCGCTGAAGACGTGCGTAATCGTCCTCAAGCGCAAGATATAAAACTGTTCCTTTGCGCGCGGCATTACCCCAAAGCTCCATACCGGTGCTTATGTGATAAGCAAACTGAGCCATCAAGAAGCTTTTGCCGACCTTAGAAGGTCCGGCGAAAAGGTATGTACCGGGGTAAAGAACACCTTCGATAATCGGCAGATTAACATCAAATGCCGTGTCGTAAAGTTCCTCCATAGTTACCGTTTTTAAATACGATTTATCGGTTGCCAAAAGCAGCTCACGACGAAAATCGCAAGAAAAATCATCTTCCCACTTGTTTTCCTCGTTTTCTTGTGTTATACTATTGTTGTAATTCGTTTGAGATGACTGCCCAACTTCTGCGCCAACAGATGTTGTAAGGGCGGTCATTTCTTTTTCGTTCATAGGCTTTCTCCTTTCATACCTTCCATCGTAACGGTAATAAGGTTGATTGTTTCAAGCAGTTCGGGGGTAATTTCGCTCGATGTGGCAATTCTGCGAAGCTCCACGAGAACTTCTCCCATCTGCTCTTTAAGAGCCTTATAAACCCTTGGATTGCCCTGTACGACAACATCGCGCACAAGGCAACGGTTGCATACATAATCTTGCTTCGTAAGTCCCGAAAGCTTCACGGCAATATCAAGCTGACGACTCTCTTCCGGTGACATTCTAAATGCGATTGTATGGCAACGCCATCTCTGATAATTATCTCTGTTTTTTGCTGACATAATATTAACCTCTCTGTGTGTTTAATTTGTTTGCTATTTCCTTTTGCGTAGTTGGGAATAGGTGTGCGTATCTATATGTGATATCAATGCTTTCGTGACCTACACGGTCGGCAATTGCTACGGCAGAGAATCCCATATTGATAAGCAAGGAAACGTGCGAGTGACGAAGATCGTGAATACGAATACGCTTCACACCCGTGGCATTACATCCTCTCGTCATTTCACGGTGAAGATATCCCTTTGTTATGGGGAAAATACGAGTATCACCCCTCACGCTATATAAAGCCTTGAGATAATCCTGTATCTCGTCCACAAGGAAATCTGGCATTTTGATATTGCGAATGCTTTTATCGGTTTTCGGATCTGTAATGACGTCCTCTCCGTGTATTCTCTGATAAGATTTTGTTATGCGTACTATACCGCTGTCAAAGTCAAAATCATTCGGAGTGAGAGCGAGCAATTCGCCCATACGGAGTCCGCACCAATAAAGCATTTCAAAAGCGTAAAACGATATCGGCTTGTCCATAATCTCCAGGGCGAAGCTCGTGTACTCGTCCTTCGTCCAGAAGAGCATCTCTCTCGTTTTTTCCTTTCCCATATTCCCGGCTTTAGCGGCTGGGTTACTTGACAACTCATAATACCGCACTGCGTGATTAAATATCGCGCTGAGCTGATTATGAATCGTTTTGAGATAAGTCGGTGTGTAGGCTTTTCCATTCTCATCTCGGTGCGACATTATCACCTTTTGCCAGGCAATTACGTCCGACGGTTTAATATCGCACATACGCTTATTTTTGAAATAAGGGAGGATTTTTTTGTCAATAACGCTGATTTTCATTATCCACGTGCTAAGCTTTAGTCTGTCCTTCAGATCTTCCTTATAGAGTTCCAGAAAAGATTCGAAAGTCATATCGAGACTTGCATTTTCTTTGAGAAGGAATTTTCTTTCCCATTCAAGTGCTTCACGTTTGCTTGAAAATCCTCGCTTGACCTTTCGTGCTTTACTGCCTGTCCAATCCTCATATCTGACAGACACATACCAGGTTTTGTTGTCTTTTTCTTTGTAAGCTGGCATTCTTACGCTCCTTTCATATTATTCTGCTGCATACCGTAGATTTTTTCTTCATAATACATACGGCTGACTTTACCGGCAATCGTGATATAGCCCTTTGCCTCAAGCTCATCGTTGAGTCTCTTAATGAGGTTATATGCGAAAGCTCTGGACACACCGAGATCAGCAACAATCTCGGGCGCGGTTACCATTAGTCTTCTCTCCATTCGGTGTACCTCCTTCCCTCAATTATTTTCATTTTCTTGTATTTCTCCTTTCTCGAAATTATTAGACAATTTGGATTTGCTCAATTTGCATTGTCTATGTAGATTATAACGACATCTTGACAAAAATGCAATAGAATTGTATAATGTTTATTGGAGTGATGTTGATTGTCTAAAATCAATCAAATTTGCATTTTCTAAAACTGCGAGGTGCTTATGGCTAAGATAAATATGTCCGAGTATAACTATAGCGAATATGAAAAATATTTAAGTTTACGTAGGAATACTAAAGGACTTATATTAGACCACTCACGGTGTAGTGTAAGCTTCAATGAAGATGAAAAAACTGTATGCTTATATATAGATCCGCACTTTGCGCGCAAATACGATGATGAAAACGGTCGCGGTCCCGGCATTTATACCGGTGCTGAACTTTTAGCTCAAATGGAAGATAGCAAGCATCGCGACGATGACGATTTTGAGAAATCTTCCGCTGATGAAGAATTGGCGAACCTTTGCAAAAGATTTAAGGTTCATTTTCGCGATGAAGTCGACGAATATGAAGAAGTTCCACGTCATTATGATCACGAGTACTACGCTAACGCATTAAGCGGAAGCAGAGTTTATTACAACCTTGGAGAAGGTTTGCTCGATTTCTTTTATTTTGATATTGATAAGCATATATCTTCGTTAAAGTTGATGTATATGCTATTATCAATGGAATCAAAGCAAATGTTGGCAGAAATCGATGGAAAAGAAGCTCCGAAAGAACAAGAAATAACATTTAAGAATATTGAAGAGCGCACAGACTATATAAACGCTCGTTGGGAAACCACAAACGATTTTGGTAAAGACTTTTTCTATTCTTCTCTATACACTGCTGCTTTTACTCCGGTAATGATGGATGCTGAACGGCAAACACTAAACAGATATATCAACTACATAAAAATATTGCAAAAAGAATTCCAGGAAAAGTTGACCTTTTGCTTTGATCCCGATTTTTACCCCTCAGTACTCGGTCACCTATATCCCTCCGAACGATACAGAATTTACTGCGAGCTTTACAAAGAAATTCCCATCAAGCATACGAGAAAAGAAGAGTTTACGATCACCAAAAAACCAAGTGGGCAAGGAAAAATGCCGTTTGAATGTAGCCAGGAATTCGCTCTCGAAAGACTCTCTAAAAACATTGATACAACCTCCGCGGAATACAAGGATTTTGAGGAAAAATATCTTCACGGACATTGGATATTCGACGTTGAATTTAAATTCCCGACCTGCATCAGCGTCTCATATTCTTGCTCAAGCATTTTCGAGATGCTGAATCTTGAATTTACAAAAATGCTTGAATCCAACATCAAACTTCGTAAGTGCAAGCGTTGTGGTAAATACTTTATTATGAAGGGCAACTACGATACTAATTATTGTGACAGAGTGGCAGAAGGACAAACGCGCTCCTGCCAAGATCTTGCCGCGCAAGAGAACTACAAAGCGAAAGCAGCCGAGAACCCTGCACTTGCGATTTACAGCAAATACTACAAGCGTTACGCGGCTCGTGT
>JAZORD010000057.1:0-20844 GCA_045656445.1 Eubacteriales bacterium | reverse complement strand
CGCGCAGCAGCAATAATTAAACGCGGTGGGCTTGTAGTATTTCCTACCGAAACGGTATACGGACTCGGCGCGGATGCAACGAATCCCGTGGCGGCAAAAAGTATTTTCGCGGCAAAGGGCAGACCCTCTGATAATCCGCTGATAGTTCACATCTCAGACCCTGCAGATGCAGAGAAATATACCTATACAAACAGTATTTACTATAAACTCGCCGATAAATTTATGCCGGGTCCCATCACAGTTGTTCTCGATTCTAAGAACAGTATTCCCAAGGAAACGAGGGGTGGTCTTAATACTGTTGCCGTGAGGTGCCCCGAGAATAAAATTGCGAGGGACATAATTTTGGCGTCCGGTGTTCCGATAGCCGCGCCATCGGCTAATTTATCCGGTACTCCTTCTCCTACCTCTGCAAAACACGTTATAGACGATATGATGGGTAGGGTAGATATGATAGTTGACGGTGGAGAATCAGAGATTGGTCTTGAGTCAACTATTGTGAAGTTAGATGAGGACGGCGCGGTGACGTTGCTCCGTCCCGGAAAAATTACCGTCGATGAGCTGTCTGCGGTGGTTGGGGCGGTAAATATAGCAGATGCTGTTACCGACAGAATTTCCGACAATGAAAAGGTTCTCTCCCCCGGTATGAAATACCGACACTACGCGCCGGCATCTCCGTTAGAGCTTCTTGACGGTGAGGCTGAAAAAATTATAGACTACATAAAAAATGAGGGACTTTCGCGGGTTGCCGTTATCTCATACCAAGAGGAGCTTTCGAAACTTGAACATGCGCTCCCCGATGCTACATGTTATACCTTTGGTAAAAAAGAGGACGAGCTTACACAGGCACACCTTCTTTTTTCTCTGCTAAGGGAAGTTGATAAAGAAAATTTTGATAAAATATACGCACCCTTGCCGAAGAAAAGCGGCATAGGTCTTGCGCTCTACAACCGGATGATTCGCGCAGCGGCGCACAAAATCGTCAAGTTGTAATCAATACTTACAGAAAGATGGTCAGTTGAATGGCAAAGAAGAAAAAGCAGGACGTAAAGGATTTAAAGCAAAACGAGTCTGTGGCTACCGTACAGCCCATTACCGAAACGCTTGAAAAAAACTATATGCCCTACGCTATGAGCGTTATAGTTTCGCGTGCTATTCCGGAAATAGACGGCTTTAAGCCATCACACAGAAAGCTTCTTTATACTATGTATAAAATGGGGCTTCTTAAAGGGCAAAGAATAAAAAGCGCTAACATTGTAGGGCAGACTATGCAGCTTAACCCCCACGGCGACGCTTCCATATACGAAACGATGGTAAGACTTACGCGCGGAAACGAAGCTCTCTTACACCCTTTTATTGATTCCAAGGGCTCGTTCGGTAAGCAGTATTCAAGGGATATGGCATACGCTGCATCACGTTATACAGAGGCAAAGCTTGACAGCTTCTGTAACGAGTTGTTTTCCGGTATAGACAAGGACGCGGTGGATTTCGTACCAAACTACGATAATACAACAGAAGAGCCCGTGCTTTTACCAACAACGTTTCCGAATATTCTCGTTTCTCCAAACCTCGGCATTGCTGTCGGCATGGCGTGCTCTATATGCTCATTCAATCTTGCCGAAATATGTGACGGAACTATAGCTCTTCTTAAAAATCCTAACGCAAGCATAGATAGACTTCTTGATATTATAAAAGCACCTGATTTTCCCGGGGGGGCAGAAATAATATATGACAGGGAGCAGATGCGGAAGATTTTCGAAACGGGAAGCGGCAGCTTTAAAATGCGCTCTAAGTATGAGTACAATAAAAAGGATAACTGCATAGACATTCTTGAGATACCGTATTCCTCCTGTATAGAGAGCATAATGAAAAAGGCGACCGATATGATAAAGCAGGGAAAGCTGCGAGAGGTTTCGGATATCAGAGATGCTATAGACCTTAACGGCTTTAAGCTTACCTTTGATCTTAAAAAGGATGCAAACCCTGAGTTCGTTATGAAAAAGCTGTTTGCCGCAACCGAGCTTGAAAACAATTTCGACTGCAACTTTAATATTCTCGTCGAAGGAACGCCTATGCAGCTTGGTGTCAAGGAAATTCTTATCGAATGGATAAAGTTCCGTATGAAATGCGTTACGCGCGAGCTTACCTTCGACCTTGGTAAAAAGGAGCATAAATTAGAGCTTCTGCTTGGCTTGGCGGCAATTTTACTTGATATTGATGCGGCTATCAAGATTATTCGTAATACAGAAAAGGAGGAGGACGTTGTTCCGAATCTTGCCGCGGCGTTCCATCTTAGCAAGACGCAGGCTGAATACGTAGCTGAAATAAAGCTCAGAAATATAAACAGAGAATACATACTCAAAAGAATTGAGGAGATTGAAGGTCTTAAAAGGGATATTGCCGATATTAAGGAAACCCTTAGGGATGAATTGAAGCTTAAGCAGAGTATAATAGCGACTCTTCATAGCATTAAAAAGACCTATGGAAAGCCAAGAAAGACATCGCTTATAGAAAAAGAAGAGGTTAGCACTGCACCCAAAGAGGATATCTTCTTTGAAAATTATAACTGCCGTCTTGTTCTTACAAGAGGCGGGTATTTTAAAAAACTATCAGTTCAAGCGGCAAGAGTTGCGGAGGAGCATAAGCTCAAAGAGGGTGATTACGTAGTTTATGAAGAGGATACCGATAACCGAGGTGATATTCTGTTCTTCACAGACAAGGCTCATATATACAGAGTAAGGGTTGCTGATTTCGATCTTTGTAAGGCTTCAAATATGGGTGAATACGTTCCTGCTAAGCTTGGTATGGATGATAACGAGCACGTCGTTGGATGCAAGATGGTATACGAGATAATCCCGGAGCACCATATGGTTTACATCTTTGAGAACGGAAAGGGCGTAAGGATTGCGATGAAATCATACGATGCTAAATCGAGAAGACGCAAAATTACGAGTGCTTACTCTGCGGATTCACCGCTTGCAGGGGCTATTTACGAGGGTGATAAGCCAAAGCAAATATTCATAAGAAGCGAAGCGGGTAAGGGAATGCTTATAAAAACCAGTCTTATTCCCGAAAAGGCAACGAGGACGGCATCAGGAGTTCAAATAATGCAGTTCCCAAGAAATAAGGGAAGAATAGAGTTTGTAACCGAAAGAGTAGAGGAGCTTGGCGAGGATGCGCTTAAATGCAGAAAGCTAACTATCCCTTCTACAGGAGTCGCGGTTTCACAGCTTACCTTTAAGTTCTGATTCTAAATAACAAGGCGGTCTGTATAGAGCAGACCGCCAAAATTATTTCAATTTGATTTATACGAGCGTTTCAAACTTATATCCGACGCCCCATACGGTTTTGAGTATCCATTTATCAGACACACCCTCAAGCTTTTCGCGAAGCCTTTTAACGTGAACGTCAACAGTTCTGGAATCTCCTAGGTAGTCAAAGCCCCAAACCTTATCAAGAAGCTGGTCGCGCGTAAACACGCGGTTGCAGTTTGATGCAAGGAAATACAGAAGCTCAAGTTCCTTGGGGGGGATATCAATAGCCTTTCCTCTCAGCTTCAGCTCATATTTTTGAAGGCTTATCTCAATGTTTTCAAATTTTACGACCTCGTCATCGTTTGTCTTTGTATGTGCGTTGTATCTTCTGAGAACTGCCTTTATTCTCGCGGAAAGCTCCTTCATATCAAAGGGCTTTACGATGAAATCGTCAGCGCCAAGCTCAAGACCCAAAACCTTATCAAAAACATCCCCCTTTGCAGTAATCATTATAACAGGCTTTGGGGACATTTCACGTATCTCTCTACAAACCTGCCAACCGTCCTTTTTAGGCATCATTATGTCAAGAAGCACGAGGTCAGGCTCATATATTTTAAAGCATTGAATGCCCTCAACACCGTCGTTTGCCGTCTTAACCTTATATCCCTCATTCTCAAAATATAGCTTCAACATATCACATATGTTAGAGTCGTCGTCTACAACAAGAAGTTTAGTATCCATTTTTCATTTCCTTTCCAATTGTTAACTTTGTTAAAAAAACTGAAATCTTAACAATTTAATTATACAGCATATTTTCAAATGTGTCAAGAACAATTTATTAATTTTTGAAATTTGGTGTATATCTATTGAAAACAGGGGACATATATGGTATAATTCTTAAGTAATTAAAATTTTTAAAATCAGCTAAGGAGAAACTTATAAAATGAAGCTTGGTATAGTTGGACTTCCAAACGTAGGAAAGAGTACTCTTTTCAACGCGCTCACAAATGCGGGAGCTGAATCCGCTAACTATCCCTTTTGTACTATCGACCCTAATGTAGGAGTTGTCGCAGTGCCGGATAAGCGTCTTGATAAGCTCAGCGAGATGTATAATCCCGATAAATACACACCCGCAGTGATTGAGTTCGTTGATATTGCAGGCCTAGTCAGAGGCGCATCAAAGGGTGAGGGACTCGGTAATAAGTTTCTTGCTAATATTCGCGAGGTGGACGCCGTCGTGCATGTAGTACGTTGCTTTGAAAATAACGATATTATTCACGTTGAGGGAAATATAGATCCGTTACGCGACGTTGAAACAATTGATATAGAGCTTATACTTTCTGACCTCGAAATAGTTGAAAGAGCAATAGAGCGAACTGTAAAGGCAGCAAAAAGCGATAAAAAGCTTCTTGAAAAGCTCGCGGTTCTCGAAAAGGTAAAGGTGTGTCTTGAAGAAGGAAAATGCGTTCGCGCGCTTGGACTTTCTGACGAGGAGTGCGCTCTTATAGAGGAATCAAGACTTCTTACGCTTAAGCCTATAATCTACGTTGCGAATATTTCCGAGAGTGAGGTGTCGGGAGAATACGAGAGCAATCCCGGATACTTAAAGTTAAAGGAGCATGCAGCGAGCGAGGGAAGCGAGATTATAGCGGTAAGCGCTCAGATAGAGGCTGAGCTTGCTGAGCTTGAGGGAGAGGAAAAAATGAGCTTTCTTGCCGATCTTGGCATAGACGAAAGCGGACTTGATAAGCTGATAAAATCCGGATACTCTTTGCTTGGGCTTATAAGTTTTCTCACCGCAGGACCAAAAGAAGTTCGCGCGTGGACAATAAAGCGCGGCACAAAGGCTCCCGGGGCTGCCGGCAAAATACATACGGATTTTGAGCGAGGATTTATTCGTGCTGAGGTTGTTTCGTTTGATGACCTCGTTCGTGAGGGAGATAGAAACAAGGTTAAGGAGAAGGGGCTTCTTCGCAGTGAAGGAAAGGAATACGTTATGAATGACGGGGATGTCGTCGAGTTCCTCTTTAACGTATAAGACTTACCATTTCTGCCTCAAAATAAACATCGCAATCAGAATAATATTCAAGTGTATCCTTAGGGATTGTGATTCTGTTGCTTGAGAAAATGAGAGTATGCGGCTCGGATAATTTGTAAGTAAATTTCCGTTCCTCACTTCCTGATTCATGGCGTCCGAAAATAATTGCACGGCTTCCGTCGATTACTTCGAGCGCCATGTTTTTTGTATCCACTTGCAACATATCTATATTTAAGTATGTATAAAAATCATTCTTATATAGCATCGTGAAAAGTAATTTCTTTTGTTTTCCAAGCTCGTGACGGTGTATGGGGATAACGTATACCTCGCCTGAGTTTATCACGTCCTCGTTTTCATATATGGTTATTGAAGTACGCTTGCTAGCTATATTTTCGAGTATTGATAAAAATATACGCTCTTCGTCTGAGTTTTTTGGTAGTGGTAAAAGTATTTCTTTGACCAGCATCGATGACGTTAAAGTGGATATCGATTCTTCAAGGGAGTAGGTGTAGTGGGTAACTATATATTTATCAAGATGAGTAATATTGTTATAGGCTAAAACTCCGTATGTTTCGTAAGACGTTCCTTTATCATAGGTAGCAATATCAATTACAGCTACCTCTTTTTTATCCTTTATTAATATTTGCTCGTTGCTTTGTTGTAAGTACTGAATATCAGTACTTTTTAGATTAGCGTACGTGAGAGAAGCGGATAAAATAAAAATCACAGCAAGGCAGGAGCTAAGCGCCGTAATTACAGCGGCTTTTTTGCGTACGTTGAATATAAAAAATCCGAAAAATGCAAAGGAAAACAAAAGCCCGAGAATTTTTATTAAAAGAAAATTCGTGCTGACGTATATCCAGTCTAAATTTGAAAAGAATCTTGCAAGGTCGATTATAGCGTATCCAATGACTGCGAGCAGAAATTTGACTGGGAAAAAAGAGCCTAACACTAGCAGCAGAAGTCCAATATATAGAAATAGCTCAACAAGGAGGGAAAAAACAAGAGTTGATATAGGGGACAGAAGGGATATTCCGTCAAATTTTGCAACGGTTATAAAGAAGGTGGCAGAAATTGCGAAAACGGTAGAAAGCATCGATGTGACAAGCCACCTGAAAAACGAGGGCTTTGTATAGCTTCTGCTTTGATATTCACTCATAACGACTATACCAAGAGTTGCAAATGCTGATAACCAAAGCGATAAATCAAAAATTGAATAAGGCTCAATTATGCAAATCAAAGTAACCGATACCGACAAGGAGGTCATAGAATCCCTAGAGCGCGCAAGCAGGTATAGTAAGGATGATGTGATGAGCATTATTCCGGCACGGACTACGGAAACTGAAAATCCCGTAGCTGTCATATAAAGAAGAGTGAAGATTATCGTTATAGCTGTCGATTGCTTTTTACCTAACTTAAAGAATGCAAGAAGCCTTGAAAAGCCAAGAGCCAAAATTGCGAGGTGCATCCCGCTGAGCGCAAGTATGTGAGATATTCCTATTCTTGAAAAGTCAAGCTGTGTGCCTGATGGAAGATAGGATTTTTCACCAAGAAGAAGAGCTGCGAGCAATCCTCCAATCTCTGCGTTGGAAGAGGATATTAATCTTCTGCATATTTTTTGCCGAAAGGATGAAATTTTGTGGGAAAGCGTCGGTTTTCCGATATCAAGAATTCTAAAATCTTCAATTTCGTATATGACACCTGAGATTCCGCGTGAAAAATTGTAGCTTTGTATATCAAACGAGCTGTCACTCGATGAAAATTCTTCAATAACACCTTTAAATTCCACTGTTGAGCCTACGGAAAAACCGTAGTAAAGCTCGTGATTTATATAGGCTGTAAGCTTGTAATTTGAAAATGCTGTATCGTCTATATTATCGGTCCTGATAAGAATTTCTGTGGTGTATGAGTGCCGCTCCATTTCCTCTATTGTGCCGACTATTTTTACTTTTTTCTCATATCTGTCGTAAGCCTTGAACCATAGGTCAAAATATATGAAAGAGAAGCTCATAGACACCATGGCGAGTATCGCAGCAATGCGAGCAAATATTTTCTTTTTGCTAAAAAATCCAGGTGTAATAAATGTAAACACAAGAAAAAGAAAAACGAGAGAAATTGCTGCGATGCGAAGTGCGGTGTTTTCGTAAAATGAAAAAAAGACAAAAGACCCCAGCATAATACAAAGTATTAAGCTAAGAGGTCTTTTATAAAATATTCTCATTTTGAAATCCTTATTATATAAGCTCCGAACCTGTTGGAACTACGAAGTTGAAGGCGTTTTTTACTACCTCAAAATTTATAGTCTTTGATCCCTTAATTTCTCCGTCAGTGCAAATTGGGACAGGAGTCTTAAATT
Organism: Eubacteriales bacterium; assembly: GCA_045656445.1. GTDB lineage: Bacteria > Bacillota > Clostridia > Oscillospirales > CAG-272 > UBA1740. The sequence continues at coordinate 13,199 of JAZORD010000057.1, read as the reverse complement.
CCATTCTGAATTTTGATACTCGTTTATGGTTGAAAGCGTTTTTTGCCCTCGGGTTTTCAAGGTAAGTGCCTTTTTTATATGAGCTGATAAGCTTTAATAGGGTAAGACGCGAAATCTTATTTATAGAGCATATATCAAGAATTCCGTCATCCATCTTTGCCTTTGGTGCAGCACAATATCCACCGCCGCAAAATTTTCCGTTACCTATGGCGGTAAGCGTATAAGTGCCTTCCCAAACCTCGCCGTCCTCAAAAATCAGCTTCATTTCCGTGCCAATCTTTCGGAAAAACACCTTTATTACTCCAAGCGTATAGGAAAAAGCCGGTGTTATAAATTTATGCTTTTTCAGTTTTGCAGCCTCTCTTGCTGCAGCGCAGTCAAAGCCTATATTTATCATATTAACGCAATATGAATCATTATATTTGATTAAATCAAGCGAAACCGTATTTCCGTCAATCTGTGAATCTATGCTGAAAAAAGCATCTCTATTTGTGAAATTGCGCACGAAATCATTACCCGATCCGTAGGGAATTACTCCAAATTCAACGTTGGGATTACACGGTGCGCTGTTGACAATTTCGTTAAGCGTGCCGTCACCGCCGACACAAATAAAGCGTTGGCGCTCTTGCGATATACGCACCATTGAAGAAACGTATTCCGTAGCATCTCCGGGACAGGTGGTGTAGTATATATGGTAGCTTAACTGCCGCTTTTTGCAGGCGGCTTTAATAATAGCTTCAAGGTTTTTTTGACTGCGAGGTCTGCCTGATTTTGGGTTGAGTATAAAATGATAAATCATACCGTATCCTCCGGCGAAAATCTCTATAAACGTATTATATCAAAGAGTTTTGTGTTTGTCAATCGGTGTCGGCGTGAGTAGATTTATTTGTGCCTTGTTGGTAATGAACAAATCATATCGTAATAAGCCTTTGCCGCTTGCTCGGTCTTATTGTCGCCGAATTGATAGTAACGGCGACCGATAAGATCCTTTGGCAGATAATTTTGCTTTACGTAGTTGTGCTCATAATCGTGCGGATAAAGATATCCTTCAAAATTAGGACTCTTAAGATGCTTGGGTATTTCAGCACCAAGCCCCTTATCCATATCCTGTTTTGCAAGATGGTATGCCATATATGAGGAATTGGATTTAGGTGAGGTTGCCAGAATACAGGTCGCGTTTGCAAGCGGAATAACAGCCTCCGGCATACCGACTGCCTTAGCGCTTTCCACGCAGGCGTAGGTTATCGGCGCCGCAAGGGGATAGGCTGCGCCTATATCCTCGTTTGCTATAACGAGAAGTCTGCGGCAGGCAGAGAGAATATCGCCCGATGCAAGTATTTTGGCAAGGTAAAATATTGCCGCGTCGGGATCTGAGCCTCGAATAGATTTTTGTAAGCAGGAAAGAAGGTCATAATGCACGTCACCGTTTCTGTCAAAGTGACCGACGACCGAGGGCATAAGCGAGCTTACCGCCTCCTCGGAAATTTCATCTCCGGAAACGTAATAAGCATTTTCAAGAATTCCTATACTCATACGGACGTCACCGCCGCAGCTTGAAGCGATTGCTTTTAGCAATGAATCCTCTGCCGTTTTATTTGACGAAAAATCCTCGTTCAGCACTCCGAGAGCGCGCTTTAGTGTTGGAACGCAGTCCTCTGCAGAAACCGATTTAAATTCAAATACCGAGGACCGAGAGAGCAGAGCGTTGTAAACGTAATAATAAGGATTCTCGGTTGTTGACGCGATAAGAGTTATCTTGCCGTTTTCCATAAATTCAAGCAAGGACTGCTGTTGCTTTTTGTTGAAATACTGAATTTCGTCAAGATACAAAAGCGTTCCGTTGTCGGAAAACATATTGTCAGTCGAAGAAATTACTTCTTTAATATCGGAAATGCTTGCAGTTGTAGCATTCAGCTTATAAAGCTGCATATTTGAAAGCGAAGCGATAATGTTAGCTACCGTGGTCTTTCCTGTTCCTGGAGGGCCAAAGAATATCATATTCGGTATACGGCCGGATTCGGTTAGCTTTCTGATTATGCCGTTTTTTGATACGAGATGGGCTTGACCGGCAATCTCATCAAAATTTTTCGGACGGAGTTTGTCCGCAAGCGGTTGGTTAGTCATATTTCCTCCAGTAATTTATGATATAGTCGAAGCTACAGGTGTCATATATTCGCTCACGGCAGCTCTAAGCGCCCGGTTTTCCTCACGCTCAAGATATGGGTCGTTCTCAGTAATCTCTTTTGCGGTCTTAAATGCCAGCTCGAATAGCTCGGTATTGTCGCAAAGCTTTGCAAGCTTAAATTCAAATCCTCCGCTTTGACGGAACGAACTCTGAGAAGACGACAGGAAAAAATCACCGGGGCCACGAAGCAGAAGGTCCTTTTCCGCTATCTCGTAGCCGTCGTAGGTAGTCCTCATTATGTCAAGTCTTGCCTTGGATTTTTCGCTGTCAAGGTCGGATACCAGGACACAATATGATTTTCTCGTGCCGCGACCGACACGTCCCCTGAGCTGATGAAGCTGAGATAGACCGAACCTGTCGGCATTCTCAATTATCATAAGGGAAGCGTTGGGAACGTTTATTCCGACTTCGATGACAGTCGTGGAAACGAGAACGTCTGTTTCTCCTTCAATGAACGAGCGCATTATCTCGTCCTTTTCCTGAGATTTCATTTTGCCGTGAAGGCTTCGTATTGATAAATTTGGCAAGCTCTGCCTTAAATTTTCTGTGTATTCTATTGTGTTTTTTAATTTTGCGGGAAGGGGATTTTTCCAACTCGTGTCGTTTAGAGATTCCGGGAAAAACTCATCTGTCTCCCCCTCGCTCCTCTCAATAGCCGGGCACACGATATAGCATTGACCGCCATTTTTTACCTGATTTTCTATGAAGGAGTTAAGCCTTTCACGATAGCTTTCGTCAACGACAAATGTGTCTACTTTCATTCTGCCCTTGGGCATTTCCGTAATGCGGGAAACGTCAAGGTCGCCGTACATAGTGAGAGCCAAGGTTCTTGGGATTGGTGTTGCGCTCATAACAAGCATATGTGCTGATTTCGCCTTGTCCTTAAGGAGCGCACGCTGCGCTACGCCAAATCTGTGCTGCTCATCGGTTATTACAAGACCGAGATTGTTGAATTCAACTCTCTCTGATAATAGCGCGTGCGTTCCTACAGTAACCTGAATCTCACCTTGCTTTAACTCTGCATAAATTTTTCTTTTTTCCTTTTGCGAGGTAGCACCAAGCAGAAGAGCAGTTTTAATTCCGAGCTTTTTAAAAAGGTGCTCTATTTCCTCGTAGTGCTGTCTTGCAAGAATTTCCGTCGGCGCCATAAGCGCTGCCTGATATCCGCTTTTTACGGCTATGTATATAGCCATAATCGCACACACGGTCTTGCCGGAGCCAACGTCGCCTACGATTATTCTCGCCATAGGCGAGATTTTTCCGTTTTTGTCCTTAAAAACCGTGTCCCTGTAGACGTCGTTTACTGTGTTTTTTTGAGAATTTGTCAATTCATACGGCAAAAGCGACCTGATAGGAGATAGGTCACACGGCTTAAAGCAAACTCCGCTTGAGAGCCGCTTATACTGTGATGAAATAGATATACCGATTCCGAAAAGCAGCATCTCGTCAAAGGCAAGCCTTGAAATTGCGCGTCTTAGCGCTTCGTCGCTTTCGGGAAAATGTATGTTTTTCAAAGCGTAGGAGAGAGCCGGCAGGGAATTTTTAATTCTCAAATCGTCCGGTAGCGGATCCGGTATTGATGAAAGAGTCTCGTCCAACGCTGTCTTTATAAGCTTGTCAATGAATTTTGATGAAATTCCCTCGGTAAGCTGGTAAATAGGAACGAAGGAGGGGAGCGGCCTATCGGGAATTATGGGTTCATATTTGGGGTTAATTAGTTGAATTCGCCCCTTCGAGTATACCGGCTTGCCGTAAAATCTGAAAACCGAGCCAACGTGAAAAACACCTTTAACAAAAGGGGAATTGAAAAACACGATCTCGCACGCGCCGCTTTCGTCAAAAGCGCGAAATTTGGTAATTGTAAGTCCGCGGCGAATATTTGCGCTCTTGGGTTCTCCGCCAACAGTCAGAATATAGGACTGAGGAGCGTCAAAAACCGTTTCTGAAAGAAGCCCTACGTCACCGCGGCGCTCGTAAGCGCGCGGAAAAAAGTATATGAGGTCGCGAACGGTCGTAATACCAAGCCGATTCAACTGATTTTGCCTCGTTGCGCCGACTCCCGATAAAACGTTGATGGGACAGTCACAGTTATAACTCAAGGTAAAGCCTCCTTCCTATATTTCTCCAACATATATTTTACTACATATTTTTCATCATTTCAATAACTAAATTAACATTTTGGGAAAAGAAGTGGCAAATTTACAGATATTTAATATAAATTTGATAAAATTTCTTTACAAATCTGCGTGCGTGTGTTATAATAGTTATAATTTATTATTATAATAGGTAATTTATTACCATTTGGAGTAGTTAATGCGATTTACGGTTAAAAACAGTAATTCATATCTTAAAACGGTAGCCCTGCTGACTGTTCTTACAGCCCTTAGCGTCTTCGGCTGCGCCCAGTTCGGTTATATCTTTTTGCCGTTTGCGTCAGCGTTTTATGCAGCGCTCTTAATTTACGATAAAACCCCGAAGAAAATACTGTCGCTGGCTTTGCCGATTTTGTTCTTTGTGATAAACCTTCTCTTCAGAGGGCTTTATTCCTTGGAGGCTGTTGCATACGCCGTCGTCGGTGCGATAATATATCTTGCCGCAACAAAAAGGCTTTCAAAGGGGGAAACGGCGCTTTTCCTTACTGCAGTCCTCGTCCTTCTTATTATGGTATCTGCAATATTTGTCGCATTTCAGTCAACGGGCCGAGTCGAAGCTGCCGCGATAACCGATTTTTATACCTCGTTATACGAAAACCTCAAGGCGCAGTTCGTAGAGATGCTAACCTCGCTTACCACTAAAACCGAGGAAGGACTGACTGTGTTTGCTTATAATGCGAACGACGCTGTGGCATTATTTATGGAGCTTGTAATACTCATAGTTCCCATATTAATTTTGACAGCCTTTCTTCTTGCAGGTCTTTCTTTGAAATTTTTTGCAAAAACAGTTACGAAAATTTCGGGCGAGGGCTGCGGTGTGTCGCTGTGGCGCTTTTCGGTTTCAAATCTTATAGCCTACTTTTATATCGCCACCTCTGTTCTAAGCATGCTTGCCGCGGGTGATAGCTCGCTTTTCTCGCTTGTAATTGTCTGTCTTAATACGGTGCTAGCAGCGCCGTTTGCGTATATCGGCTTCACCTTCATTTACGGGGTGATACGCTCTCGCGGAAAATCTCCGTTTTTCGCAGCATCGATTATAATAATTCTGTGCGTCATTCTATCCTCGTTCAGTCTGTCTGTTTTATCCTTCCTCGGAGTTTATTTTAATATAGTTACGAACAAGTTGCTTTCCGGCAAGGAATAACCCGAAGAAAAACGCCAAAATTCAAAACGTTACCAGAAAGGTCAATGGATTATGTCGATAAAAAATAACAAACCGGCAAAATACCGCATACCGTACGCAACGCGATTTGAGATAGCTCTTTGCATAGCTCTAGCTTGCTTGAATATCGCGCTTTTGGCTCTTGTTTGCGAGTTGTTTGACGATATATCTGCCGTTTTTCCCGCAATATTCACAGCACTCCTTTATTTGCTTGAGGTAGCTTTGATAGGCGCTAATCACAAATCAAATCTTAAGGTTTACCCAAGACAAAATATACATCACCTTCTTCTTGAGGAGGGAAGTATAGTTATCAAAAATTCTCTTTACCCTATAATAGCCATGGACATTCACGGAGTGGTGCTCTGGTATAACGATTCGATGCGCGCAATAATAAGCAGAGATGATACGATGGTGGGAAAGAATGTCGAGGAGATATTCTCAACCGAATTTGATTCCGATTCCTTTTCCGGTATGACGGCAACCGTAGGCGGCAGACTCTATAAGGTCGAGGGCTTTAAGGTCAGCGAATCGGGAGAAGGTCTTTATATAGCAATGCTTACCGATATCACAGCTCTCAGCGAAGCTGAGAAAAAATATTCCGACGAGCGTGTAGCCGTTGCTTACATTGCAATAGATAATATCGAGGACGTTTTTCAGTACGTGCACGAGCAGTCGAGAGAAGCTGTTAGCGAGGTTGAAAATAAGCTCAAAAAATGGGCAAGCGAAGTAAACGGTATAATCAAATCCTACGATAACGATAAATATATAATGTTCTTCGATTCGGTGTATCTTGACGAGTGCATAAACGATAGATTTGCGATACTTGATGAGATAAGAGATACGAGGGTGGGGGACAGCGTTTCCTTGACCGTTTCCATAGGTGTTTCACGCATCAAGGGCTCTCTTGCGGACAGAGAACGCTCTGCGAGGGACGCTATTGATATGGCGCTTCAGCGCGGCGGTGACCAGGCGGTTTATAAAACCGAAACCACGACGGAATATTTCGGCGGAAGAACCAAATCGGTCTACAAGCGCTCAAACGTTCGTTCAAGAACCTTTACAAACCAGCTTACAGCGCTTATCGCACGCTCGGATAACGTAATAATAATGGGTCACAGATACGGTGATTTTGACTCCTTTGGAGCATCCGTCGGTATTGCAAGGCTTTGTATGCTTTGCGGAGTTAAGACCAATATAGCGGTTGACCTGCGTGATAAAAACCTTGAGCCCTGTATAAAAATGATGCAGGATACGGACCTTTACTCTCAGATGTTCGTTGATAACGCGGAGGGGCTTGACCTTGTAGGTCCGGATACGCTTATTGTTCTTGTCGACCATAACACGCTTGAGCGAGCGCAGTTTTCGGATATTTCAAAAAAGGTTAATAACGTCGCTGTTATCGACCACCACAGAAAAATTGAAAAGATGCCCGACTCGGTTAGACTGTCATACCTTGAGCCATCTGCATCCAGCGCGTGTGAGCTTGTGGCAGAAATGCTTGAAAACGCAATAAGCTCGCAGAGCCTTCTTAAAGAGGTCGCGGATATGCTCCTTGCGGGAATTTTGCTTGATACGAAGCAGTTTACTAGAAACACGGGAACGAGAACCTTTGGCGCGGCTCAGTATCTGCGCGGCGCAGGCGCAAGCCCGACTGACGTTTATAACCTCTTTAAGACCACGGCGGACGATCTTTCCAAAGAAGCGAGATTCCACACCGCCATAACTACCTACAAAAACAATATCGCCATTTCCGCGTGTGACGGAGATACCGACGAAAGCTACCGTATAATAGCCTCTAAGGCGGCTGATAAAATGCTTACTCTGCGCGGAATCGAGGCGGCGTTTACGCTCGTCAGAATAAGTGAGCAAATTCATATTTCAGGCAGGTCAAACGGTAATATAAACGTCCAGCTTATACTGGAAAAACTGGGCGGCGGCGGACATTATGACGTTGCGGGCGCGCAGGTAGTTTCAGATTCCGTAATAGGCGTGCTTGAAACTCTAAAATCAAGTATTGACGATTATCTTGAACAGTAAAAGGAGAGAATATATATGAAGGTTATATTACTTTGTGACGTAAAGGGACAGGGAAAAAAGGACCAGATAGTAGAAGTATCGGACGGATACGCACGCAATTTTCTCTTTCCTCAAAAAAAAGCTGTACCGGCTGACAATAAGGCGACAAGTGAGCTTAAAAGCAAGGAAGAAGCAAAGCAATACCGCTTAAACGAGGAGAGAAAAGCGGCGGCAGCGCTTGCTGAGAAAATTAAAACCGTTACCGTGGAAATCAAAATGGGGCACGGACAGGACGGCAGGCTTTACGGCTCGGTGACCACTAAGGATATCGCATCCGAGCTTTCAAAAATTATCGGTACTGACGTAGATAAAAGAAAAATCAATCTCAAAGAATCAATAAAGGCTTACGGAAGCTATGACGTTGAGATTAAGATTTTACAGGATATATCCGCTAAATTTATTGTAAAAGTATGCCAGTGAGCATTGGACGGTAAAAAATATGGATAATAACAGCATCGTAAAACAAATGCCCCTCAGCATTGAGGCAGAGCAGGCGTTGCTAGGCTCTCTGATAATTAATCCCGAATCCTTTGATAAGGTTGTCGGTATAATCGGCACAGAGGATTTCTATCTTTCTGAGCATAAGCATATCTATTCTGCGCTTGTGAAAATGTATACGCAAAGCAAAATAATAGACACGGTAACGCTTGTCAATGCGCTGGTTGAAGAGGGCGACCGTGACGAAGCGGGTGGAGTGCAGTATATCTCGCTGATAGCAAACTCCGTTCCCTCGGTTTCAAATATTAAAGACTATGCCAGAATAGTGAAGGAAAAATCCGACCTGCGCCGCCTTATCGGTATATGCGACGATATCAGCGCAACGGCGTATGACGAGGGCGCGCCTGTCAAAGCTATTGTCGATAGCGCAGAGCAAAAGATATTTGACCTCTCGCACAATAACGAGGCTAAGGATTTTCGGCATATACGCGATATTCTTCAGAATGTGTATCAGGATATAGAAACCCTTGCGGAAACGGGCGGAGCCGTCACCGGCGCAAAAACCGGCTTTTCAGCGCTTGATAATATGCTTATCCAGATGGGTAAGGGCGACCTGGTAATCGTCGGAGCGCGCCCCGGTATGGGTAAAACCTCGTTTGCAATGAACGTGGCAACAAACGTGGCGAAATCCTCTAAAAAAGCGGTTGCTATATTTTCTCTTGAAATGTCTGGCGAGCAGCTCGTTTCCCGTATTCTCTCAAGCGAAGCGCTCGTTGATTCCACAAGACTCAGAACGGGACAGCTTAAAACTGAGGACTGGGAAAATATCGCAGACGTTATCTCCTCACTTTCAGGGTGTGACATCTACGTTGATGACACCTCGGCAATAACCGCCGCGGAAATGAAATCCAAGCTTCGCAGAATTAAAAATCTCGGTCTTGTCGTAATTGACTATATAGGACTTATGCAAAGCACCGCAAATACCGATAACAGAGCCCAGCAGGTAGGCGAAATATCGCGTAATCTTAAAATAATGGCAAAGGACCTCGGCGTGCCGATAATCTGCTGCGCTCAGCTCAATCGCGGAACCGAATCACGCTCAGGCGACGGAAAGAAGCCAACGCTTTCAGACCTTCGTGACTCCGGCTCAATAGAGCAGGACGCGGACATAGTTCTCTTTCTGTATAGAGATGAATACTATAAGGATATAAGCGGCTCGGAAAATCAGGCAGGCGCTGATACCGCAAACACCGCAGAGGTCATTATAGCAAAGAACAGACACGGCTCGGTAGGCAACGTTAAAATGGGCTGGATAGGTCAGTTTACCAAATTCAGAACTCTTGAGGAAACCAGAATAGAGTGATGAAGCCTGATATTAAAAAACTGTTTGAATCGAAATTCGGTCTTTCTGTATATTCCGAGGCTGAGCGAGCAATTTCCGACTTTTCTATGGACGGCTTGCTTTCACGCGGTGTGCTCGTCGGTCTTTCCGGCGGCGCGGATTCGGTTATGCTCCTTTGCCTTTTGGTAAAATTAAGGGAAGAAAACAGGTGCGGCAATATCCTTGCCGTCCACGTAAATCACAAAATCCGAGGTGACGAAGCCGACCGTGACGAAGCCTTTTCAGCCGAGCTTTCGCGGGAGCTGGGAGTGGAATTTATCGCCGTGAGACGTGACGTTCCCGCTGAGGCAAAGCAACTTTCAAAAGGCATAGAGGAAACCGCAAGAATTGTTAGATATTCCGTTTTTGAAGATATAATGCGCGGCAGAAACGATATTGGCGCAATTGCAGTTGCGCATAACGCAACCGACAATCTTGAAACGGTTATCCTAAATATGATGCGTGGCGCAGGCTCTCGCGGCGCTGCGGGTATTGCACCCGTGCGTGACGGCATATTCCGCCCGCTTATCTACTCCTCAAAGGAGAAGATTACAGCAGCGCTTGAGGAGGCAAAAATTTCCTACGTCACCGACAGCACAAATCTTGTTGCGGATTGTAAAAGAAATTTTGTGCGCCTTGAAATTTTGCCAAAGCTCAGAGCGTTAACCGAGGACGCGGAAGCTCAGGCTACGAGGCTTACGACACACCTCCGAGCTGATAATGAATATATTGAGGCGGCGGCGGAAGCCTTTCTTAATGAAAATTCCGACGCGGAGGGAAAAGTAGCTGCACAAGCGCTTTCCGCGCTTCCAAAGGCGCTCCTTGGCAGAGTGTTGATTCTAATGGCTCAGCGCGGTAGCGGCAGCGCGGAATATACCCACGTTGCGAAAATTTCCGAGCTTCTTTCCCGCGGGGATTTCTCTGTAAGCCTGCCGGGGTCGGTTTCCTTTATTTCCCGTGAGGGACTCTGCTTTGTAGGCGAGTGCGCTGAGGATTACCGAAAAAGCTATGAGATGCCCTTGAATATAGGCGTCAACTTTGTTGAGGAAACGGGATACGGAATATTCCTTTCCGATGCGCCGTTTGACAAAACTTTTACAAACGTTTACAAAAACGCAATATTTACCGCCCTTGACTTTGATATAATTGAGGGTGGCTTGTACGTCCGTGAAAGGCGTGAGGGTGATTCCTACTCCTATGGCGGAATGACACATAAGGTAAAAAAGCTATTTTGCGACAAGGGCGTACCAAAGCGTGAAAGATACCGTTTGCCGATAATCTGTGACAGTCGGGGGATACTTTGGATTCCCGGCTTTTCCCGGCGCGGCGGCGGTAAAAAGGACGCTCAAAGAAAGCTCCATATCGCAGTAGTACCAAATATAAATATCCAAGAAAGGCAAATTTGATGAAGGTAAATATTAAGAGCATACTGATGCTCGTGGCTCTCGTTCTCGCCGTTGTTATTGCGGTTTCTTTTCTCTCCGCAAGCCTTGGTGACAAACCGAAGTTTGATTTCAGCGACGTTCGCGAAGCCTTTGAAAACGATGACGTCATATATTTTGAGGTAGATGGAAATCTAATGCTCGAATTGCAGCTTCGCGACCCTGTTCTCGATGCTGATAAAAATCCCATCCATAATATGTACGCAAGGGATGAAGAGGGAAATTATATTCCTAGGATTGAAAGACTTCAGCTAAGCTATAGCTTCCAGCTTGAAGCCCTGGATAATATGGCGGTTGCGAGTATGGATGACCCGGATAGGTCAACCCTTCAGGGCTATAACTATGCCGAGGCTGCGGAAACTCCTTGGTATCAAGTATACCTGCCTTACATTATACTTGCCGTTCTTTTCGGCGCGCTTTGGTTCTTTATTATGCGCCAAGCTCCCGGAGGTGGGGGGAAGATTAATTCCTTCTCGAAATCCAAGGCTAAGATTTCACAAAACGAAAAGGATTCCGTAAAATTTGCCGATGTTGCGGGGGCTGATGAGGAAAAAGCAGAGCTTGAAGAGGTCGTTGAATTTCTTAAAGACCCTGTAAAATTCGTCAAGCTTGGCGCGAGAATACCGCGCGGCGTGCTTCTCGTAGGCCCTCCCGGTACGGGTAAAACTCTTCTTGCAAAGGCTGTGGCAGGAGAAGCGGGCGTGCCCTTCTTCTCAATTTCGGGCTCGGATTTTGTGGAGATGTACGTCGGTGTCGGCGCGTCGCGAGTCCGCGACCTGTTTGACAATGCGAGAAAAGCCCCGGCAAGCATTATTTTCATAGACGAAATAGACGCTGTCGGACGCCACAGAGGAGCAGGACTCGGCGGCGGCCACGATGAAAGAGAGCAAACGTTAAACCAGCTTCTCGTAGAAATGGACGGCTTTGGAACTAATTCCGGCGTCATAGTTATCGCCGCAACCAACCGCCCCGATATACTTGACCCGGCGCTCCTTCGCCCCGGACGATTTGACAGACGCGTTACCGTTAATTATCCCGATATTAAGGGCAGAGAAGAAATACTCAAGGTTCATTGCAGAAATAAGCCCCTTGAGGAAACGGTTGACCTTAAAAAGATTGCACAAACCACAATAGGCTTTACAGGCGCTGAGCTTGCTAACCTTATGAACGAGGCGGCGCTCCTTGCCGCAAAGAAGAACAAGGCGCTCATAGGTATGGAGGATATTGAAAAGTCCTATATGAAGCTCCTTCTCGGTCCTCAGAAAAAGGTTAATATGCGTACTCCCGAGGATAATAGGCTGTGCGCTTATCACGAGGCGGGTCACGCGGTTGCTTCATATTACTGTAAGCACACCGACCCTGTTAAGCATATTACGATAATCCCCGCGGGCACAGCGGGCGGCGTAACCATCAACGTTCCCACGAAGGACAGAATGACGGTTTCCCGCAACGCAATGATTGATAAGATAGTTCTTTCTCTCGGCGGAAGAGTTGCCGAGGAGATAGTCCTTGACGATATCTCAACGGGCGCATCAAGCGATATTCAGCACGCAACCTCAATAGCGCGCAATATGGTCACCCGCTACGGTATGAGTGATAAGCTCGGCACGGTTCTTTACGGCTCGGAGCATTCCTCCGACGAGGTATTCCTCGGCAGAGATTTCTCATCCGGCAAAAACTACTCTGAAAAGACCGCGGCAGAGATTGACGACGAAATCAGAAGCATTATATCTTCCTGCTACGCCGTATGTAAAAAGCATCTCACCGAGCATATAGATAAGCTGCATTTTGTGGCAGAGTTCTTGCTTAAAAACGAGTCGATGGACGAAGAGCAGTTTAAGGCGGCAATGGAGGCTGACGAGCCTACGGTAGAATTTATCGAAAAGATTGCGATTGACAGGCAGGCAAAGAGCGAGGAAGAAAATAAAACCGCCCGCGAAAACAACGCCAAGGCAGAAGAGGAAGCAAGGCGCAAGGCGGAGGAAGCGGCAGAAAAGCTGAGAGCGCAGTCGCAAAACGGCACAGCCTTCCCGGCTGACGAATTTTTCAAAAGCGTTTTCAACGCTCCGAAGGAAGAGCCGCAGGAGGATACCGATAACACCGCCCCCGAAGAAGAAAACGGGGATGGCGAAACGGATAAGGATTAATATTTTTACGGCAGAGGCGGAATTTTATCGCCCCTGCCGTTCTTTTCGCGTCTAATTTAGTAGATATCAACATATATTATCTCAGCTTGGTATACAAAATTAACAAAATTGGATATTATTCCGCTATTTCTCTTGACAAATCGCACGCCCGTGCGTATAATTATTATATAAGGCGAAATATATTCCATCGCCATATTACTTTGTCAAATAAAAAA
>JAZORD010000056.1:0-26515 GCA_045656445.1 Eubacteriales bacterium | reverse complement strand
CCCGGCTCAATCTTTATCCTTCCGAAAACGGCGAGCAAAAGCACGTTAAAGAGAAGAGTGGCATGAGCGACAATGCTCTTTGTTATATCGTAATCTGCCAAGGTGGGATTTTTTATAAAGTCGACGTTTGCAAACATTCCTACCAAGGTAGAAAATATACCGAACCAAAAAATGTAGTCTGTAAGAAGCTTATTAAGCCTTGAATCCTTATTTTTCATAAAGCCCAGAATAAGACAGGACCACATAACTACGTTGCACGGGTAGATGGGCAGAATCAAATTCGGGTTGCTTTTCAAATAATCAAGAGCAGCACCGTCTGTCAGACAGTAAAATATCAATGTGCTGTAGTGGAAGAGTATTGTCACGATTGACGAGGTAAACAGCAGCGCCCTCTGCGCCCTTTCGGTTTTGACCGTTTTTTTGACGAGAAACAGCAACGCTGCTATTATAAGTAAAAGCAGAAAATTGAAAATTGTTAATTTCAGCATAGCAACCTCCCGGGCGATAACGATTATCGTTTTAACCCCTTGTATTATAATATAAAACCTCCCCCGTGTCAATCCTAATGCAGAAATTTGCATATTTCAACCGCCTTCGGCTTTATGCGTTTTCATCAATCCCTCTTATGTGAAAGCACCCCCGATTTTCGGGGGTGCTTCACCTTGTATGCTTAGGCTGTGCTCTAGTTAATTTTAATTAAATGACGGCGCGTGAGTTTCGCCCGTGGCGAAGGTGTTAGGTCCGGGATTTGACATAGAGAAATACATCTTAGCTGCCTTAGTCGTGCCAAAATCGCGGTTAGAGCCGGTTTCCTGCACCTTGTTGAAGGCATCGCGGAACATCTGATTGTGAGCTTCCTCGCGGTTGAGCAAGAAATCGATAGTTTCCCTTACCTTTTTGTCCTCTATCTGACGGTAGAGATATTCGTAAACGACCTTGGCTCTCTGTTCAGACGCGATATTGGATAGCAGGTCGGCGCAAAGATCGCCCGTAACCGTGACGTAATCCGCAGTCCAGGAGTAGCCCGATGAATTAATGAGTCCGGGATTTAATCCGAAGAGGACGTGCGTTTGCACTTCTCCCGCCTGCACCTTCATGGCGTCGACATCGTGGCCGTTTAAAAGATTAATAGTCTGCGCCACCATTTCCATATGACCCAGCTCCTCAGCGGCAATATCAAGAAAAAGGTCCTTGATTTCGGGGTCCTTGATTCTGAAGCTTTGAGACATATACTGCATTGCCGCCTTTAACTCACCGTTTCCGCCGCCAAGCTGCTCTTGAAGCAGAACGGCATACTGCGGATTGGCTCTTTCGACCTCTACGGGATGGAATAGCTGTTTTTCGTGTTTGAACATAATTCTTTAACCTCTCTTTAGATTTTACTCTATTATTTACCGTACGCTTTTAAAATATGCCGTTGTTTTCAACATACCGTCTATTCTCTTCTCAAAACTCACTGCGATATCAACAAGTTACCGTTCTTATCAGATTGATTTATCGATTTGCCGTATAAATCACTTGGACAGCATCCAAAATAAAAGCAATAATGAGAGGTGAATGTATGAGTAATAGATTAGCGGGGGAAACAAGTCCGTATTTGCTTCAGCACAAGGATAATCCGGTTGATTGGTATCCTTGGGGGGATGAGGCGTTTGAGCGTGCGAAAAAGGAGGACAAGCCCATCTTTTTAAGCATTGGATACAGCGCGTGCCATTGGTGTCACGTGCTGGCGCATGAAAGCTTCGAGGATGAGGAAATCGCGAGTCTGCTGAGCGAGTATTTTATATCAATTAAGGTAGACAAAGAGGAACGCCCGGATATTGACAGCGTTTATATGGCGGTGTGTCAAGCATTCACCGGCAGCGGCGGCTGGCCCACAAGCATCTTTATGACGGCAGACGGAAAACCGTTTTTTGCGGGAACATATTTCCCCAAGACCTCGCGCGGCGGTATGATTGGCTTCCGGGAGCTGCTGCTCGCTATACACGGAAAATGGATATCTGAGCGCGAGGCGCTCTTACGAAGGTCGGATATAATAATCAGTCATTTGAACAAGTCGGAAGCTATCTCTAATGCGGCAGATACTCAGCTGACTCATTCAGCAGTTTCGCAATACAGAAAAATATATGATGAAAAGCACGGCGGCTTTGGTGGCGCGCCTAAGTTTCCAACACCGCATAATCTGTTGTTCCTGCTTGATTACTACGAGCGATATAAAGCCGACTCCTGTCTATATATGGCTGAAAACACACTTCTTGCAATGTATCGGGGGGGACTCTTCGACCATATCGGATTTGGATTTTGCCGATATTCTACCGACAAAGAATTCCTCGTTCCGCATTTTGAAAAAATGCTCTATGACAATGCGCTTTTGATTCTTGCGTATTGCAAGGCGTATACGGTAACCAAAAAGGAAATATACCTCGAAATTGCGCAAAAAACAGCAGGTTATATTATTCGTGAGATGACCTGCGCGGAAGGGGGTTTTTACAGTTCGCAGGATGCAGACATCGAGGGCAAAGAGGGCAAATACTATCTTTTCGCTCCAAAGGAGATTACAGAAGTGCTTGGAGAAGAGGTTGGCGAGCGATTCAAGTCTCACTTTGATATTACGGAGAGAGGCAACTTTGAAGGGATGAGCATTCCTAATCTATTAAAAAGCGACCCTTACGATAAATCCCTTGAGCCTTTTCTCTGTCTGCTTTATGATTACAGAAAAAAACGCTATTGTCTCCACCGCGACGAAAAGATTCTGACATCCCAGAACAGCTTGATGATTGCCGCCATGTGCGAGCTGTATCGCACGAGCAGGAAGGAAATATACCTTTCCGCCGCCCAAAGCGCCGACGGATTTATACGGAAATATCTTTACGAAGGCGACACTCTTTACGTCAGCTTTCATATGGGAAGGCGCGGTGTCAGAGGCTTTCTTGATGATTATGCTGCATATATTTATGCGTGTCTGTCGCTATATTCCGCTACTCTTGACTGTGAATATTTGGACCGCGCACAGATTTTGTGTGATAAGGTTATGTCGGATTTCGGCGACAGCTCCGGTGGATTTTATCTATATAGCAGAGGTCACGAAGAATTGATTTTTCGTCCCAAGGAAACCTACGACGGCGCTATTCCAAGCGGAAACTCGCTTATGGCTTATAATCTTGTGCGGCTATCCTTGCTCACCGAAGAGGAAAAATACAAAACAGCAGCTCAAAGACAGCTTGATTTTTTGGGGACAGGCGCGGCACAATACCCAACGGGGCACGCTATGTTTTTTATAGCGCTTTTAGAGCACACAGAGCCGCCAACCAAAATAACGGTTGTGAGCGATGAACAGACGGACAAAGCTTCCCTAGTCCTTGCTTTACCGCATAATGCGATAGTAACCCTTTTATCAAAACCGACAGAGGAATACCCCATAAAAAATGGCAGAACTACCTATTACGTATGCCGAGCTCACAGTTGCCTTCCGCCGACAAATAACCTAAATGAACTAATAAGCGAGCAATAATTAAGTCGGTTTGTCCACAAAAAAATCACTGCTACAGCCACTTTGACTGTAGCAGTGATTTTTAATACTTTTAAGATTTACATAGTGAAATTCCTTCGCTTTTGATATTCACCTCCAAAAGTGTCTAACTTTTGGGGTGCGTATCAAAAATTCGTGGGTATTTCTTTAATTTCGACTCGTATTTTACCGCGAAAATCAAAAAGCATTGACAAGCAGCTCAAACAAGTGATATAATGTAAAAAATGCAAAATTTATCCGCAGAATTAAGGTGCGATATGAATAAGAGAACTAAGTCTAAAAAGCGCATAGGAAAGCCTAACGCAATACTTTATGCCCTCGTGTACGCGGTCCTGAAGCGCAAATATACGAAAAAATACCGTATAAGCTTTGATAAGGATACAGCGAAAAACATAAAAGGCCCTGCCATCGTCATTGCCACGCATACCTCCGACGAGGACCATATCCTTTCTGCGCTCACTCTTTACCCCGCCCGTCCGACTTACGTGGTGAGCGAGCACTTTATGCGCAATCCGTCGACAGCAAGGCTTCTTAGGCTTATGCACGTCATAACAAAAAAAATGTTCACGCCTGACGTTTCGACTATAATAAACATTATGCGCGCCAAGAGCGAGAATGCCGTTATAGTCATTTTCCCTGAAGGCAGGCTTTCCTGCTACGGCCATACATATCCCATTGCGAGCGGCACGGCGGAGCTTATAAAAAAGCTCGGCGTTAATCTATATATATGGAAAGCTGAGGGCGCTTACCTATCCTTCCCAAAATGGCGCGACAAGGGTGATAACCGAATCGGCAAAATCAATGCCTCGGTAAAGCTGCTTTTATCCGCTCGGGAGATTGAGAATAAGGACGTATCAGAAATCAAAAGGATTACCGAGAGCGCAATAACTCACGACGACGAGTTAGCAATGCAGGGTGTAGAATACAAGTGCAATACAATTGCGCGCGGAGTTGACAAAATACTTTTCAAGTGCCCTCGGTGCAACAATGAAGGTACTATTACGGCAGAGGGAAACCGTATACGCTGCGAGTGCGGCCTTGACGCGACGCTTGATTCATTCTACAGACTTCATAACGCTCCGTTCGACCGCATAAACGAATGGTTTGAATGGCAGCAGAAATCAATGGACACCGAAAACGGAAGTCTTGCTTCCAAGGCAAGACTCGGCTGCTGCGGCGAGGACGGCTACATGGACGCCTATGCGGGAGAAGGTAATATTTATCTTGACAAAGAGGTTTTCAGACTGTCCGGAACGCTTCACGGAGAAAAAATAGATTTTTGCATCAAAACTGAAAAAATAGGTGCATTCCCCATCACCCCCGGAGACCATTTTGACGTATACCATAACGGAAGGCTGATATATGTTTATACAGAGCCTGACCTCAGGGCGTGCGTAAAGTGGGTTTGCTTCCTTGACAGTCTGACCTCAAAGAAAAACGGGGTGAACGCTCCTCTCAAAGACTGCATAACAAATTAAAAACCAACTCATATTTTTTCGTGAAAATGACGGTTATAAAGGAAGGCGGTGAGCTTTAAGCTCACCTCCTATTATTTTTGCTTTTAATTAAAACTCTTCAAGCGACTTATTAAGAAAGGCTTTTGTAAGAGGGGATGCGGGGGAGTCGAAGATTTTTTCCGGTGTTCCCTGCTCCTCTATAACACCGTTTGCCATAAAGATTATCTCGTCGGACACGTGACGGGCAAATTCCATCTCGTGAGTAACTATAATCATAGTGGAATCTGCCGATTTTAAATCTTTTATAACACTGAGCACCTCGCCGGTCAATTCCGGGTCCAGAGCTGAGGTTGGCTCATCAAAACAAAGAATGTCGGGAGTGAGAGCCAAAGCGCGCGCAATTGCAACCCGCTGTTGCTGACCTCCTGAAAGCTGGCAGGGATAAAAATCCTTCTTCTCGGTTAGCCCCACCTTTTCAAGAAGCTCTAGCGCATGCTGCTCTATTTCCGAAATTCTCTGCCTTTTCTCTTCCTTTGAGATTTTTTGCTCGTTCAGCCTGAGCTTTGGCGCAAGCGTTATATTTTGGAAAGCCGTATATTGTGGGAAAAGATTAAACTGCTGGAAGACAAGACCAAAATGCAGTCTGTTTTTTCGTATTTCGTCCTCCGAGATTTTCTTTTTATTTTCGGCGTTGAAAATCAGCTTTCCGTCTACGGATATTTCTCCCGTATCCGACGCTTCAAGAAAATTAAGACACCGCAGAAGCGTTGTTTTTCCGCTTCCCGACGAGCCGATGATGGTCAAGACCTTTCCCTTTTCAAGAGAAAAATCAATCCCCTTAAGTACCTCAAGCTGCCCAAAGCTTTTCCTTATGTTTTTTACTTCAAGTAATGCCACGCCGTATCACCCTACGCCTTGAAATATTCAAGCTTCCTTTCAATTTTATTGAACAGGACGGTAAGAATACCGACGAATATAAGATAAAATCCGCCAGCCAAAAACAGCGGCCATATAAGACCGTCAACGGTCATAAATTCCTTAGCCTGATAAATAAGCTCGTATACGGATATCGTATTTGCAAGCGAGGTGTCCTTTATCAAGGTTATTATTTCGTTTGACATAGGCGGTATAATGCGCTTTACAACCTGCAAAAGAATGACCTTGAAGAATATCTGACTTCTCGTCATACCGAGCACCTGACCTGCTTCGTACTGCCCCTCGGATATAGACTGTATTCCACCGCGGAATATCTCGGAAAAATACGCGGCGTAGTTTATAGCGAATGCGGCAAGCGCCGCGATAAATCTTGTTGAAAAGGTCGAGTCAAACCACGACCAGCCCGTATTCATCTGCGGCCAGACAAAAAGGTCAAGCAGACCCGGCAGATAGAATATCGCAAAAATCTGAAGCATAAGGGGCGTTCCCCTCAGTATCCACACTATTATTTGAAACGGAATACGCAAGGGAGCAAATTTAGACATCGTGCAAAAGGAGATTAAGAGTCCCAGCGGGAGCGCGAGAACAAGCGTCATAAAAAACAGAAGGAACGCTGTTAAAAATCCACTCCCAAGCCTAGAACAAACTTCTAAAAATTCCATACTAAACCTAAGTTATTCTCCAAGAGCTTCAGTATTAAGACCTACCGAGTATTTTTCCGCAAGAGCTGCAAGCGACCCGTCCTTATACTTTGCCTTAAGGAATGCGTCAAGCTCTGCCTTAAGATTGCTTCCGCGTCTTAAGCCTACTGCGAATATTTCATCACCGTAGCTTGCGCCCTCAAGTATCTCAAGGTCAGCGTATGCTCCCTTTCCGACTACGCTCTGCGCCATAGTAATGTCCACAATAGCAACCTCGGATGCGCCGCTGAGCACCTCGTTAAGAGCATCGACCATAGCCGTAACCTTGTTAATCTTCGTGCCCTTGATGGTTTCTTCAGCGACGGTAGCGCCTGCAGATCCGCCCTCAACCGCAATGTTTGCCGAGGCAACCGTGTCCTTAGTAAGAGCGCTGCCCTTCTTAACTACTGCGACCTGCGCGTTCTTAGCGTAGGAAACAGAGAAATCAATCTTCTTTCCAAGCTTATCGGTTGCGGTCATACCGTTCCATACAAGGTCAATCTGCTTTGACCTGAGCTCTGCAACCTTACGGTCCCAGTTGATTATAACGAGCTCGCATTCAACACCGAGCTTTTTGGCAAATTCCTGCGCAAGCTCTGCGTCAAATCCCGTCCAAGCACCGTTTTCGTCATAGTAATCCATAGGCTTGTATACGGTAACACCGACGACGAGCTTTCCGTTTTCCTTCACTCTTTCAAGATCCTCACCTGCTGTGCCGCAGGAAACGAGTGATGCTATCGCCATAACGACGACTAAAATAAGCGCGATAATTCTTTTCATTTTCTTTTTCTCCTGAAATTTATTACTTTAATATGGTAAAGTAATACTATAATATCACACTTTTCCTCTGTTGTCAAGCGTTTCTAAAAAATAATTAAACAATTATATCGTTTACGCCGTATCTACTATTACTGAATTAAGTATTGCGACGATAAATTTTATCATCTTTCACCGTAGCAAACCTTGCAATGCCACACCAACAGTTTATATAGGTATAATTGGCGCAAGATTATTTATGCTTCCCCCATGCTTCCAGGAGATAAGATGTAGCAAATTCGCATCCTTTAAAGAATGCCTTTTTGACAAAGGAATACTGAATTTCATACAGCGCTTCAATATATTTTTCAAAGGCAGCTGATTGTTCATTTGTCAATAATTCTCCTGCTCTTTTGCGAAGCTCGCCCAATTTTTTTATAAGCGACCTTTCTTTATCCGTATCTATTGCCATGCATTCCTCGCCAAAGCATTCATCCCATAACCTTTCGAGTATTTTTTCATTATGTTTCCCCTTTTAAATAATATTAGTTGGCACGTAAGACCAATATAGCATTTGTATGAATGCCTGTTAAATGATTTTTGAAAGCAGTAAAATAGATTTTCTGCGTCTTTGATGTGTCTAATGTATACATTATATCATGTGAAAGTCTATATATCAAGGGCGTTTTGATTATATAATTATTACATTAAGTAATGTGAAGGTGACATAATGAAGCTAAGGATTTTAGAAATTTTAAAGGAAAAGAACAAAACGAAGTATTGGCTTTACAATCAACTTGGGCTGAGCTATCAGAATTTCAACAAGATAGTAAATAATCAAACAAGCGGAATAAAATTCGAAAACCTCAAGGCGATTTGCGAGATACTCGAATGCACGCCAAACGATTTATTTGAAGAATACGCTGACAAAAAATAAGCAGCGTGATACTTATCGACGTAAGCTTTAGGCTGCTATCCGCCATTTTTCTCGGACGGTCCCGTTTATGCAATGGCATAAACATCATTCCGCAAAACAAATTTGTCTGTTTTTTAAAACATTTTTCAAAGCTATTGATTTTGAAATAATTGTGTGTCAGAATATATTGGTTGCTGTTCGCAGGGGTTGAGTCTTTTTAATAATGGAGCCTGTTTCCTTGCACTAAAACAGCAATAAATTTTTTTGCAATTGGATATGGCAATGGGAATTATTATTGAAAAGGTTAACAACATTTTAAGCTTTGCGTACGATAACATTTTAAGTATCGTAATGATGATTCTTTTGATAGCTTCAGGACTGTTTCTTTCAATCAAGCTTGGATTTTTGCAATTCAGTAAGTTTGGATATTTTAACAAGAATACAGTCGGTCAGCTCTTCAAAAAGGACCTGCACGAAAAAACGAACGGCGGCGTAAGCGCCTTTCAGGCTGTTACAACGGCGCTTGCAGGTACTATTGGAACCGGAAGCATTGCCGGACTTGCCACAGCGCTTGTTCTCGGCGGACCCGGCGCTGTTTTCTGGATGTGGATAAGCGCTCTTCTTGGAATGGTGACCAAATACTCCGAAATCGTTCTTGCATTAAAATACCGCGAAAAAAATGAGGACGGCGGATGGAACGGCGGTCCGATGTATTACATAAAGAACGGGCTTGGAGTAAAGTGGCTTGCGATAGTTTTTGCAATCTTTGCTATGATTGCCTGTCTTGGCACGGGAAATGCAACTCAGTCAAACTCCATCTCGGGAGTTCTTGATTCAACCTTCGATATTCCCACCTGGATAACGGGTATAGTTCTGACGGTTATTGTAGGAACGGTTATCCTCGGCGGTGTAAAGCGAATTGCATCCGTAAATGAGAAGCTGGTGCCGGTCATGGCGGTGTTCTTCATTCTTGCATCTATTGTAGCTCTTATATTTAATGCTCCGAAAATCCCTACGGCATTCGCTCTTATATTTAAGGAGGCCTTTAATTTCAAGGCTGCCTTCGGCGGAGCTGCCGGATACGGCATTATGTCAGCAATGAGATACGGTATCGGCCGCGGAGTCTTCTCAAACGAGGCGGGACTCGGCAGCGCACCCATAGCTCACTCGGCATCCAGCACTAAGGACCCCGTAAAGCAGGGAATGTGGGGAATGTTCGAGGTTTTCTTCACTACTATCATTATTTGCACGATGTCTGCCTTGGTTGTTCTTTCCTCCGACGTTTATCTTGAAGCATTTTACGCAGGAGCAACCCCCTCGGTATCCGGTGCGGCTCTGAGCGGAAAGGCGTTTGGAGAGGCACTTCCCTACGTTGGCGAAATCGGTATATCTCTTTCAACTGTATTTTTCGCTCTGTCGACTATACTCGGTTGGGCTTATTACGGTGAGGTTTGCGCCGGTTACATATTCAAAAACCATCGCAAAGCCGCCATAATGGCTTACAGAATCGTGTACGTGCTTATCGTATTCGTGGGCGCTATTGCGGAAATCAACACCGTTTGGCTTGTTGCAGACTGCTTCAACGCTCTGATGGCACTACCCAATCTCATCGCAGTAGTCGGTCTGACAAAGGTAGTTGTTGACGCCACAAAGCAGCATTTCAATAAAAAAAGCGATACGCTTCATTTGGACTAAAAATAAAACAACCCCCGACGCACTCTCTTCTCTCTGCGTCGGGGGTCATTTATGTTCACTCTTGATATCTAACATCCTTTGGTTATCCTCGCTTTCTCTCGTGTAGCCACTTGTCTGCCAAAACGATTCCTTAACACACATATATTTTATTTCTCAATGGGAGAATCCTTCGTTTGTTTCGTTTTGCTCTCTGACCTTGGGCTCAGGGTCTATATTGTTTTATATCTATATAATGCGTAGCACCGCCGTGTTATAAAGTTAAACCGGAAAATCCGAGCTTACTTTCTCATTGGAGTATACCTTTACTTTCTTCAGCGTTTTAGTTTTGGCTTAATTTCCCTTTGGAGTATACCTCTTTCTTTTGACATTTTAGGTTAAATTAAACTTTCCTTTGGACCGTACCTGCCTTCCTTAGCGTTCACAAGATTAGATTAAGTTGTTTTTTGGCGTATACCTTTACTTTCTTTAGCATTTTAGTTAGGGCTTATGTTACCATTGGACCGTACCTTTCTTTCTTCGGCGTTTGCGAGAGGTTTAATTTGCCTTGCGGCTTTTCTTCCTTTCACCTACATTATAACATAGGTTTTTTCGTTTTGCAATATGTCAATTTGTAAGTATTTCACAATTATTTTTTGTGCAAAACACAGAAATTGTCACTTTTATACATAAAACTATTGACAAAGCTACGCAATTTATGATACTATAGATTTATGAGTGGTTTTTAAGCCACTCTTTTTTCATTCTTATACGTTAATTCTATTGACTTATAATCTAAATAATGCTATACTAAAGCGCAGTTAATATACAAGTGAGGTATATATGTATGGTTAAAATATTCGTAGATTCCGGAAGCAGCATAAAGCTATCGGAAAAGGAAAAATACGGTGTGGAGATTATCCCTCTTAAAATATTTCTCGACGGGAAGGAATACACCGACGGAGTTGACCTTCCGTTTGAGGAGTTTTATCACGCCCTAATAGATAAAAAACTTTTCCCCAAAACCTCTCTGCCCACTCCCTCCGACGCAAAGACAGCGGTTGATGCGGCGCTCGCCGAAGGGTACGAGGTTATTATACTTACGATATCCTCGGGCATATCCGGCACGTACAACGCCTTCAGGTTGCTTTTTGCCGACGAGCCGAGAGTAAGAGTTATTGATACGAAGACCGCCGTTGGCGGAGTGCGTATACTTGCTATGGAAGCCGGAAAACATCTTGACAAGTCGCTTGATTTCGTTTGTGAAAAGATAAAGGCACTCATTCCGAGAATAAAAATCGTGGCTATTCCCGACACGCTTGATTATCTTCAAAGAGGGGGCAGACTCAGCCGCGCGGCGTGGGTGTTCGGAAGCATTCTTCAGCTTAAACCGTTTATTACGATATCGACGGTGACGGGACTTGTCGGGGTTATAAATAAGGAAAGAGGCAGAACACGCGCAATGCAGGTGCTTGCAGGGTATCTTGAAAAGCTTGGTTGTGACACGAATTACCCCATAGTTCCTTCTTATACCTATAACAGCAAAAATCTTGACGAGCTTATAGCTATGACGGATGAAAAATACAAATCCGCAATGACCGAATATGATAATCTCGACCCGGCAATTGCTTGCCACTGGGGCCCAGGTGCGTACGGTTACATATTTGTAGGTGACCCCGAAACTTAAAATCAGTCGAAGCCTAATAAAAAGCAAGGACAGAGAACTTCAAATTTCTCTGCCCTTTTTCTTTGCCTATTAGTTTTCTTTATCGGTAATTACCCGGACAAGCTCAAAATCATCATTAATAATAAGCAGGTCGGCGATTTTGCCAACTGCTATCTCTCCGCGGTCGGTGCCCTTCATGCCGGAATAAAAGGGGGGTGACGACGTTGTAGCCGTGCTTGAGCGCCTCCTCCATCTCTGTAAAGGTTGCGTCGGTGTGCGCGGGGTTGAGCCACGGACCTTCAAGGTGAACGCCGTAGAGCGTGCTTTCGGGGCGCGCGTTTTTATACTTCGCGAAGGTATCGAGGACACTTAACGTTTCACCCATATCTGCCGCGATAGTGGTTGCTAAGAGAGTGGTCGTTCCGTGTGAGAGGTGGAAATCGGCTATTTTCCCGAACTGCTCCGCCGTGGCATCCATAAACTCAAGATTGTTGCCCCCGTGGCAGTGTATATCACAATAAAGCCCGGAATGAGATATCCGCCCTCAGCGTCTATCACCTCGTCTGCCCTAATTTAATCTATATCCGAACCTATATAGTCAACAAGTCCGTCTTTTATCACGCAAACGCTATCGCAAAGAACTGACTTAGCCGTAACGATTTTTGCGTTTTTAATTATCTTTTTCATACCATATCCTCAGTATTTTCTTTTTTTGCATATTTTGAAATTCCGAGCTTCCGCCATGTCACAACGCAGAAAATTATCGAAAGAACAATCGTGACAAGCCAAGATATAACATACGAAACAACAAGCCATGAAATTGTGTGGAACCTCGGGATTGGCACAACGAAAAGTATCCAGCAGATTCTTATTGCGAGGCCCATAAGACTTGCTATAACAGAGCACATTGAATATCCGAGAGCCTTCAGCACGCCCGAGATAACCTCCATAATTCCGCAGAGGAAGTAGGTGGATAGCATAACTCTGAATATCTCCATAACGACCTCGATTATAGCATCCTTATCGGGATTTGTTGCATCTATATATAACATCGACAGCTCTCTGCCGAAAAATATTTCGGTTTGAGCCACAAAAATGCCCGTTACGGCAACCTGAATCACACCGTAAAGGAATATTTTATTTATTCTGGAGAATTTCTTCGCTCCGTAGTTCTGACCAACAAAGGTGATGATTGCGTTTGCAAAAGAGTTCATAACGGTATAGGTTAAGCCCTCAATATTGAACGCTATCGTTTTGGCTTCAACGACAACGGGCTCAAAGGTGTTGAACGCGCTTGTAATTATCATATTCGAAATCGAGAAAAGCGAGCTCTGAAACGCCATAGGAACACCTATGCGCATCATTCGAACAACGAGACGCCTTTCTAGCTTCATTTTTCGGATATCGAATCCGTAGCATTCACTTCTTCGTTTTACAAGGAC
The DNA here is from genome assembly GCA_045656445.1 of Eubacteriales bacterium. Lineage (GTDB taxonomy): Bacteria > Bacillota > Clostridia > Oscillospirales > CAG-272 > UBA1740. Next base: position 13,462 of record JAZORD010000056.1, on the reverse strand, counting down.
GAGAACGACTGCTGCGGCGGATACGTACTGAGATATAATTGTAGCGACAGCGACACCGTCGACTGACATGTCGCAAAAAATAACAAAAACGAGGTTAAGTCCCACATTAAGAAGTCCGCTTGCCGAGAGTATGTAAAGCGAGGTTTTGGAGTCCCCCACCGAACGCAGAACTGCCGCGCCGAAATTATAAACTGCCGATGCGGGTATTCCGAGGCAGATTATGCTCACGTAGAGCGCTGCCTTTTCGAAATACAGCTCCTGAGTTCCCATAAGCCGCAAAACAGGCCGTGCCACAGCAAGTCCGACTGCCATACAGATTATACCGCCGATAACCGAAATACTCATAGCAGTATGCACCGAGCTTTCGACATCCTTTTCGTTTTTCGCTCCGTACAACTGAGCTATAACGACCCCGGCGCCTGCCGACAGAGAAATCATAATATTAGTTATAAGTGTCGTAAACGACGCGGTGCTTCCGACAGCACCGAGCGCATTGTAATCTCCCGAAAACTTGCCTACAATCATACTGTCCGCCATATTATAGAGCACCTGCAAAACGCCTGTAAGCATCAGGGGAATAACAAATTTAATAATTCCGAAGAAAATGGGTCCTTCGGTTATACTTGCCTTAGATTTAACCTTTATCATATCATCCTCTCAAACACGTGAAAGCTCACCGCAACTTGATTATACGCCAAAGATATGGGGTTGTCAACCGATTTTTTATTTTTTATAAAAATAAACGCGCAACTAACTTTTCAAATCATTCCCGCCAACAGCAAGCCACGGCAATAGGATTAACTCACTCTGTTTTCGGAGAATTTCGGACTATTATATTTTTAGGCAAAGCTATTTACAAATTTGCAAAAGTGTGATATAATACGATTGCTACACAAAATTTAATTAACAAGCTATGGCAGGGGGAAGCTCTGCCTATTCACCGGTCAACAGTTTTTTATAATAGGTTTTAATTCATTCAAATTAAGCCAATAATGAATTGGCAAAAATGCGAATTCCACTTGGCTTGATTTGAACAAAAACCTTATTGGTGTATGTGCAGCTTGTTAAGTTTTGTGTAGCAGCAATCGGAGTTTGCGTTTTTCGGTGCGGCGCTTCGGTTGCCGCACTTTTTAATTTTCTAAAATTTCACGACTCGGAGAAATTATGACAGATTACGGCAAAAAGCAAAGCGAAAACAGAGAGTATTTCAAGCGCGCGTTAGCGGAGGTTATGGCTAGGAAAGGGCGCGAGATTGAGGAAGAAGCAAAAAGACCGACGGCGAGCATAGAGGACAAGATGCGAGCGAACCAACTGTTTCGTGAGGTTTTTGGCGACGCGCCCCTACCGTTTCCCGAGGTGGATAATCTTTATGAAAATCCGAACGAGAGTGAATAATCAAAAAACGCGGATAAGATGCAAGCCTTATCCGCGTTTTTTTGCGTTTGAATGCCAAGGGCACTTACAGTACAGAGCATTCGGCGCGATTTATTTATATTAATATTCTGCGTTTCCGACTGTTCTCGGATAGGGGATAACGTCACGGATGTTGGATACGCCCGTGAGGTACATTATGATGCGCTCAAAGCCAAGACCGAAGCCTGCGTGCTTCGTTCCGCCGTATTTGCGAAGGTTCATATACCACCAATAATCCTTTTCATCAAGACCAAGCTCTGCCATTCTTGCAGAGAGAACGTCAAGTCTTTCCTCACGCTGAGAGCCGCCGATAATTTCTCCTACTCCGGGAACGAGAAGGTCCATTGCCGCAACGGTTTTTCCGTCGTCATTCTGGCGCATATAGAACGCCTTGATTTCCTTCGGATAATCGATAAGGAATATAGGCTTCTTATAAACCTCTTCGGTAAGGTAACGCTCGTGCTCGGTCTGAAGGTCAACGCCCCAATATACAGGGTATTTGAAGTCAGCGCCCGATTTTTCGAGTATTTCGATAGCCTCGGTGTAGGTTACCTTAGCGTAATCTGCGTTGCGAAGAGCCGTGAGGCGCTCAAGAAGAGTCTTATCAACGAACTTATTAAAAAATTCAAGCTCCTGCGCGCAGTTATCCATTACGTGATTTATGATGTATTTTATCATATCCCAGGCAAGCTGCATATCATCATTGAGGTCTGCAAAAGCAATCTCCGGCTCTATCATCCAAAACTCAGCGGCGTGGCGCGCCGTGTTGGAGTTTTCTGCGCGGAAGGTAGGACCAAAGGTGTATATATTACCGAACGCCATAGCGTAGGTTTCGCCCTCAAGCTGACCCGAAACGGTGAGATTGGTACTCTTGCCGAAGAAATCTTTTGAATAGTCTATCTTGCCGTCCTCGTTTCTCGGGGGATTTTCAGGGTCAATAGTCGTTACTCTGAACATTTCACCTGCGCCCTCGGCGTCCGAGCCGGTTATTATCGGGGTGTGAACGTAAACGAATCCACGGTTGTGGAAGAAGGAATGAATAGCGTAAGCGACCTCGCTTCTGACTCTGAAAACAGCAGAAAAGAGATTGGTTCTCGGTCTCAGATATGCTTGCTCTCTGAGAAACTCAACAGTATGACGCTTTGGCTGCAGCGGGTAATCGGGAGTTGACGTGCCTTCTACAACAATTTCCGTTGCCTTAAGCTCGAAGGGCTGCTTTGCACCGGGGGTGAGCAGAAGCTCGCCTGTGACCACCAGAGCCGCGCCAACGTTCATAGATGCTATTTCATCGTAATTCGCGATTTTTTCCCTTTCAAAAACCACCTGAATGCTTGCAAAGCAAGAACCGTCGTTCAGGTCGATAAAGCCAAACGCCTTTGAATCTCTCAGATTTCTGACCCAACCGCCGACTGTAACGGTTTTTCCGCCAAAGGTATCGGCGTTGGAATAGATGCTTTTTACAAGTGTTCTGACCATTTTTATATCTCCGTAAAAGTTTAATTGCATATAATACAGCAATTTTAACATAAAACACAATTTTTTTCAAGGCTTTTGCGAAAATTTTATATATAATATAAGCTTTATGCTTAATAAGGTATAAGCGAGGTGGGCTTATGAAAAGTTGCACCGGAATTTTTCATTATCGCGCAGTCAATTAAAATCATCTTCGGAAAGGATGCGCGCTGAGCGCCGGTTCCTTACAAAAACCGTCTATGTAAACTTTAGTTGTCTTAAAACGTCATTTTCCGCCATTTCCAAAAAAGCTCCGCTTTACAGAGTCAAGATTTGCAGCCCCCATAATTATAATTGAATCTAAGCTCTCGGTTAGAAAATTTGACACGCCCGCCTCGTCAGATATATATTTTGCCACGCAGGTGATTTTTGATACAAGGAGCTCTGAGCTTACTCCCAATCTATCGTCCTCACGAATAGCCGACACCTCGCACACAAGCGCCTCGTCAGCAAGCGAGAGAGCCGAGGCAAAATTTTCTATAAACGCAGCCGTTCTTGAATAGGTATGCGGCTTAAAAATAACAGCGAGTCTGCCGGGGCGCATTTCCCTGACTGCGCGTATCGCGCATTCGATTTCGGTCGGGTGATGCGCGTAATCGTAATAAACCTTCGCTCCCTTATATTCGCCAATCATCTCAAGACGGCGTCCCACTCCCAAAAAATTTGACAGCGCAGACTCAATAACACAACGCTCTATCCCAAATTCAAGGCTCATCACCGCTGCCCCCGCCGCGTTTATTGCGTTAAATCTTCCCGGTATTTTAAGCGAAGTCTTAATCTCAGTTTGCTCCCCGCGCATAATTTCGAAGCTGTAAAGTCCGTTTTTGGACTCGGTTATATTAACGCGGTAGTCAGAGCCTTCGCGCGTACCGTAGCTCACGCATCTGTTTTTTGCCAGAGGGAGCAGCGAGCGCAAATTTTCGTCATCGCAGTTGACGACTGACAGGGGGGATTTATTCATAGCGTTAAGGAATGAGGCTCGGAGGGAGCTTATATCCTTGAAATAGTCTACGTGGTCAAGCTCGATATTTGTAAAGACAGACGCTGTGGGTGAAAAATGCAAAAAGGAATCCTTATACTCGCACGCCTCATATATTAAATAATCCTTTTTTCCAACTCTTATTGACTCTTTTTCTTTTGGAATTATTGCTCCGAGAACAGTAGTAGGCTCTTTTTTTGCCTCAAGAAATATTGCGTCAAGCATAGCCGTTGTCGTGCTTTTTCCGTGAGTTCCGGACACGCCTATACGTTCCTTATATTCTTCCATAAGAGCGCCAAGATATTCGGCGCGCGACACCGCAGGTATACCGCACTCCTGCGCGTAAATAATCTCAGGATTATCATCTCTGATAGCAAGGGTATACACGAGAAGGCTTGCGCCCTCGGCATATTTCCTTTTGTGTCCTATACTTACACTTTTTTTGCGAGAGGTCAAAAGCTCGGTAAGGGGAGAGCTTTCCCCGTCACTGCCCGACACGCTTAATCCGCACATTTCCGAGAGTCTAAAAAGAGAGTACATACCGACTCCGCCAACGCCCACGAAATGCACGCGGGAGCTCTTGTTTTTTATTATCTCCTTTATTCTATCCCTTCCGACATTTGAATTATATTTCGACATAACTCTGCTATCCTCTTGCCGTGTTAAATTTTTATACATTTTCAGTTATTAAAAAATCTACAAATAATTAAAACTTTGCTTTTTTGCATTTTGAATATTTGTAACATTCTTACAGTATAATATATTCAGTATCAAAAAAAAAGACACTGCATGGGGAGGAATACGATTATGCAAATCACGGATATTAAGGTAAGAAAATTCTTTGACGAGGGACCTATGAAGGCTATTGCTTCGGTTACGTTTGACGACTGTCTGGCAGTTCACGACGTGAAGGTAATTTACGCAAGAGACAGATATTTTATTGTTATGCCCTCAAGAAAAAATCCCGACGGCACTTACCGCGACATAGTACATCCAATAAATTCGGAGTTCAGGTGCGCCCTTGAGGAAGCTGTTATTGACGCATATCAGGTACAGCTCGTGGCGTCTATGCACGACGAGGAAACCGAGGATAACGCCGTTATCGTCTGATTTTGATATATTTTTCCGCCGCGGGTTCCCACGGCGGATTTTTTAGGAGTTCTATGCAAAAATTCGATGCATTTTGGGAAGCTATCCCCGACTTAATTCTTCCGCTTGCCAACAAAAAAAGATACACTTTACGCGACAGCTTCGGCATAATATTAAACGGAGACAGCACTTTAGGGGCAACGGATATTGGAAAAATAGCAGAAAAATCAGAGCTTTCTCCCCTCTTTATCTGTCTTGACTTTGAGAGCTTGGACAGGGTGAGGGCTCTTGCGCGTCAGTTTGATTCGAGAGTTGTTATTCCACGCGGCATAAAAGAATTTTTCACAGCGTCCGAGAGCTGCAATTTTATAATGTCGGAGCATCTGCGCGGTGCTCTTTTTTCCTTTTTATCCTGCACGCCCCTATATCTGAGCGTAAGGGACGAGGACTGCCGAGAATTTATCGGCGAGCTCGTTTTGCGCCAAATAGGCGGCGGAATAGTTTCACCGTATACAAAAAACGGGCTCGGCAAAATAAAAAAAGTCGGAGCGGTTGACTCCGACTTTTACGGCGCATTAAATGCTTTTCGCGCCGAGCTTACGGACAAGCTACGAGAGCTTACCCGTTAATACTCATTGCTCTATTTTTATTTCATCGAGAGATACTTCCTCGGGAATCGGCGCGGCTTCCTCCTTAGGCAAAGTGTCCGCGGCTTTCTTTTCCTTTTTTTCGGGAACGGAATTTCTTGCGTTGAAGCTGCGTTGCGCTCTTACGACCTGCTTATGAGCGGACATTGCTGATTTTTGCATATCGGTAAGCTCTGCCTGCTTTTCTCCAAGCTCACGCTGAAGCTCAAGATTCTTTGCGCTTGCGTTCATAAGTCCCTGCTGCGAGGTTATAATATTTTTCTGTGACAGAAGCACCTCGCGCATTGACGCCTCAAGAGCGCCTTGCGTTTCTATTACTGTTTTTTGCATAGCGCCAACGCTTTCAGAGGACTCAACAAGCAGCTTCTGCCCCTCAAGGTTTGCCTTCTGCTGCTCCATAACAACCGCCTGCTCTGCGGAAACTGCCGCTTGGTCCTGATTTATAACCTTCTGATTAGCTTGGACTCCCTGTATTTCGCGGGAGATTGCGCGTTGCATATCGTTTATTCTGCGCTGAAGCTCTGCCGCATCGCGCTGAGTGTTGGCAAGCTGCATATAAGCTGCTCCGAGCGACGTCATCTCGTCCGAGAGATTTTTAAGGTTTTCCATAAGAGCCGAGAGCTTCTCAATTAAAACTCCCTCCTCTGCGAGCACCGACTGCGCCGCGGAATTTACACGGGTAAGGTCAACCTCTGCTTTGGGTGCGCTTGACTCCGGCACAGCGTCAATGAATGCGTTAGCCTGCTTTTCAAACGCCCCCTTGAATTTTTCCATAGCAGATGCAACCGCATCCTGAACTATTCCTGATATATCTATGCTCATCGGAGCAATATTCACCCCGTGCGGCATATAGGGTCTGTACATATCCATCGGCTGATGAGGATGGTATGCTCCCTGCGGAGCGCCGTAAGAGTAGGGCTGAGCTTCATCCGGCTGGGGTGATGGGGGTTGGGGGATTTCCGCTTTTTTCGATACGTCCCTGCGAATCTGCTCGACAGGTTCCTCCTTCGGATGCTTATCAAACGCTCCTATCGCCTCTGAAACGTCCTTTGCTCCATCTGCTATTTTTTGCTTTAATTTATATTGCTGAGCCTCAAATCTTGCAGACTCGGCCTTTATTTTTTTAGCCGCCCTTCCGCTTTCGGAAAGATAATACTCTCCGTAAAGACTCATTACGCCATCAACAAGCGAGCTGTAAAGCTCAGCGCAGGAAAAATATTCCTTGAGCGCAACGTTGTACTGAGTTTCCTGTATTGCGTGCTTTGACATAAGTCTTGCCGACGGCTTCAAATCCAGCTTCGATTCCGCATCAACAAGACGCGAATATGCACCCGACAGTTTTCTTGCGGCGGTCTTGCACACCGAGTACTTTTCCCTGAGGGTTGCTTTCGCAGCATCTATTTTTCTTCTTAATTCTTCCGACTGCGGTATATCGGGATTTTTTCTATCTGTATCCGACATTTTACACCTCTTTCTACGCCCTCAGGCGTTTTTTAATATGTATTGCACAAGGGTGAAATTACTTTATTGAGTCAAATTAGATTGCTTATCTCTCATTAAAGCTTCTCGAGAAGAGCTGATAACGCGTTTTTTCTATGGCTTATAGCGTTTTTTTCATCCTCCGTCATCTCGGCAACGGTGCAGGTCTTCCCTTTTGGAACGAAAAGCGGGTCATAGCCAAATCCGGCGCTCCCTCTCGGAGCTTCGGTTATACTTCCGTACATATATCCCTCGGCAAAAATCTCTCTTCCGTCAGGATAAACCAGCGCCACAGCACAGGTGTAATGCGCTCCCCTGTCGGATACGCCGTCAAGCTTTTCAAGAAGTAATTTATTGTTGTCCTCGTCGTTTCCGTGGACACCGGAGAATCTTGCGCTGTATACGCCGGGCGCGCCGTCAAGAGCATCGACGCAGATTCCGCTGTCATCGGCAAGTGAGGCACAACCGGATATCTTTGCTATTTCACGCGCCTTTTTGAAGGCGTTATCAATAAAGGTTTCGCCGTCCTCTACGGTTTCGTGGTCTATTTTTGCCTCGGAAAGCGAGAGAATCTCTCCAAACTTAGTTCCGAGAATCTTTTTAATTTCGTGTATTTTATGCTTGTTATTTGAAGCGATTATAAGTTTCATATCAGAAAAGTCCGGTTATCCTTCCGCTCTCGTCAACGTCTATTTTTTCAGCCGCGGGAACCTTGGGAAGTCCGGGCATTGTCATTATATCTCCTGTAAGCACGACGATAAAGCCCGCGCCGGCGGAAATCTTTATGTTTTTCACCGTTACCTTAAATCCCTCGGGAGCGCCAAGCTTGGTCTGGTCGTCTGAGAAGGAATACTGAGTTTTAGCCATACAAACGGGGAGCTTGTCAAAGCCGAGCGCGGTAAGAGCTGCTATCTGCTTTTTTGCCGCAGGGAGCACGGTTATACCGTCACCGCCGTATATTTTCTTTACAAGCGCCTCGATTTTATCCTCGATAGTTCCGCAAAGGTCGTAAGCAAAGGTGAAATCTCCCTTTTCCTCTTCGCAAAGCCTTATTACTTCTTTCGCAAGAGCCTCTCCGCCTTTACCGCCCTCTGCCCATACGGTTGAGAGGACGACGTTTACGCCGAGCTGCTTGCATTTTTCGATAATGAAATCAATTTCCGCATCGGTGTCTGTCGGGAATCTGTTGACTGCGACAACGGATGGAAGCTTATATACGTTTTTAATGTTAGACACGTGACGCAGAAGGTTCGGGATTCCACGCTCAAGCGCCTCAAGATTTTCCGCGCCAAGCTCGGTTTTCGCAAGACCGCCGTGCATTTTAAGCGCGCGCACGGTAGCAACAACCACAACTGCGTCAGGCGTAAGTCCTGCCATACGACACTTTATATCAAGGAACTTTTCAGCTCCGAGGTCTGCTCCAAAGCCTGCCTCGGTTATTGCGTAATCACCCATTTTAAGAGCGGTTTTTGTAGCTATTACTGAGTTACAGCCGTGGGCGATATTAGCGAACGGTCCGCCGTGCACAAACGCAGGCGTTCCCTCGAGAGTCTGAACGAGGTTTGGCTTCATAGCGTCCTTAAGAAGAGCCGCCATAGCTCCGGCAGCACGAAGCTCTCCGGCGGTAACCGGCTTCTCGTCGTAGGTATATCCAACTATTATTCTCGAAAGTCTTTCCTTAAGGTCGGAAATAGAGCTCGAAAGGCAAAGCACCGCCATAATTTCGGATGCGACGGTTATATCGTATCCGTCCTCACGGGGTACGCCGTTTACTCTACCGCCAAGTCCGTCCGTAACGAATCTCAGCTGACGGTCGTTCATATCGACGCATCTTTTCCAGGTTATTCTTCTTGGGTCTATATTGAGTGCGTTACCCTGGTATATGTGGTTGTCAAGCATTGCGGCAAGAAGATTGTTTGCCGCGCCGATAGCGTGAAAATCTCCCGTAAAGTGAAGATTTATATCCTCCATAGGAATAACCTGCGCATATCCGCCGCCTGCGGCGCCACCTTTAACTCCGAAAACAGGACCAAGGGAGGGCTCGCGAAGAGCAACGGCTACTTTTTTTCCAAGCCGGTGCATACCGTCGGCAAGTCCTATTGTCGTCGTGGTTTTACCCTCGCCCGCGGGGGTAGGTGTTATCGCAGTTACGAGAACGAGCTTTCCGTTCTTCTTATCCTTAGAATCCTCGAGCAAGGAGAGGTCAAGCTTCGCCTTAGTTCTTCCGTAAAGCTCCACGTATTTTTCGTCAATACCCGCTTCCCTCGCTATTTCAAGAATATTTCTCGGTTTCACCGATTGAGCTATTTCGATATCAGTAAGCATTTTCACATTTTCCTCTCCACAAGGGATATTTATAACTAAATTATACAATACATTTTTTTAAAAGTCAATATATTTTTAACGCGAGCGTGCGTGAGCGTGTTCCCAGCACGAAGAGGAGTTTTTACAAAATTTATTTCGGAAATTTAAAAAAGCCCTTGACATCAAAGAACTAAAGTTATATAATATAGTGTACGACTTTGGGACTATAGCCTAAACTATGCCCAATGCCGAAAAACGCTATTTATCCGTAGCGCGGGGAGGTTTCCGGTGAGGCTTGATTTAAGACCGCTTTTGGCAGGGGATAAGCTCCTGTCCTTTGATTACGAGCTTTCACTTGATATTGACCCGGAGGACTGTTCAAGCTTTCTTTACGGTGTAAGTTTTCCTTCTCCCATGAAGGTTGTGGGCGATATTACCAACACTGCTGGTTATATGCGAATGTCACTTTGCGCGTCGATTGATTATTCATCCGTATGTGCAAGATGCTTAGCTCCCGTTTCCGGCAAGTTCTCCCTTAACCTTGAGAAAACCGTTGCGCCGCGGGATTTGCTTGAAAATCTTGATGAGGATAGGCTGGATGATTACGCAATAATCGACGACGGCTTTTTGGATATGGACGAGCAGCTCCGCGCTCAGCTTGAGATGGAGTTTCCTGCGCGCTTCCTTTGCCGTGAGGATTGCCGCGGTCTGTGCCAGCGATGCGGCAAAAATTTGAACGAGGGCAAATGTAATTGCGTGGATAAGGAAATAGACCCGCGCCTTGCTCCGCTTCAAAAATTGCTTGATGAAATGAAAAAATAAAAACACATATAGAGAATGCTTGTCAGCAGGCTCGTTTTAGGAGGTAATCACAATGGCAGTACCAAAGAGGAAGGTTTCTCACGCGAGAAAAATGAAAAGACGCTCTAGCGTATGGAAGCTTGAAGAGCCCACCAACCTTGTTGCTTGCCCTCAGTGCGGCGAGATGAATCTTGCATACCGCGTATGCAAGGCTTGCGGTTATTACAAGGGTGTTGAGGTCGTTGCTAAGAAGAGCGAGACAAAATAATCAAAACAAGATTATACATCAAAAAGCGAGGCGCTGAAATTTTGGCGCCTCGCTTTTTGTACTTCTGCTAAAAGGGCCTGCGGCAGTAAAATCTCCGCAGGTCCTTTTCATATTCCTTTAATTAAAATCTATTCCGTTCATATTGTCGAGAATAAACTGCAAAAACACGTTTACCCCTGCCTCAAGACCCAATTCTTCTATCATAAATTTGCCGTTGTGAACAGGGACTGTATATCCCTTTTCTTCATTTCTGACTCCGAGGTTAAACATACAGCCGGGCTTAAGATTTGAAAAATATGAAAAATCCTCACCGCCCATACGCTGAGCGTCCCTTGAAAATACATGCTCCTTACCAAGAGCACGGGCAGCCGCATCTCTGATTTTTTGGGTGACGGTTGGGTGGTTATTAACTATTGGATAATGCTTGCTTTCAACAAAACGCGCCTCGCCGCCTGCCGTTTCTGCGACGGCTTTTATTATTTTCTTTATTTTTCCGAGTATATACTCGGCATTCTCCTCTTTTTGAGTGCGAAGCGTGCAATACATAGAGCATCTGTCAGAAATAATATTGTTCGTTACTCCGCCGTGAATAGCGCCAACGTTGAATATTACAGGCTCTCTTGCCCCAATCTCCTTTGCTATCATAAATTCAATGTCGGTGTACGCTCTTACAGCCATCATAATAGCGTCAACTCCCGCCTGCTGATTTGCCACGTGAGCTGCCCTGCCGTAAAATTCAAGATAGAAGCCATCGCTCGTCGCGTTTATCGGACCGGCTGAAACTGCGATATCTCCGGCGTCAAAATCGGTTGCAACGTGCAGGGCGACGATGCAGTCTACGTCATCCATCACGCCGTCCTCTGCCATAAGCTTTGCTCCTGACGGGGGATATTCCTCTGCCGCCTGAAAAATAAATTTTACCCGACAGTTTATTTTATCCCTCATTTCATTTACACGGCGGCACGTGTCTAGCGCTATTGCAGTGTGAGCGTCGTGACCGCAGGCGTGCATCTGTCCGTCGATCTTCGACTTATACGGCACGTCGTTTTGTTCTGTGATCGGGAGCGCGTCTATATCCGCTCTGATGCCGATGGTGAACTGCGTCTTCTCGGGATTTACGGTTGCTACGATACTGCTCTTGCCGTATTTTTCGGTGTATTCAACTCCCATCTTTTCAAGCTCGCTCCGAATAAATTCAAGAGTTCTGTCAAGCTCAAATCCTATTTCGGGATAGGCGTGCAAGCGCCTTCTTGCATTTACTACGTATGAATCGGTCATAATCTGCCTCGTGTAATCTCTTATATCAATATTTTGCTTATATCTTCTACTTTCTGTGCCGTAAGCGTAAAGCCCGAGGAAAAAATCTCATCTTCCGAGCCGTGTCCGTAAAGCACGCCCATAGAGTCTATTCCGCAACGCTTTGCGCCCTCGGCGTCGTATATTCTGTCGCCAACGAGTATTGCTCTCGCGGGGTTAATGGGTCCGACGGCTGTAAGACTGTATTCAAGCACCTCGTGCTTTTTATCTCTGATTTTATCCGTAGCCGCGCCGCCGATAAAATCAAAGTATTTTGCTATATCAAAAAGGCTGAGAATTTTTTTTGCAAAAACCTCCGGCTTCGAGGTAGCCAGTATCAACGTTTTACCGGCAAGCTTAAGCTCGCGAAGCATTTCGGGAACACCTTCATACATCTCATTATCCCACCAGCCGTATACCTGATAGTATTCACGGAATATAAGGAGGGCGCGAGCTGACTCCTCGGGACTGAATCCGAATACCCTCTGCCACTCTTCGTATATTGGCGGACCTATGAACCTTTTGAGTTGCTCAGGCTCTCCGTAATCAACACCCATTTTCTTAAGTGCGTATACAAAGGATGCTATAAGTCCTCGCGATGGGTCGCTGAGCGTTCCGTCAAGGTCAAACGCAATTATATCATATTTCTTCAAAAAAGTAAACCTCACTTTGCTTTTTGCAAGATTTTTTGATTTTAATAATTTTCCGCTATTTCCCGAAGATTTCTTTTGAACTCACTTTTTACGCTTTCGGGGGCAATAATGCGAATATCGCGAGAGAAGCCGAGCACCCATGAAAAGAACGTTGGACTTACCATAACGCGAGCCGAAAATTTAAAGCCAAAATCGGTTTTTGTAAAAAGCGGCTCTGTGCCGAAGCGGTCTATCATAGGTCCGGCAAGATGCTCACGGCACTCCATCGTTACAAGCTCCTCAACGCCCCCGTACATACCGAATATTTTCTTTGAATACGCGCCGGGGTCAAATTTATTTACAAGCTCGTTTTGGTCCTTTGGCTCGTCGGTTGCGGTTACGTCCTGCATTTTATCTACGCGAAAATTTTTGATTTTGTCTGCCTCCTCATCATAGGCAACGAGGTAATATTTTTCATCATCCCACAAAAGCGCGCAGGGTGTTGTCATATATGGCGCGCCCCCGTGTCGAAAAACTTTCTTTTTTTCACCGTTATAATCAAAGTATTTAAAGGTTAGCTTTCGACCTTCGTTTATAGCGGTATGTATTGCGTCTATTGAATATATTGAGGAGTTACTCTGTGTTTTGACTCTGTCCTCAACGTACACCTGCCTCGATAGCTCGCGCGAACGGTGAGCCCCTGCAAAAAGTCCCAGCTTTTCTATTATTTCACGGCTTTTCTTGGCGGTTATAAATTTTGATGCCTGTACAGCATCAACAAGCATTTTAAGCTCTGCTAGCTCAAAAATTTTCGTATCGAGCTTGTATTTCGGCGGGCGGGTTTTCGTATGAGATACGACGAATCCAAAATCCTCAAGGGCTAGAAAATCGTCATATATACTTTTTCGCTCGGCAGCTATACCGTATTCCGAAAGGCGCGATATTATCTCACTCATTGAAAGCCCGCGCTCCTCATCAGTTTCACGCATTAATATTTCAAGCAGCCTTATGAGCTTTAGCTTTTGATTTTCTCTTTTTGCCA
>JAZORD010000055.1:0-25812 GCA_045656445.1 Eubacteriales bacterium | reverse complement strand
GTGTTTTGTCGGTTGAGCCGTCATCGCGTATAAGCACTTTGACGTCGTTGTAATTATCAAGCGAAAGAAAGCTGTCAAGCTGCTCACGTAAGAAAGATTCGCCGTTATACGTGGAAAGCAATATTTGTATTTTAGAGTTTTTTTCTTTCATACAGCCTCCCGCGTTGTCAAGGTAATTATTTAACTTAGGGCGTACCCAGCGAAAACGCCAAAATTTGACCTATTCTTATTAATTATATCATCAAGGAACAGAAAAGTCAATAGAATATAATTATATTTTATTCTAATATCTTAAATATAAACGCGCGAGGGCGGAGAAACGCATTTTTGGTCCGAAATTTTTTATAATTTCATCTGGCAGAGGCTTACCGGTGATGAGAAAATTAACATTGTCAAGAGAACGTGTATGCTGCTTACATCCTTTTATAAATCCAACCTATGACGAGAGCCTTATATGCCATTCTTTGTAAAATTAAAAAGCCCCACCTCAGAACGCGGTGTCTAAAATGACGCGCCTTGCAGGAAGCGAGAGCTATTTAATGTTAAATTGTATCAGATGTAAAATGGTACCAAATCGCTACCTCGAAAGCTCGTCTTCTACTATGTAAGGCAGGTCAATAGGCGTTGCGAGGTTGTTTACGAGCTTTTCAAAGAAATCTATAGCCTTGCCGGCATCAGCAAAAACCTCGCTGGTGCTGGCGTTGGTGACTTCTCCGTCGCTATGTTGCATTTCGACGGAAATTGAGTATAAAGGTATTCCGTAGCTTGCAACGCGCGAACTTTTGTGCATAAGAAGCTCGTATTTATAACCTATGCCATCTGATTCGCGTCTTTCGGTTCTAATTGTTGTGTCAATGTTTTTTTCTTTTTGTTTCATCTTAATTTTCTCCGCAGATTTTTTACGAATAATATTGTATCACAATTTCCAAACAATTGTCGTTAAGAAATCTGCGGAAAATTAACGTTGTTATAATACGGCAAAAATGAAATATTGCAAAAATTGCTTTATAGCAACAGTTTGAGAAAATCAGTTAGGTTAAACAGATTTTTTCCAAACGAAAGAATGAAGTTATGTGTTTATTCCTTTGTCATATTTTGATGAAAAAACCGTAAAATGTCGAAAAACAATTGCATTTTTGCTATTTTGACCTATAAAAAGCAAGATTTGCAATGTCAAATATCACAGAGACTTATCTCTGCTTCGGTATTTATCCTTCCGTCGTGACGCAGCGTGCGGAAATAGTAGAGATTCTCGTATTTTCTCATTTGAACCGTCAGCGTTTTACCTGCGGGCGCTTCATTGAGATAGCTTACACTCATAGATTCTATGCGCTTGCCCTTAAGAGGAAGAAAATGTGAATACATATCAGGGTAGCGTGTGTTGTTCATATGACCGTTCTGGTCGGTGTCACCGTACGTAACCGTGTATGCCCCGACAGTGTCCAGATCCTTAGGAATAATTATTCTTGACAGTGGCAGGTCAAGAGGGTCGTAGGTTTCAAGTCCCAGGTCGAAATCGTTGACTTTTACAAGAGCGCGGCTTTCTGTATCAACGAGCGCCCATATTGAAACGGCGCGTCCTATTGTTGCGTTATCTCTTTCCAGCTTATAGCATCGCAGAAAACTATAGCCGCGGCTGGTAGCAGGGAAGGTGATTGCTGTAAGCGGCTCGTATGCTCTTACCGTATCGGTAAACTCCATTTTTATCCTGCTGAGTATGAACGCACGATTCATTTCACGAAGTCGGTCGTATGACATTCCGTTTTCCGTAAGCTGCGCTTGCGCTGCACTTTGTATATATTTCATAAGTGAGGATGCTCGCGCTGCGCCGTTATAATCTACATCGTGTATATCTACAGTGAGGTTTGTTTTAAAATAACTCATAGGCAAATCCTTCCGTATCGCTGTTTTTCAATATAATAGTACAGCTTTTTCTAAATTTTTTCAACTTCATTTTATAAAAAAATTGTTAACAAAAAGAATATTGCTAGACAAGGGCTGTATTTTGTGATAAAATAAAGAAAAAAGAATAGGAGAATTTCAATGATAAATCTTACGTCAGAAAACTTCAACTCAGAGGTTGAGGAATATAAGGGAATTGCTGTTATTGACCTTTGGGCTGAATGGTGCGGACCTTGCCGTATGATAGCTCCCGTGCTTGACGAGCTTGAAAAAGAGCTCTCGGACGTCAAATTCTGCAAAATAAACGTTGATGCTGAGCCGGAGCTTACAAAGCTTTTCAAGGTGCAGAGCATACCCACCGTTGCGTTAGTTAAGAATAATACGCTTCTTGATATTTCCGTAGGACTTGTGCCAAAGGAAAAACTTCGGGAATTTATTTTAAGTTACAAGGGTTAGTGTTATGAAAATAAAGCTTAATGAGAATAAAGAGGTGGTAGATACCATAAAGGAGGGGCTTAAGCGCACGGGGGGGTACTGTCCGTGCAGGCTGTCAAAAACCGAGGAATTCAAATGCATGTGCAAGGAATTCAGAGAACAGATTGCGGACCCCGATTTTGAAGGATACTGTCATTGCCTGCTTTACTATAAAGAGAAATAAGTTGCTGACGTTTGCGCCGATTACTGCCCCGCTTTCTCCGGGGGTGCTGATCGGCGCTTTTTTTGTCACAAAATCTTCTTTAAAATCACCATGGCTCGCAAACTTAAAATCTATGTCAGAAGTTTTGGAAATGTTAACCTTTATATTCCTTGAACGGCAGAGTTTTCAATGCTATAATTATGTGGAAAAAAATGGATATGAGAGGTTGCTTGATGAAAACTGCTTGGAAGGTGATTTTGATAGGAGCGGCTATGCTTGCGCTTATGTCGTTTGGGGTAAGAGCGTCGGATAGTGAGTGCGGCGAATACATAGTGTCGTACGAGGGGGGAGAGTATATCTTGTTCGATTATACTGACGGCGAAATTCACCAGATAGTCAGCTCTAATAAATTTTCAAGGATAGTGGAGTATATTAACGTACTCAATCTCTATGAGGCAAAAATAAGCTTTGCAGGCGTTAGTGTTGAGGAGAACGTTGTGCTTGACGCAGGGAAATACGTGTTTTCTGGCAGCATTAGCTTTACCGGGGGAGCGTCGTTGACCGTTTTTGGCGCGGAACTTACGTTATCCAACGTCAGCATTAATTTTGATAGTGGCAGCCTGCGTGTAAAATCGGGTCGCGTTTATGTTGATAACGGTGAAATCAATGCTGATTTTTGCGCCGTAAAGCTTGATTACTCCTCTGATGCTGACTTTCATCTCAAAAGCGGTAGGATATGCTCAGAGGAGGATGCGGCGATAAAAATGGATTACGGCAGATGCGTGATTTCCGGCGGAGCTGTCACAAGTTCACAGGCAGTAGCAATTTTGTCAAAGTCAACGCTTATGTTGTCGGGCTCTCCAATGATAGAGGGCAGGGAATACGGAATATTTACAGAATCGCCAATCACGCTTTCATATGAAAAAACAGCCTTTGCTGGTGACGTTGCAGTTTGTTACAACTCGCTGTTTGAGGAAGGGGAAATAAAATGCGTATTCTATAAGGCGGAGCAAGCCTCGCTTCAAAAAATAACGCTTTATGACTCCTTGGGACAAGCGGCTTCGGTTCGTTATTTTTCAGAGCACGAGAGAATAGATGAGAAAAATTTCGGCGCAGTATATTTACCTTTCGTAGTAAATTTTTATTGTAACGATGAAATTGTAAGCACTGTCGAAGCACTTGCAGGAGAAGTGATAAACAGTAGCGGTGCTAAAGAAAAAAACGGGTATAAGTTCTCATCTTGGAGTATAGACGAGAACACGGAAATTGCCTATGATTTTGCCCAAAATGTAAACAACAGTTTTGATTTATATGCAAAATATAGCCTTTTACCACCAAGCTTTGTTCTAAATTCATTGGAATTTACTTATAATTCACTTGAGCACGAGTTCGGTATTGAGGAGCTTTCGCACCCATTGCTTTCGGAGGGCGTAGTCAATTATACGTGGTATCGTGACGGAGAGTATTTTTCTAATGCAGGACCTAAAATAAATCTTACCTGCGTAAAGGATTCAGGCAGATATGAATGTACACTCAGCTTTACCTATGGCGCAGACAGTGTAAGTGTAGTTACACCGCCTGCAGAGGTGAAAATTCACAAGCAAAGGGTAGCTGTTCCCATTGCAACGGACAAGTATTATACGGGCAGGCACCAAAGCCCCGACCTTTATTCAACCTCGGTTTATACGGTGTCGGATACAGGTGGAACAGAGGTTGGTATATATCCTGTAAAAATTACGCTTTGTGACCCCTACAACTATGAATTTTTTGATGGAAGCTCGGTTGCCTTTTCGGAGTTCTCAATTCTAAAAGCACAGAACCGTTTCATAGATGAGCTTCGGATGTCGGATATATACGAGGGTCTGACACCAAATCCCTTGGCAACGGCTTGCTTTGGCACCGTAGAATACCTTTATTCCTCAGAATACGACGGCGGATACACCGCTGCCATCCCAACGGCTCCCGGGGTTTATTACTGTATTGCATATGTGTCGGGATGTGAGAATTATAACGAGCTATATTCCTCACCCGTTCTCTTTTCGGTTATAGCCGAGAGGGCGGTAGGCATTTCAATAGAGAATATGCCAACGAGGTGCGAATATACAGCTTTTGAAAAGTTTGACCCCGAGGGTCTGATTGTGAGGGTGAGCTATAACAGCAAAAGAGAAGAGCTGATAGACGGGGAAAAACTCAGTATTTCCTATCAATCCGCAGAGAGTCTACGATACGGTGACAGCGCCGTAATCGCAAGCTATAAAGAACTGCCCGTTGCGGTATCTGTTTCTGTAGTAAAGGCGAAATACGACATGTCGCAAATAAGTTTTTCAGACACCAGTGTGATTTACGACGGCACGAGGCGGGCTCTTGCCTTCGGCGGTGCTTTGCCGACGGGTCTTGACGGTATTCCGCTTGAATATTCGGTTTTGGGCGGCGGGGTTGATGCAGGAGTCTATCCTATGACACTTTCCTTTTCGTCAAAGAGTCCAAACTACGAATCCCCGTCAGCAATGACGGCAATCCTTACTGTTTTGCCATATGAGAGTGAGGTCGTATTTACCGATACCCAATTTGTTTACGACGGCTTGCTAAAGTGCCCTTCTGCCTATTATACCGACGTGCACGGCAGAAAGGTTGTAACAGAGGTTATAGGCGCGCGTTCGCTTGCGGGAGAGTACACTGCAGAGGCGATTTGCTATGATAAGAACTATAAGCTTTTGAATTTTACCGCAAGCTATAATATTGCCAAGGCTGACTATGATTTAACAGGGGTAATGTGGAGCAGTGGAGATTTTGTGTATGACGGAGAGGAAAAGAGCGTTACGCTCTCAGGACTTCCTGACGGAGTTTCCGTCATAGGATATAGCGATAATAAGGCATCCTCCGCCGGCAAATACATCGCGCGGGTAACACTTTCTTATGATGACAAAAACTATAATCCGCCGGAGGATATTTTTTGCCGGTGGGAAATTAAGAGGGCAGACTACGACCTATCGCTATTTTCCTTTTCCGACAGCGTGCTCATATATAACGGCAGCGAACAGTATCCAAATCTTTCCGGAAGTATGCCTGTTGGCGCTGACGGAGTACCGCTGGAGTATGCTTTTTCCGGGGGAGTGACACACGTAGCCGAGGGAAGAGTTGCCGTTGAAATTATTTTTACTTCTGCGAGCAGAAACTACAATTTGCCCGATAAAATATGCGCTTACGTTGAGATTTTACCTCTTGGCATAAGCGCCGTCTGGCAGAATACCGAATTTACCTATAACGGCAGCTCCCACGCTCCCACAGCTAACGCAAAGGAAAGTCAATTAACCGTAGTAGGCGCAGGGCGTGATGCCGGCAGCTATACGGCAACTGCAATTTCATTAAATTCTGACTATTACGTGATAAATTCAAGCGTAGATTTTATCATAGATAAAACTGAAAATCGCTGGCTTGAGCCGATTGAGCTTGAAAATATATACGAGGGCAGGGCGCTTGCCCCCAAAGGAGA
Organism: Eubacteriales bacterium; assembly: GCA_045656445.1. Taxonomy (GTDB): domain Bacteria; phylum Bacillota; class Clostridia; order Oscillospirales; family CAG-272; genus UBA1740. Next base: position 19,780 of record JAZORD010000055.1, on the reverse strand, counting down.
GGCGATGGCCGGCGAGGTCGTATTTCTCTATTACTCTGATGCTGAGGGGAAATGTGAAATTGACGCGCCGACAGCTCCCGGTAAATACTATGTGCGCGCATACTGCGAGGGAGACAAAAATCACAAATCCATTGCTTCTGAGACGCTGGGATTCGAGATAATAAAGGTAGTTCCGATTAGGCTTCATATTTCCATGAACAGATATGAGTTTTTTGCATTTGAGGTGCTTGATTTTTCCGACTTTTCTATAACAGTTGAAAATAACGACGGCAGCTATTTTGCACCTAGCGGAGATGCGGTATCCGTAGAATACGCTACTGCGGACTCCTTGCGCTTTGGCGACACTCGCATTTCTATATCCTGTATGGGCTTTTGCGAAACAATAGATATAAGCGTAGGAAAAGCTGACTACGATATGAGCGGGGTTTTTTGGAGCGAGAGTGTCTTTGAGTACGACGGGGGAGAAAAGGGAATAACGCTTCTTGGCCTTCCCGCCGGGGTTCGCGTTGTGTCCTATGTTGGAGGAGTAGGAAAATACGCAGGTGAATACCCCGCAGATGCGGTTTTGGAGTACGACACGTATAACTATAATCAGCCTAAAGTGCCCGAGGGTGTGCTGAGAATAAGAAAAAGGGTAATAGAGCTCCCCTCAATTGCTCCCTTGATATACAACGGGGTTGAGCAATATCCAGATATTTACAATTCCGAGCTTTATTCTGCTACTTCCAATCCGGGAATATCGGCGGGGTCATACAGCGTAGCGCTTAAGCTGACCGACTCGAAAAATTACGAGTTTCAAGGCGGGCTTAGCGAGGCAACGGTCTATTACGAGATTGAACCTAGGAAAATAACGCTGAGGATTATGGACATAGATAAGTATCTCTTTGAAGAGATTGCAGCGCCTGTTTACGTAATTGATGATGGACAGGTGGTAGTCGGTGAAGAGCTTTTCCTATCATTCGTTTATACCGATGATGAAATAGGCTGTATATCAAATAATCCAAACTATTCTGTAACAGTTATTCCGGGAGCTATAACCAGGCATAATTCATTGTCGGAGGACGGGGCATTCATTGCATTTCTGATTCTTTTGATTATATTAACCCTATTTTTCATATTTGCGGTTGCTTTATGCCACAAAGATAGGATGCGAAGGTATATTTCGGTTCTCAAGTGTCGGCTTTCCCCGGTTGCAAGAGAAATAAACGGTGAAAATTTGCAAACGCCCGCTGTAGACGAGCCGAAAAATAAGGATTTCTCTGAAAGTTGTGATACTGAAGCGGTACCGGATATTTCCGAGGTCTCTGATTTGCAAAGCGAGATAGAAGACGGAGAGGAGATAGCGCTTGAGGCATACAACAGCGTTGAAAACGCGTTATGCGTAGACAGAGAACGGGCAGACGACCTTATAAGCGATTCCTTGGCTAAAAATCTTTTGGCAAAGGGAGATGTTATAATAGAAACCGAGGGAACTAAAAAGCGCATAATAAACGTAGATACGCTTAGCGAAAATTTTTTGCCCGGTGACACAGTGGACGTGAACGTTTTAAAAAATATGAGTCTTGTTCCCTACGACACCGCTTATATAAAGGTGCTTGCCCGCGGCATGATAGATAAACCGCTTAAGGTTTACGCAAACGATTTCAGCCTTTCCGCTATTAAAATGATAGCTCTGACAGGCGGGGAAGCAATACGCGTTATAACCGTAAAAAAGAAGAACGAACGGTAAAAATTAGCGAAAGGCCTTGAAAAACTGTAGATACAGTGCTATAATATACGCATAAATAGTTTCGGAGGCGCAAAATGAATAATAAGACAACAATAGATATAAGAAAGCTTACCTATCTTGCGATGCTCACAGCACTCGTTATAGTGCTTCAGCTCTGGATAGCGCCATTAATTGGCGCAGCAACCGGACTTTCTCCGGCGCTTGTGCTAGTTCCGTTCGTGCTTGGAGTTGCGTCCTGCGGTCTTGGTGCGGGAGCGTGGCTTGGAGCAATATTTTCGCTTATAGTTATATTTGACCCAACTACCGTTCCGTTTCTCGAGTACAACCCTGTTATGACTGTAATTCTTGTGTTTGCAAAGGGTATGGGTTCGGCGGTTCTGGCAGGACTTATATTCAAAATTATCTCTAAAAAGAATAAATACGTTGCGATATTTGCGGCAGCGCTGTCAGCTCCGGTTCTCAATACGGGTATATTCGTTGTCGGATGTCTGCTTTTCTTCAGAGAGCTGACGGGTGTGGGAATATATACGCTTTTCATAACAGTAAATTTTGCGGTCGAGCTTGCTATAAACGTAGTTCTCGTTCCTGCTGTTTATCATTTACTTGAAATAACGCACGTACTCGAAAAGCACTAATTTAATGCCGCAGTCGGCAGTGACTGCGGCATTTTTTGAAGAGGTAATATGATAGATATACTTTATAAAGACGGAAATCTTATAGCAGTATGTAAGCCTGCGGGTATGCCTAGCCAATCCGATACCACGGGAGATTTGGATGCTATGAGCGCCGCATCGCGCGCTTTGGCAGAGCTTGGGGAGGATTCTTGTCTTTGGCTTGTGCACAGACTTGACAGAGTTGTTGGCGGTGTGCTTGTGTTTGCAAGAACCAAGAATGCGGCGTCCCGTATATCAGAACTTGTCGGCGGTCGCGGCATGGAAAAGGAATATTTTGCCGTCGTAGAAGGGGATGCTGAGGGTGGCTATCTGGTTGATTACTTGTATAAAGACTCAAGAATGGGTAAAGCCTTCGTCGTTAAAGAAGGAAAAAGCGGGGCAAAACGGGCAGAGCTTGAATATTCTCCCATAGCCACGAATATGACGGAGAGAGGGATTTACTCGCTCGTGCGCGTGAAGCTGCATACCGGCAGATTCCATCAGATAAGAGCTCAATTTGCGTCCAGAGGGATGGCTATCGTAGGTGACGGTAAATACGGCAGTCGCGATAACCGAGCAAAAATGCCAGCACTTTTTTCTTCATCATTGACCTTTGGATTTGGAAATGAGAGAATTAACGTAAAAAAAACACCGGATATAAAATCATATCCGTGGTCAATTTTTGATTGGAGCAATGTAAAATGACGGAAAAGCTATACTACTCTGATGCCTACAAAAGTGAATTTTTTGCAAAAGTGCTCTCCTGCGAAAAAAGCGGTGGCTTATACGATGTTATTCTTGATAAAACCGCATTTTTCCCCGAGGAGGGAGGTCAGTATTCCGATAAAGGAACGCTTGGCGTGGCAAACGTGACTTGCGTAAAAGAAATAAGCGGAGTAATACACCACTATACCGACGCGTCTTTTGAGGTAGGACGTGAGGTTTTCGGAAAAATAGATTTTGACGAAAGATACGAAAAAATGCAATGCCACACGGGTGAGCATATACTCTCCGGTATAATACATTCGCTTTACGGACTTGATAACGTGGGCTTTCATCTTGGCGCGGATGAGGTGACAATGGATATAAACGCACCGCTTACACGTGAGCAGCTTGACAGAGTAGAGCGCCTTGCCAACGAGGTTATATATAAGAACGTTGATGTTACGTCGAGTTTTCCAACCCCAACGGAGCTTTCGGATATGCAATACCGCTCAAAGCTTGATTTATATGAAAACGTCCGTATCGTAAAAATAGGGGAGTACGACTCCTGTGCCTGCTGTGCACCCCACGTAAAATATACAGGTGAGATAGGCGTTATAAAAATTCTGGATTTTGCCAAGCTTCGTGGCGGCATCAGAATATTTATCACAGCAGGCAGACGTGCTGTTAAAGTGTTTAATGAATACTATAAGACCTTGCAATCGGTGTCCTCTTTGCTTTCGCTACCAAAGTCAGAGGTCGTTGGCGGTGTAAACAAGCTTCTTGGAGATTTTGCAGAGTTGAAAAACACCTATTCATCATATCGAACGTCCGTACTTGAAAAACAGGCTGAGTTGCTTGAATACGCACAAGGATGTAGAATTGTTCTGCTTGAGGGAGCGAGCATCCCCGAGCTTATCGCCTTTTCAAACGTTGCGCGCAAAAAGACCGGCGGTATTCTCGTTTTACTGAGCGGTGATGAGGGGGACTATAAATACGTTATATCCTCAAATACGGATGACCTTAGAGCAAAAGCCGGAGAAATAAATAAAAGCCTCCTCGGAAGAGGAGGCGGTAAGCCCGAGATGATTCAAGGCTCGTTTGGTTGTACTTATGAGGAAATAAAAAAATATTTTAATCCTTAACCGAAAGATTTAAAACTATTTGCGCCTTGGTCGGCTTGCTTTTTGTGAGCTTTACGCCGGCAGTTTCAAGCATTTTGCGCGATGCCTTAGTAAGAGGTGTGTCGTGATACTTGTCAGACAGGTATATTACCTCGCTGATTCCCGACTGAATTATAGCCTTGGCGCACTCGTTGCAGGGGAAGAGCGCAACGTAAAGCTTGGAGCCTGCAAGAGATTTTCCTCTCGAATTAAGTATAGCGTTAAGTTCGGCGTGAACTACGTAGGGGTATTTAGTGTCGGTTGCATCACCGTCTCTGCCCCAAGGAAAATCGTCGTCGGAGCATCCGAGGGGGAAGCCGTTATATCCCGTCGAAAGAATCCTGTTTTGAACGTCAACTATGCAAGCGCCAACCTGCGTATTCGGGTCCTTTGAACGTTCGGCTGCGAGAAGGGCAACGCCCATAAAATAATCGTCCCAGCTGATATATTCACGTCTTTTATCGCTCATAATAATCTCCATTCTGCCGAAGCTGCGGCATTAATACTGAATTCACGCTATTATACCATATTTATCCACAACTGTCAACCAATTTTTAGAAACGGGAAAATCAATGGCTTTATCATATGAAAATTGCGCGCTTTGCGCGCGCAGATGCGGAATAAACAGAGCTTTTGGGCAGACGGGTTTTTGTAAAACAACTGACAAAGTAACCGTTGCAAGAGCAGCTCTTCATAACTGGGAAGAGCCGGTTATATCCGGCACACGCGGCTCGGGTGCTATATTTTTCTCGGGCTGCTCCCTCGGTTGCGTTTTTTGCCAAAACAGAGAAATATCACGCGGAGAAAACGGAACTTTAATATCAAAAGAGCGCCTTGCTGAAATAATGCTTGAGCTAAGGAATCAGGGGGCTCACAACATAAATCTCGTAACCCCAACCCATTTTGTTCCCAGCATAAAGGAAGCGCTCATTATTGCCAAGGCGCGAGGACTTGATATTCCGATAGTTTATAACACTTCATCCTATGATTCGGTCGAAACACTAAAGGAGCTTGAAGGCTTTGTTGACATATATCTTCCTGACTTTAAATATTATAGTGAAAGAACCGCAAAAAAGCTTTCTTTGGCAGAGGATTATCCTAACGTGGCAAGGTGCGCGATTGCAGAGATGGTAAGGCAAAGGTCACTGCCACAAATTCGTGACGGGATAATGCTTTCGGGTGTTATAGCCCGCATATTGCTTCTGCCGCACCACGTTGCAGAGGCTAAGCTTTCGCTGAAATATCTTTACGAAACCTACGGTGACTCGATATATATCAGTCTTATGAATCAGTACACGCCAATACCCAATATGCCCCCGCCTCTTGACAGGCAGGTGACTCGAAGCGAGTACTTTGACCTTCTTGGGTATGCGGAAAAGCTCGGAATAAAAAACGGCTTTATACAGGATTTTGGCACAGCCACAGAAGCATTTATTCCTGAATTTGATAATACGGGTGTATGAGCATATTTTATAACAAAAAAACAGCGCTGCGCTGTTTTTTTGTTTACACCGTTTAGCAGGGGAGAGTTACTGTAAAGGCGGTTTTCCCGTCGCTACAGGCGACAGTTATATTTCCGCCGTGAAGATTGACAATGTGCTTGACGATAGAAAGTCCGATGCCGTTACCCTCTGTGGCGCGGGATTTGTCGCACTGATAGAATTTGTTAAAAATAAGCTCGTAATCGGTTTTTGGTATAGGCGGGCCTTGATTTTCTACGGTAATCTCAATCAGATCTCCGCAAATCCTTGCAGTTAATGAAATTTCCCCTCTTGGCTCTGAAAATTTTATTGCATTGTCAATAAGATTCACCCATACTTGCTTAAGCATATCTTCGTTTGCAGTTAAAGTATATTCATCAAGGTCGAGAGAAAATTCAATATCCTTTTTCGACCACTTACGCTCAAGCAGAAGAACTGCGCTTCTTATTTGCTCTGAAACATTGTATGTGTTTTTGTTAGTGAGAATACCTTGCGTTTCTATCTTTGAAAGATAAAGCGCGTTCGAGGTCATCTGGGTAAGGCGGTTTGCTTCCTCTTCCATAATAGCAAGGTAATGCCGTCTTTTTTCGTCAGAAAGATTTTCGTTTTTCATAAGCGTTATAAGGCCGCTTATAGAAACAATGGGTGTCTTCAGCTCGTGAGAGAAATCGCTCACGAAATCGTTTCGTAATACTTCGTTGTTTTCAAGCTCCTTTGCCAAGCAGTTAAACGTTCCTGTCAAATTCTTCATACCGTAGTATTTTCCAAGGTCGATTCTGGTAGAAAAATCCCCGTCCGCGAGCTTGGTCATACCGTCGGTTATGGTGTTAAGAGGCTTGAATATTATTTTTCCAAGGATGATAGCAAGTAAAAGTCCGATTATTATACTTGTTCCTGCAAAAACGAAAAGCCAATACCATCCTGAATCTGTGGAAGAGCCCCAGTTTATAAGCTCAAAATGCACAAAGGTATATTCGAGAATTGTTGCAACTGCGAGCGCTACCAAAAGAATGATAGCAGTTCCTGAAATCAGAAATATATTGAGTCTGTTTATCGGTGAGAACTTTTTATTCATACCTTTTTCACCGCCTTGTATCCAAGTCCGCGAATGTTTTCAATCTCAAACTCCTCCCAACCCTCAAATCTTTTTCTCAGTCTTCCTATATGGACGGTTACCGTTTCGGGATTGGTTTCGCACTCAAGCCCCCAAATCTCGTCCATTAGCTGAATACGGGTGAAGATTTTCGAGGGATATGAAAGAAGCTTATAAAGAAGCTGAAATTCCTTTTGCGGAAGCTCCTGCACCTCGCCGTGACCGGTGACGGTAAAGGAATCGTAATCAAGCACCACGTCGCCTATAACGATTTTCTTCTCGTTGACTATCTTAAATCTGCGGAGCAACGCCTTTATGTGAAGAAGAAATTCATCTGCGTCTATCGGCTTTGACATATAGTCGTCAATTCCTGCAAGAAAACCGCGCTTTCGGTCCTCCGGCAGTTGCTTTGCCGAAACCATAAGAATAGGAAAATCTTGGTTGAAATCGCGAATTTCCTTAGTTAATTCGTATCCGTCCACCTTAGGCATCATTATATCTACAACGGCAAGATCTATATGCTCTGACTCAAGTATGCTAAGCGCTTCGTCGGCATCCTTTGCCGTGAAGGCTGTGTATCCGTTTGCTTCAAGAATTTCCTTCAAAACGAAGCGTATGTTTTTATCATCATCTACTATCAGTATGTGAAACATATATACCTCCTATATGCTTGAACCTTACAGTATTTTAGCACAAATTTACGGATAAGTCAAACTGGCTGCAAATAATAAAAAATATTTAAGCGGTTGCCTGGAAAAAGAGCAACCGCTATTTTAATTATTTGTTTTGATTCTTTGCGCTTTTTGCCGCTCTGTCACGCATACGGTAATCTCTGGAACGCTTTTTCTTTACGTAGGTGTTATATACCGCGAAGACAGCGACTGAACCGACTATAACAGCAGTTGCCACGTGTATCCAAGGAGCAGTGGCGTTTTCGGTTTTTAAGGATTCCCAAAGGGTATTGACGTGAGCTTGGATTTCGGGCGAAAAGCTTTTGTAACAGCTCGTGCCGTATTTTTCGTTGTATTCAGCGTTTATAACATCCGGAGAGGTGTTATAGAGGATTTCTATTGCCTCGTCACCCATCTCCTCACGGTAGCCCTCGTGAATGAAGTCACCGTTTGCAACGAGAGTATTTGGCGATGCATAACCGATGTATACGGCATTAGCTACGGCAGCCTCCTCGGAGAGCATAAAGTTTATATATTCCTTTGCTATTTCGGGCTGCCTCGCATTCTTGGGTATGCACATTGCGTCAACGAAATAATTTGCGCCCTCCTTGGGATAATAGAAGGCTAAATCTTCATTCTGGTCTGCCATAGTAAGAAAATCACCTGCAAAATACGGGGCGACCGCGGCTGATGCAGTAGTCATTTTATTGAATATTTCGTCATTTACATAGGCTTGAACGAGTGGTTTTTGTTCGGCAAGCTTTAACAGCGCCCGATTCCAAACCTCAAGGTCGGTTGAATTAACGTCAAGCCCCTCAAGATACATAGCAGAGCCGAATGCGTCACGGGGATTGTTGAACTGCAATATCTTGCCCTTGTATTTTTCATTCCAGAGCAAATCCCAGCTTTGCTTTTCGTAATCCTCCGGGTCGACGAGCGCGGTGTTGTATATAACGCCTATCATTCCGTAGGTGTAGGGGACGGAATAAAGCTCCCCTTCGTCGTAGTACATTCCCTTAAAGCTGTCGGCTATATACTTGTAATTTTCTACGGTCGTTGCATCAAAGGGAAGAAGCATATCCTCTTCTATCATCTTTTGTATCATATAGTCCGAGGGAACTACGATGTCGTACGTACCGGCGCCGCTTTTAAGCTTGGAGTACATATCCTCGTTTGTTGCGTATGTGGTGTAATTTACCTTGACATTAACGCCAAACTTTTCATAGTAATACTCCTCAAAAGCAGCGTTTGAATCAAGCGAGCCCTGAAATCCGTCGGAGATGTATTCGCCCCAGTTATATACATTGAGGGTGACAGTCTTTGAATTGTCCTCGCCCTCACCGCCATCACTGTCAGAACAGGAGACGAGCGAGCCTATAACGGCGATGAGAGATAGAAGGGTAATAAGAAGTGTAAATGCCTTTTTCATTTTGCGCGCGCCCCCTTCTTCTTTTGCTTTTCAGAGAGCTTTTTGCCGCTTCTGATATTAGATATGATAAGCAGAGTGAAAATTGTGACGATTATAAGCGAGGAAAGCGCGTACATATCCGGCGTTACCTTCTTTTTCGTCATAGAGTATATGAGAAGCGGAAGCGTTTGGAAATTAGACGAGCCAACGAAGTAGGAAATTACGAAATCGTCAAGCGACATAGTGAACGCCATTACCATTCCCGAAAGAACGCCGGGCATAATGTTGGGGAGCTTAACCTTAAAGAACGCCTTGAACGGAGTGCAGCCAAGGTCAAGCGCTGCTTCGGACAGCGAGTCGCCAAGCTCGTTAATGCGCGGAAGCACCGAGAGTATTACGTAGGGAAGACAGAAGGTAGTGTGAGCTATAAGCATTGCCGTGAAGCCTATATCCTCGTAGGATATGCCAATAATACCGGCAACCGCAACGAAAAACAGCATCATTGACATTCCGGTAACTATATCCGGGTTCATCATCGGGATATTCGTTACCGATGTTATCGATGACTTTAAGAGCTTGCTTCTCATTCTGTAAATACCCTCAGCTGCTGCTGTTCCTATGACCGTTGAGATTAGTGAGGAAAGGATGGCAAGTATAAGGGTATTTCTAAGCGCGGTAAAGGTATCGGGTGAGGAGAAAAGCTCTTTGTACCACTTAAAACTAAATCCGGTGAAGACAGCCGTGCTGTTCGCCTCGTTAAACGAAAAGAATATAAGTGTGAGAATCGGGATATAGAGTATTCCGAATACAAGACAGAGATAGATTCTCGGAAGATATTTTTTCATACGATGATACCTCCGTCCTCAGAATCCGAAAACTTATTCATAACGGTGAGGGAGAGCAGAATAAGTACCATCATTACAAGGGATATTGCCGCACCGACGTTTAGAGCACCGGTAACGAATTGACGCTCTATGGTGTCTCCGATAAGCTCGAAGGTGCCGCCGCCGAGCTTTTGGGAAATATAGAAGGTACTGATTGAGGGAACCAACACCATAGTAACGCCGGAGATAACGCCCGACATTGAAAGCGGGAATATTACCTTAGTGATTACGTAAAACGGATTGCATCCAAGGTCGCTGGCAGCCTCCCACATGTGCTTGTCTATTTTGGATATGCAGGTGTATATAGGAAGAACCATGTACGGCAAAAAGTCGTACACCATGCCAAAAATAACAGCGCCCTTAGTTCCCACTATGTGAAGGCTTGTGTCAAGCAGAGAATTAAGAAATCCGCCGTCGTCAAGTATAGCCATAATGGAGTAAGTTCTTATAAGCAGGTTAGTCCACATGGGGAGCATAAGGAGCATTATGAAAAGTCTTTGGTTTTTCGGCTTTGCCTTAGCTATAATGTATGCGAGCGGGTAGCCTACTATAAGACAGATAAAGGTGGCTATTACCGCCAGCTCGATTGAAAGCCCAAATATTGCGGCATATTCCGAAAGAGAGGTGACGTTTTCAAATGTAAACGCTCCGTCTGCATCGGTAAAAGCGTAATAAACAACTATAAACAGCGGCAGAATTATAAACAGCACAGCCCAGAAAACGTGGGGAGCTGCCGCTATCGATTGCATTAGAGATTTTTTCTTTTTCATTTTTCGTCCTACAAATAAAATTAAAATTCCTCTGCGGTATTAACGTCGGAGAGTTGATCGATTTCATCTGAATAAGAGGAGTAATCTCCAAATTTTCCGGAGTATTTTGATTTTTTCATAATGTGGATTGCATCCGGCTCGATATAAACACCGATTTCTGCGTCAGGGGCTACGTAATCGGTGGACTGAATCATCCACTTAAAGCCTTTGATATCGACAATAATTTCATAGTGAACGCCCTTGAAGGTAACACTTGTTACCTTGCCTGTGAGCATACCGCACTCGGGCGCTACGGCATCAACGTCCTCGGGGCGAATAACCACGTCAACAGGCTCGTTTTTATCAAACCCTCCGTCAACGCATTCAAATATGTGACCCGCAAGGCGCACCTTTTTGTCTTCAAGCATAACACCGTCGATAATATTACTTTCGCCTATGAAATCTGCGACGAATGCGTTTTTAGGCTCGTTATAGATATCGGTTGGAGTTCCTATTTGCTGTATCTCTCCGTCAGCCATTACCACGATGGTATCGGACATTGACAAGGCTTCTTCTTGGTCGTGCGTTACGTATATGAAAGTGATGCCGATAGCCTGCTGTATTGTTTTCAGCTCATTTTGCATATCCTTGCGGAGCTTTAGGTCAAGCGCTCCAAGGGGCTCGTCAAGCAAAAGCACCTTTGGGTGAGAAATAAGGGCGCGGGCTATTGCTACGCGCTGTTGCTGACCACCCGAGAGCGTGCTTACGCTTTTATTTTCAAAACCGGAGAGGGCAACCATTTTAAGCATCTCTGTAACGCGGGCTTTTATATCGTCCTCCTTAACCTTTTTGAGTCTGAGAGGGAACGCTATATTTTCATAAACGTTAAGGTGTGGGAAGAGCGCGTACTTTTGGAAAACCGTATTAATATTTCTCTTGTAGGCGGGAACGTCGCTTATCTCAACCCCGTCGAAGAAAAGTTGACCTTCGTCAGCGGTTTCAAATCCGCCGATAATACGAAGCGTCGTAGTTTTTCCGCATCCCGACGGACCGAGCAGCGTTATAAATTCCCCATCTCTTATGTAAAGATTCATAGAATCAATGACTTTTTCTCCGTCATAGGATTTGGAGATGCTCTTCAACTCAATAAGCTTTGCCATTCTAATGTAGAAACCTTTCTTGTTAACTCTTTATCTAGTGAAAGTTATTATAGCAAAAACATATTGTATTTGCAATAGTTTTTCGATAATTTTTTCAAAAAATCTCGTAATTAGGCGTGATTAACCGATTTTATCCGCAATTTTCACAGGAAAAAAAGCGGAAAATCTTCGAAAATCTCCCAAAAACTCTCAAAAACTCACTTAATCTCAAAAATTGTGTTTTGTGCGCCTTATTATCGCCGAGAGGGTCAAAGAAAAGAAAACGACGAATATCCAGTACCCTTCACCGAGCTTTAGAATGAGGTAAAGCGAAAGAAAACACATCAGCGCCGAAATTAAAAATGAGAAACTCGAAAGGAATGCTTCGGTTCGCGACATGTCATCAAAAACAAGTGCCCCTATGCAAAACAGTATTTTATAACCGTCGTACCCCTCAATAGGCAAAAGATTAGACAGTGCGGTCATAAGATTGATTATCCCGAAAACCTTGGCGTAGTTTCCAAACGGAGAGCTTCCCCCAAAAAGCAGCAAAAAAACGCCGAGCAGAATATTAATAAGCGGACCGCCTGCGGCAACAATCAACTCTTCCTTATACGACATTTCGCTGATTTTTATTCTAAAGCCGCTGATGTCTGCCCGCGGCAGAGCTGCCTTTTTGCTTGACGCTGCAAAAATCAAGTGTCCGCACTCGTGTATTAATGCAGATAGAGCAGTGAGCACTGCCACGTATACGCAGTCGAATCCCAGCATAAGCAGACCCCAGAACAACAGTGGCAAAAACTTATTCAAAAAAATTGCAATTCTCATAAATACACCTCGTTTTTCTACACTTTCTCTATATTCGTAACCTTGACAAACTATTAATGATATGTTAAAATATAATTTGTTAATTTCCTAACTAAATCTATTGGAGGGTGCAATGGCGGAAAACACCACTAGGAAGGCATCTTACGACGACCAAAGCATAAAAAGCTTAAAAGGCGCGGAGCGCGTGCGTTTAAAGCCGGCGGTTATGTTCGGCTCAGACGATATTATCGGCTGCCAGCATACTTTTATAGAGATACTTGCCAACTCCGTCGACGAAGCGCGCGAGGGATATGGGGACAAGATTATAGTAAAAAAATACCTTGATCTCTCTCTTGAGGTTGAGGATTTCGGGCGCGGAGTTCCGCTTGGATATAACGAAAAGGAAAAGAGATGGAACTGGGAACTGGTTTTCTGTGAGCTCTACGCCGGTGGAAAGTACGATAACAACGACGGAAATTCCGCATACGAGTATTCACTTGGAACTAACGGCCTTGGAGCTACTGCTACGCAGTATGCCTCGGAGTATATGAACGTTCGTTCTTATAACGGAAAAACCGTTTCTGAAATGAATTTTAAGGAGGGCAATCCTAAAGGCAAGCTCTCGGTTAAGGATATAGAAATCAAGCCGGGCTGCAAAAGGCTTGGAACAATCATTAAATGGCGTCCAGACCTTAAAGTCTTTAAAGAGATTGATATTCCGGTTGATTATCTTGCTCAGACTCTGCGCCGGCAAGCCTTTATAAACGGCGGAATCAAATTTATTCTTGAGGTTGAAAAAAGCCAAGGTAAATTTGAAAAAACTGAATTTTACTACGAAAAGGGCGTTTCTGATTACATAGCGGAGATAACCGAGGGGATATCTATTACTCAGCCAACTCTTTGGAGCATCGAAACCAAAGGACGCGACAGGGAGGATTTGCCGGATTATAAATTCAAGGCTGAGGTAGCGTTTGCCTTTGCAAAAAGTGGCAGAGGGGAATATTATCACAACGCCTCCTACCTTGAGTACGGCGGCTCTCCGGACAAGGCGGTCAGGAGCGCATTCACCTACGCTATTGACAAATACATAAAGGGGCAGAATAAATACGGCAAAAACGAGCAGAAAATATCCTTCCAGGATATAGAGGACAACCTTGTTATAATAGTAAATTCAGCCTCATCTCACACCTCTTACGAGAACCAGACAAAAAAATCAATAAATAATGCTTTTATAGCAAAATCTCTGACCGAGTTTTTGAAAATCAAGCTCGAAATATATCTGACGGAAAACAACTCCGCTGCAAACACTATAATAAATCAAGTGCTTATTAACAAGCGCGCAAGGGAATCGGCTGAGAAGACAAAGATTGATATCAAAAAAAAGCTTACGGGAACGATGGACGTTTCTAACAGAGTTGAAAAATTCGTTCCGTGTCATTCAAAGGATCCGGAGCTTCGTGAGATATATATAGTTGAGGGAGATTCAGCTATGTCCAGCTGTAAGCTCGGCAGAAATGCGGAGTTTCAGGCGATAATACCCGTCAGAGGCAAAACGCTCAACTGTATGAAAAGCTCCTATGAGAAGATTTTCGCGAGTGATATAATTGTGGATCTTCTCAAGGTTATCGGATGCGGTGTAGAGGTGAAAACCGGCAAAAAAACCGACCTTGCCACCTTTGATTATAATCTTCTGAAATGGAGCAAAATCATAATATGCACCGATGCGGACGAGGACGGCTTCCAAATACGAACCCTTCTTCTCACGATGTTTTACAGACTCCTTCCTACTCTTATAGAACGCGGAAAAATCTTTATAGCAGAGTCTCCTCTTTTTGAGATAAATTCGGCAGGCGAAACCTACTTTGCTTATAACGAGCAGGAGAAAACCGAGATACTTAATAAGATTGGCAACAAGAAATATACTCTTCAGCGCTCAAAGGGGCTTGGTGAAAACGAGCCCGATATGATGTGGCGCACTACGATGTGTCCGCAGACGCGCCGTTTGATAGCCGTGACTCCTGCTGACGCTGAGGCAACGGCGAAAATGTTTGACGTTCTTCTTGGAGATGCGCTTCAGGACAGAAAGAAATTTATAACCGATTTTGGACATCTTTATATTAAGGATGCCGATATATAATAACCAACACAAGAAAGGCACAAAAATGGCAACACTAAAAAAACTGTCTAATTTTGAAGGAGTGGAGGGTCCGCTTCTCACTATAGTTATGGATGGCGTCGGAATTGCTCCGGATAACGGTGCAAATGCCGTTGCAGCAGCAAACACCCCCACACTTGACAGACTTATGCGTGACTATCCGACGATAGCTATAAAGGCTCACGGCACTGCGGTGGGACTTCCCGGAGATGACGATATGGGAAACTCCGAGGTCGGTCATAACGCCCTCGGCTCAGGCCAAGTCTTTGCACAGGGGGCAAAACTCGTTTCTCAGTCGATTGAAACGGGCAAAATTTTTGAGTCGCAAACCTGGCAGCAGCTTGTTGATAACGCGGTTAAAAATGCTTCAACGCTCCACTTTATAGGTCTTTTCTCCGACGGAAACGTTCATTCACACATAGATCACCTAAAGGCGCTTATTGAGGCTTCAAAGAAATCACTGGTAAAGCGTGTTAGAATTCACATACTTCTTGACGGCCGCGACGTTGGCGAAACAAGTGCTCTTGAATACGTCTTGCCGTTTGAAGAGTATCTGGACACTCTCCGTGCTCCCGATTTTGATATTGCAATAGCATCCGGCGGTGGACGTATGCAGATTACCATGGATAGATATGAGGCTAACTGGTCTATGGTTGACGCAGGGTGGAGAACCCACGTTCTTGGAGAGGGAAGACAGTTTCCATCTGCAGAAGAGGCAATTGCAACCTATAGAAAGGAAACCGGGGTTATTGACCAGGACCTTCCGCCCTTTGTTATTGCAAGGGATGGCAAGCCCGTCGGTACAGTAGAGGATGGCGACAGCGTAGTATTCTTTAATTTCAGAGGCGACCGTTCAATCGAAATATCTAAGGCATTCGAGGCGGGTGCGGATTTTGACAGATTTGACAGAAAACGCATTCCGAACGTAGTATACGCCGGTATGCTTGAGTATGACGGAGATCTGCATATTCCATCAAAATATCTTGTAAATCCTCCGGAAATAACCAATACTATGACCGAATATCTCGTAGGCGCAGGCATCCCTGAGCTTGCTATTTCCGAAACTCAGAAATATGGACACGTAACATATTTTTGGAACGGAAACAAGTCCGGAAAATTCTCCGAGGATCTTGAAACCTATATAGAAATACCATCTGACGTAGTTCCCTTTGAGCAGAGGCCTTGGATGAAGTGTGCTGAGATAACCGATAAGCTCATAGACTGCCTTAAATCCGGAAAATATAAATATCTTAGAGTTAATTTCCCGAACGGAGATATGGTTGGACATACCGGCTCTTTCCTAGCTACCGAGTGCTCTATGGAGGCTCTTGATATTCAGCTCGCAAGAATTCTCAAGGTGATTGATGAGCTTCACGGCGCGGCTGTTATAACTGCTGACCATGGAAATGCAGACGAGATGTACGAAATAGATAAGAAGACGAAAACGCCTAAAGCGGAGAAGGATGGCTCCTTTAAGGCAAAGACCAGTCATACCTTAAATCCCGTTCCGTTTATCGTGTACGACAATTTTACAAACGGTTCTTATAAACTCAAGCTAGGCAGAGATGACTTCGGTCTTTCTTCAGTTGCGGCAACAACCGTGAATCTTCTTGGTTTTGAGGCACCGGATATCTGGGACGAATCAATGATAGAGTTTTAAATTATATACGCGGCGTACCGTATGAGGTGCGCCGCTGAATTTTTAAAAAGCGCCGGTTTTTATTAAAAAACCGAAAATGTAAATATTTTAAAATTGCGTATGATTTTTTGTGTATTCAAGAAAATAAATATAAATTTATGCTTTTTGTTCATACTTTAGAAATATTTATCTGTTACAATACAACGGCTTTAGTGACCAAAAAATGTAAATTTAATATTATAATATGGCAATATAATTCGGAGGTTTTTATGCTTGTTGACAATCTTACAGTTAATCATAAGTCGTTCGGAGTAGGAACCGTAATTTCTCATCAAGGCAAATATATGACGGTCAAGTTTGGAAATTCGCAGAAAATATTTGTATATCCGGATGCATTTGAAAACTTTTTGACTCTTGAGGATGGCACCGTTCCTAATGAAATTATGATTGATATAACGGCAGCCCGTCGCGCAAAGCAGGAGATTATAGATAAAAAGAATGAGGAAAACATTCGCGCAATGACCAAGGGAATAGTTATTCCGGGTAAAGAAGGCTCTGTAAACGAGCCGGAAGAGGATGAAAATCACTACAAATCGCGCGAATCAGATGAAATATAATCTCAAGAGGCGGATTTTCAAATCCGCCTCTTGACTTATTTTGCGCGTGAATGTATAATACAGATGTATATGTGTATACGCATTTGAAAGGGAACAGATATGATATTAAAGGGTTATATATTTAGCATATTGTATGCTTTTTTGTGTCTTGGAATGGCGCTTGTTGCATATAAGCTTGGTATGCCAAAAAAATATTCGCGTAAGCTCGTTCATATTCTTGTTGGCGCTGAGTGGATAATACTTTCTCATTATATGGGTGCAACATACCATTTTCTGGTAGTCTGCGTTTTCTTTTTTTTGGTTCTTTTGGTGTCATATGTCAAAAATCTTATGCCTATGATATCCTCGGAATCGGATAACGCACCGGGGACTGTATATTACGCGGTGGCTATGTCAATTATGGCGGTTGTCACAATGTTTGTTCCAAATATGCTTGTGCCGTTTGGTATAGGTGTTTTCTGCACCTCGGTCGGCGACGGATTTGCAGGCATAGCGGGACAGCTTATAAAAAAGAAAAACCCTAAAATTTACGGAAATAAATCTGTATTTGGATCTCTTGCAAATTTCGCCGCATCATTTTTGACTGCGCTAATCTTCAAATTAGTATTTTCTCTTAACCTTAACGTGTGGCAGTGTATTGCTATAGGTATTTTCTCCGCCGGACTTGAGCTGGTGACTGTATTCGGTCTTGATAATATCGTTATAACAGTAGGATGCGCCCTGCTAGCCTACGGATTCATATATCATCCGGTAATAAACGGTTTTGTTGTGCCGATAATACTTACGCCATTTGTCGTTGCAATAGTTATTGAGAAAAAGGTACTTACAAAATGGGGTCTTGCGACAGCTATTTTGCTTGACGTTGTTGTATCTGTGTTTCTTGGCAATTTCGGCTTTGTTCTGCTTGCGTGCTTTCTTTTTGGAAGCGTGATAATAGATAAGTTTAAAAAGCGCGCAAAGAAAGTTGATTCTATTGCAAAAAAAGGTGATTGCCGTGACGCCGTCCAGGTGGTATCTAACGGCCTTATTCCTATGCTCATGGCAATTATGTATGCAATAACCCAAAGCGGAGCTTTCATAGTAGCTTACGTTGCCGCTTTGGCTGAGGCTTTTGCCGACACGGCAGCATCCGGCGTCGGAATGTATTCAAGGAGCGTTTTCGATATTTTCAGAATGAAAAAAACTGCGCATGGGCTCAGTGGCGGAATGTCGGTTATAGGCACACTGGCATCGCTTGTTGCAGCTTTCGTTATTGCCGGTGTTGCGTTTCTTTTCGGGGCTATAGGCTGGGAGCTTCTGCTTGTTGCCGCGTTCTGCGGCTTTTTAGGCTCTGTGTTTGATAGCTTCCTTGGTTCTCTGTTTCAGATTAAATACAAATGCTCTGAATGCAACGAGATTACCGAGAAGACCGAGCATTGCGGAAAGGCCACCCGAATAATATCAGGATTTTCCTTTTTTGATAACGATACGGTCAACCTGACAAGCGGTCTGTTTTCCGCAATCCTCGCAGCAGTTTTATACTTTATATTTATATAAGCGAATACCTGGCCTGTTTTTTGCGGTGTGTTTTTCTGGTTCTTGCTCTTGCCGTCTGTAGTTTTGGGAAAATAATAAAACCCCGCCAATTTCTCGGCGAGGTCTTTTCCGCAAAAGCACAGCAATTTGCGGCTTGTTTTTAGGAAAGGAGTGTGAAAACGGTCATTTCGCCCGTTTTCAAATGGCAAAAATTAGCCGTTGGTCTTGAGGCTGTTCTCGTAAGACTCAACCATCTTCTTAACCATCTGGCCGCCGATGCTACCAGCCTGCTTAGAGGTAAGGTCACCGTTGTAACCCTGCTTAAGATTTACGCCAACTTCGTTTGCAGCCTGCATCTTGAAGTTTTCAAGAGCTGCCTTTTTCTCGTTATTCTTAGACATAAGTTTAAGATCTCCTGGATATTCTTTTTAAATCTATATTATCGAGCCGCGAAAGCAATCTGCCTCGCGGCTCATTTGCTTCCTGACTCTGTTATTATTGTTCCGTAGGTGAATTCAAATATTACAAACAAAATCTGGCAAAAATTTTTCCTAAGTTTTTTGTTTTTTCTAGGAGCGAAGGCGTCTTGACAAACTAAATGCAAGCTTATTATAATAATATGGAAGTTATTTTGTCGAATTTGTGAGGAAAAATGAACGTTATTTACAGAAAAGCCATGTGTGATGATGCTAAAGAGATGCTTTCACATCTTTCTTGTGTTGGACGCGAAACCGATAATCTTTCGTATGATGAAAGAACATTTTGTATATCTGAGGAACGTGAAAGACGCTTTATAGAAAGATTTGAAAAAAGCAAAAACGACCTTATGCTCGCGGCTCTTGACGAAAATCGAATTATCGGAAACGGGATTGTAGAGCGAAACCGAGTGGCTAGATATAATCACAGAGCAGAGTTGTCAATAACGGTTTTGCGCGAATACTGGGGGCGAGGAATAGGCTCTCGCCTTATGGAACTGATGATTGATTTTGCTAAAGAAACGGGTATTGAAATCTTGTATCTTGAGGTGCGGAGTGATAATGAGAGAGCTATTGCCTTGTATAAAAAGTTCGGTTTTTCCAGAATAGGAGTATACGAAAACTTTTTCAAAATCGGAGAAAAATATCACAATGCAGACCTGATGATATTAAATTTAAAAAAATCTTGAGAAAATTAAAAAAAGGGGTTGACAAATCGCAACAATTGAGGTATAATAGACGAGCTGACCGCGAGAAGCGGGAAGCACTTGATCATTGAAAATTGAACAACAAGAAAGAATCTGAGCACTGAAAAGTGCAGAGGAATCTCGTTAATAACACATTGAGAAAGAATACTCAAAAGTAAGAGAAAGCTAGAATAAAATAGCTCTAAGAAGGTA
>JAZORD010000054.1:0-13399 GCA_045656445.1 Eubacteriales bacterium | reverse complement strand
AAGCAGAACGGTGTCGTCGAGCTTTCGTCGGTTCAGTTTGAGAAGCGCGCGCAGTGGTACGTGTCAAGCGTGCCGGAGGCAAAGCAGAACGACTGGGCGGATTATCTGCGCGGCGCAACGCTCGCGCTGAATGATAAATATCCCCTTAGAGTCGGTCTTTCAGGCGTTGTCGAGGGCAGTCTGCCAATCGGCGGTCTTTCCTCGTCGGCTGCGGTTATCATTGCATTTCTGTCCGCGCTTTGCAAGGTTAATAATATAACTCTGACCGAGCGTGAGATGATTGCAATGGCGCTCGAGGCTGAAAATAAATACGTTGGCGTAGCTTGCGGAAAGCTTGACCAGTCCTGCGAGGTTTATTCGAAGAAAAACCATCTTCTCTACCTTGACACAAAGGATGACAGCTATGAGCTTATACCTACAAACCCTGTGATGAAGCCGTATAAAATTGCTATTTTCTTTTCGGGAATAGAAAGAAACCTTGCAAGCTCAAAATTCAATATGCGTGTTGATGAATGTAAAAGTGCAGCCTATTCGCTCCTGGCGTACGCCGGAATTGAGTACGGGAAAATTGGTGAAACCGTTCTTCGCGACGTTCCGCGCGAGGTGTTTTTGCAATATAAAGACAGGCTTCCCGAGCCCTTTGCTAAGAGAGCGGAGCATTGCTTCTCCGAGATGGAGCGAGTAGAGCTCGGTGTGGATGCGTGGCGGCGCGGTGATATTGAGGAATTTGGAAGAATTTCCTTTGAAAGCGGCAGATCCTCAATAGAGCTTTGGCAGACCGGCTCGCCTGAGCTTAAGACTCTTTATGAGATAATGACTAAAACCAAGGGTATATACGGCGGAAGATTTTCGGGCGCGGGCTTTAAGGGCTGCTGCATGGCTCTTATTAACCCCGAATATGAAGAGAGTATAACTAAAGAAGTTACGAGCGAATATCTGAAGGCTTTCCCTAAACTTGAGGGAAAATTTTCTGCTCATATTTGTGAAAGCTCAGACGGCGTTCACCTTTCTTGAAATAAAGGTTAAAAATTACTTGCATAAAGGAATTGTTACTATGAAATGCTTGATTTTAGCGGCAGGATATGCAACGCGCCTATATCCTCTTACTGAAAATTTTCCCAAACCCCTTCTTGACGTGAACGGGAAAACGATACTTGACTGGCTGGTCGATGACATTGACACGCTTGGCGAGGTGGATGAGTACGTAGTAATATCAAACCATAAATTTGCCCATCACTTTGATGCGTGGGCAAAAACCAAGGCACAGAAGGTTACCGTTGTTGACGACGGTACGTCTACGAATGAAACCAGACTGGGCGCGGTTTGCGACATTCAGTTTGCAATCGACAAGCTTTCGCTAGACGACGATATGCTGGTTATCGCGGGTGACAACGTTCTTGACTTCAGTCTTACTAAATTTATAAAATATGCAAAAGAAAAGGGAACGTCGGCTATAATGCGCTATTACGAGGCTGAGCCTAAACGCCTTTCAAAGAGTGGTGTTTTGACTATAGATGAAAACGACCTCGTAATTGATATGGCAGAAAAGCCGGAGAATCCCAAGTCAAATTGGTGCTGTCCCCCATTCTATTTTTATACGAGAGAAGACGCGCGCCTTATCAAAGAGGGTATCGCTGCAGGATGCGGAACAGACGCCCCCGGAAGCTACGCTGCGTGGCTTTGCCATAAAACCAAGGTGCATGCTATGCAAATGCCCGGCAAACGCTATGACATAGGCAATATTGAAAGCTATGAGAATGTAAAAAAGGAATACAAAGGAATAACTGTATGTTAACTTCAAACGTTAATCTCTCCGGCAAGACGGTTCTCGTCACGGGAGCTGCCGGATTTATAGGGGCTAATCTTGTATGTGAGCTCGTGCGGTCGGTTGAAAATATAAAAGTTATAGGACTTGATAATCTTAACGATTATTATGACCCCTCAATCAAAAATTACCGGCTTTCTGAGATTGAAAAGCTCGTGATGAAATATCCCGGAGCAAAGTGGAGCTTTATAAAGGGCAATATTGCAGATAAAGCTCTTATAGAGAACGTATTTTCGGACCACCGTCCAAGCGTAGTAGTAAACCTTGCGGCTCAGGCAGGCGTTCGCTATTCTATCACAAATCCCGACGCTTACATAGAAGCTAATATTATAGGCTTTTACAATATTCTTGAGGTCTGCCGAAGCTATCCCGTAGAGCATCTCGTTTACGCGTCAAGCTCATCGGTTTACGGCTCGAATAAAAAAATTCCGTACTCTACGGATGACAAGGTTGATAACCCCGTGTCACTTTACGCGGCAACTAAGAAATCCAACGAGCTTATGGCGCACGCCTACTCGAAGCTCTACAATATTCCCACGACGGGTCTTCGCTTCTTCACGGTTTACGGGCCTGCGGGAAGACCTGATATGGCTTATTTCGGATTCACAAACAAGCTGATTGTGGGAGAAACTATACAAATTTTCAATTACGGAAACTGCAAACGTGACTTCACATACGTTGACGACATAGTAGAGGGCGTCAAGCGTGTTATGAGCTGCGCACCGGAGAAGCTCGACGGAGAGGACGGGCTTCCCGTACCGCCGTACAGAGTATATAATATAGGCAACAACAGTCCGGAAAATCTGCTTGACTTCGTAGAGATATTAAGCGAAGAGTTGGTGCGCGCTGGCGTTTTGCCGAGTGATTTTGATTTTGAGGCTCACAAAAAGCTCGTTCCTATGCAGCCGGGCGATGTTCCGATAACCTATGCAGACACCTCGGCGCTTGAGCGTGACTTTGGCTTTAAGCCATCAACCTCGCTTCGTGACGGACTCCGCAGTTTTGCCGAGTGGTATCATAAATTTTATCAAATGTAAATAAATAATACGGGAGGAGATGAAAATGCATTATTCTATGGAAGAGATAATGTTTAGTCTGATTCGCTACGAAGTCTGTGACATAGAGCTTCCGGCGGATTATAAGAATCGTCTCACTCCCGATTTTATTTCTCAAATATATAAAAAATCGAAGCCTCAGGATATCTCACACATAATAGCCTCGGCTATCCTTTCGCTTGACGTACCGCTTGATGAAGAGCTCAAGCAGAAGCTCGTCCGTTCTCAAATGACAGCGGTATACCGCCACGCTCAGCTGCGTTATGAGCTTGAGAGAATTTCATCTGCCTTCGAAGCTGAGAAAATACCTTTCATTCCCTTAAAGGGCGCAGTTATAAGACAGTATTATAAAAAACCGGAAATGCGAACGAGCTGTGATATTGATATCTTTGTCAGTGAGGAAAACATTGAGGCTGCGTCTAAGGTTTTGGAGGAGAAGCTTTCTTATGAGTTCGATGTCAGAACCTCACACGACGTTGCCTTTTACTCTAAGAATAAAACGCACGTGGAGCTCCATTTTGACCTTATAGAAAATAATGAAAATATTAAAGGGGTGCTGGATCACATTTGGGAGCTTTCTCATTCTGACGGCGGAGAGTACCGTTATCTTATGAGTAGCGAGCTTTTTTTTGCTTACCATATCGCGCATATGGCAAAGCATTTTCTTGGCGGGGGCTGCGGGGTGCGCCCGTTTCTGGATTTATGGATAATTGAGAATAAAATGGGTTACGATAAAGCTACAGCCCAAGCTCTTGTCTCAGCTATGGGACTCGAAAAATTCGCAAGAGAGGCACTCCGTCTTTCACAGGCGTGGTTTTCCGGAGCAAAGCATACTGACCTATCTTGTGAAATGGGAAATTACATCCTTGGAGCAGGCATATACGGAAGCTCTGAAAATCGAATGGCGGTTATGCAATTGCGTGGCCGCGGAAAACTTAGGTACGCCCTAAGCCGAATTTTCCTACCATATTCAAGACTTAAAAAAATATATCCGCGACTTGAAAAATATCCCGTTCTTCTGCCATTTTACGAGGTAAAGAGATGGTTCAGATACCTTGTGCGACACGGTGTATCTTCTGGTCGCTCGGAGCTCAAGGCTTATAACTCTGTAACAGAGGAAAAGCAGGTATCAGTGTCCTCGCTTTGTGCAAATCTTGATCTGAAATTTTAGAAATTTTAGAATTATTATAAAAAAATTAAAATTATTCTAAAATCTATTGACAAATTGCTGCCTGTATGATATAATACAATCAAGAATGGTTCTAAAAGGTTTGGAATCGTTCTAAAAGGAGGTAGTGATGACAAAACAAAGAGCAATAATACTTGAGGTATTACGCTCGGATAAGAGACATCACACAGCCGAAGAAATATTTGAGCTTGCCAGGCAAAAGCTTCCCGGAATATCTCGTGCAACTGTTTATAATAATCTTCATTCGCTTGAGGCGGAGCAGATTATTCGTAAGATAAGCGGTGATGGAGGCCCGGATAGATACGACAATTCCTTTATACCTCACGGGCATCTTATTTGTAGCGTATGCGGCGGAGTTTTTGACATCGATATACCGGGATTTTCCGAGGCTCTCAGTGATTGCATAAATTCAACAGTGGAGTCCTATGAGCTTAAGGTCAGAGGTCGTTGCGCGGTATGCAAGCCGGCTGTGTAAATAAACCGAGTAAAAAACAAAAAACAAACATATATTTTAAGGAGAATTTAAAATGAATCTTAAAGGAACAAAAACAGAACAGAATCTTATGACTGCGTTTGCAGGCGAATCCCAGGCTAGAAACAAGTACACCTACTTTGCATCGGTTGCAAAGAAGGAGGGCTATGAGCAGATAGCTGCAATTTTCCAGCAGACAGCAGACAATGAAAAGGAGCACGCAAAGCTTTGGTTCAAGGCTCTTGGCGGACTTGGCGACACTGCGGCAAACCTTCTTGCAGCGGCTGAGGGCGAAAATTACGAGTGGACTGATATGTACGATACCTTTGCTAAGGAAGCAGAGGAGGAGGGATTTAAGGCTCTTGCGTTCCAGTTCAGAGCTGTTGCGGCTATTGAGAAGGCGCATGAAGAAAGATATCGCAAGCTCCTCTCTAACGTAGAGATGCAGCAGGTATTTGAGAAGGCTGAGATGACCATGTGGGAGTGCCGCAACTGCGGACATCTCGTAATGGGTAACAAGGCTCCGGCCGTTTGCCCTGTCTGCGCTCATCCTCAGAGCTTCTTCGAGGTAAGAAAAGAAAATTATTAATTGAATTTTAGAGCCGTGCTGTTAAAAATAGTATGGCTCTTTTTATTGACAAACGCATATTTTTTATGTATAATATATGTATAAATACTAAACGGAGCTTGAATTTAGATATTCGTTCTGCTTGGTCTCAACTATATTTTATCATTGAAAGGAAAAACAATGAAGACAAAGAGATTGATTTCGCTACTCTTGGCGATAGTGATGCTTGCTTTTGCACTCACAGCTTGTTCATCCTCACCGCAGGCAATTATCGAGAAGGCTGATAAAGCCCTTGCAAACACCCCATATAAGCTTGATATATCCGTTGAATTTGACGGAGATGAAAATTATCTCGAGATGATTTCTGCCGCAGATATTAAATCTACCATATATATGGACGGAACTAATTTTGAATCAAAGCTCGACATAATGGGAATAACGGCAACTCTTACACATGCCGACGGTGTTGCTTATCTTGGCATGTCATTTTTGGGATTTCCCATCAAGACTAAGGCTGAGGTTAATTCCTCTGAGATTGATGAGCTTCTTAAGTATGCCTCTGTTTCGGATTTGGGCGCGCTCGATTTTGATTCGCTTGCAATTGAGAAAAAAGGTGATGCAGGTCTTATTGTAAAATGCACCAATATAAAGGCGGACAAATTGACTGAGTTCTCAAAGGAATTCGGCGCAGATAACTTTACTATAGATAACGTAAATCTTGATGCTACTATAGTGGACGGTAGATATGAAAATATAACCATATCGATGGTATATAAATATAGCGAATCAGGTCGGACCGTTGACATTGATGCAAAAATGACTATGGATTTTGATTACGAAAATGCAAAAGAAATAACCGCACCCGCGGATAAAGACCAATACAGCATAGTTGATTTTGATAATCTTTTTAACTTAGGATAATATTTTGAAAGGCTGTCTTAAAGCAATATAAGACAGCCTTTAGACTTAAAGAATATTATGATTTCATTTAAAACTATTACCGAGGTCACAAAGGACGAGGTATTAAGACAATTTGAAAATCTTTCGAATGACGAATATAATTGCGTTTTTGATGTTATTAACGAGCTGTCTTTCGAACTGTGCGACGTAGAATACGCCGTCTCCATTTTTTGCGGATGCCTTTTGATACGTATTTTCGATATGGGAAGATATGTATTTTTGTATCCGTATGAAATATCCGATAATGCAAATCTAATTTATGCAATAGAAGCTATCTCGGAATATGCTGCGCGTGAGGAGATTCAGCTTGTGTTTAGCGATGTTCCCGGTGAGGAGATTTCTGTCTTTTCGGGATTCAGACATATGGATGTTGACGCAGAGGATAATGAGGCGCGCTCATATAGAGTAAAAATTAAAACCGAGTGTCAGCTTGTTGATGAAATTCCCGAAGTAACAATGGGGCGTGTAACATTAAACGCAATCGCTGAATCGGATATAGGGGATTACGCAAGGCTTTGCAAGGATGAAAATGTAAACAAATATTGGGGTTATGACTATTCTGAGGACGTTGCGTCACCAAAGGATGCATACTTTTTTGAGGTTGCGGAGCAGGAGTTAGCGCGAGGCGTCAGTATGAGTATGGCAATACGCTCGGATGGCGTCTTTTGCGGTGAGGCTGCTCTGTATGCGTTTGACGGCCGCGGGGGTGCTGAGTTCGCAATAAGGCTTCTGCCTGAATTTCACGGCCGCGGTCTTGGAGCTGAGTCGGTTCTTGCTGCAGTGGCTGTAGCGAGAAAAATTGGCCTTACAACCATTCACTCTAAAGCATTTCCCGAAAACCTGCCGTCAGTTGCAATGCTTAAAAAGGTTGCCGACGAGTGCGTAGAAGAGGACGGCATCCTTAAATTCACGATTTATTTAAACTAAATTATAAAAAGGTATTGCATTTTTTAAAATTATATGATAGAATAACCCTATGATTTACGATGCGCTATTATGCGTAATACTATAAACGGAGGATTTTGAAAATGGTAGTTGAATATATTCTTCTCGGTGTTCTTCTCCTTTCAGCTATTTTTCTTGTTGTTGCTGTCACTCTTCAGAAGAGCAGTGACGAGGGGCTGTCGGGAACTATTGCCGGAGGCTCTGAAACATATTACGGCAAGGACAAGTCGATGCGTGCCGGTCGTTTTCTCAACAAGTGGACTCTTATAATTACTATCGTATTTGCGCTTGCGGTAATTATCGCTTACGTTGTACAGCCTGATTATTCGCAGAGCAACGATAACCTCGATTACTGGCAGAAGATTTCGGAATTTTCTTCCATATTCTCGTAATTATAAGATTAATAGACATTAGCAAAGAACGTAGGGGCGTACCTACGTGCGCGCCGTACGGGGCAGCACGCAGATGCGTCCTTTAGTTTTTGTATAGTTAGGTTTTGCTCGCAAAAACTAACTATATCTTTGCAAAGGAAATTTTAATTATGAAAAACAAGAGAACTGCAAAATCAATTGATAAATTTTCAAAAAGAAACACCCATAAAAGAAAATCGCGCGAACGCGCTAAGGCGGAGCTTTTGCGAGCGGTGGCTGAAACCGGTGTGGGCACGGATTCCCTTAGGCTGTCATTTTCAAATGACGGTGGCAGACGCGCAAGAGACGGCGTAAAGATGCGTAAGGATGAAATTATAACACGCGGCGTATTTTCTTCTTCAAAAAGCGGATTCGGGTTCGTAACTCCAATTAACTCCGTAACGGAAAGAGATATTTTTATTCCGGAGGACAAAACGGGGGCGGCTATTGACGGTGACCTCGTTGAGATTTCATATCATTCTTATACTACGCGCTTTGGAGAAGAAAAAACCGAGGGGCGAGTAAGGAAAATATTAGAGTTTGGCAGAAAAACGATAATAGGAACGCTATCTCAGGAGAGCGGCTTCAAGTCGAGAAGAGGAAATTACCATTCAAGGCTTACGGTTATTCCGGATGACCCATCAATACTTTTACACCCAACTGTAAGAGAAGCCTTTGGGGCAAACATTGGGGATAAGGTAGAGGCAAGACTGGACCGAAGCTCCGGACGCTCGGTAGAGTGCGACGTTGTAAGAAATTTTGGT
Source organism: Eubacteriales bacterium (assembly GCA_045656445.1). Taxonomy (GTDB): domain Bacteria; phylum Bacillota; class Clostridia; order Oscillospirales; family CAG-272; genus UBA1740. Next base: position 5,211 of record JAZORD010000054.1, on the reverse strand, counting down.
GACACCTACACCAAGACGGCAAATTACGAGGCAATACTCGCTGAGTGTGAAATAACGACAGATTTTACGCCGGAGGAGCTGGCTGAAGCTGAATTTTTTGCATCAATGCCTATATCTGACGAGGGGCGGGTCAGACGCAGTCAGGACGTCATTTTTACAATCGACGGCATAGGAGCGAAAGACCTCGATGACGCAATTTCACTAAAAAGGTTAAAGGGCGGCCTGTGGCAGTTAGGCGTTCATATCGCCGACGTTTCATACTACGTAAGAGAGCGTACGCATCTTGATCGCGCCGTTATGGCACGGGGAACGAGCGTGTATTTCACCGACAAAGTAATACCTATGCTCCCCCCGTCACTCTCTAACGGAGCCTGCTCATTGAATCCCAATGAGGATAAATATGCGCTGAGCGCTATTATAAACCTTTCTTCAACCGGAGAAATTCTTTCCTGCCGGCTTGAGCCGTCAATTATACGCAGCTGTGTGAGAGGCGTATACAGCGAGGTCAACGAAATTTTTGAGGGCGCAGCGTCGCCTGAAATTAAGAAAAAATATAAAGAAGTGCTTCCGTCTCTTGAAAGAATGAGAGAACTGTATCTCATATTGAGAGAGAGAGCAGAGAAGAGAGGGGCGCTGGAGCTTTCACGCGCCGAGGCGGAAATAATTCTTTCGGATGACGGAGAGCCGAAGGATATAGTTAAGAGAAGTCGCGGTGATGCCGAGCGGCTTATAGAGCAATTTATGCTATGCGCCAACGAGGCTGTCGCAAGGCTTCTTTTTGAAAAGCGTATCCCCTGCGTATACAGAGTGCATGAAGCTCCGCCGCCCGAAAAGCTTGCCGAATTTGTCACCTATGCTCACAATTTGGGCTTTGACACCTCGGCTATATCTAGGGAGAAGCCCTCGCCCTCCGATTTTTCGGCGCTGCTTACAACCGCCCATGAGCGAAATATAGCGGCACCTGTGTCATACAGCTTGCTTCGCGCTATGTCCAAAGCAAAATATTCCGAAATAAAGGCTTCGCATTTCGGTCTTGGAATTGATTGCTACGCGCATTTTACCTCGCCTATAAGAAGGCTGTCGGACCTTGCTACCCATAGGATAATACACAAGGTTCTCCTTGAAAACAAACGCCCCGAAATTTATTCGGGCTACGCGCGCCGCGCTGCAGCGGCGGCAAGTGAGGCTGAGCTCAGAGCGCTTTCGGCAGAGCGTCGAATAGAGAATCTTTATAAGGTTATATATATGGAGCGCCATATAGGAGAGGAGTTTGACGCTATAATCAGCTCGATAACGTCTTTTGGATTTTTTGCCGAGCTTGAAAATACCTGCGAGGGACTTGTTCCGATAAGCGAGCTTCCGGGTGTGTTTATCTTTGACGAGGGCAATATAACCCTTCGTTCAAGAGATATAACCTATAAGCTTGCAGACCAAGTTCGCGTTAGGCTTGAGGAGGCTGATATAATAAGAGGCAAGCTCAGATTTTCAGTCGTCGATAACAATGATTTTGGAGGTAAGATATGAAAAAGGCGTTAACGTACCTTACCTTTACAAACCTACTCTTTCTTTTGATTTTGGCATTAAGCGGCTTCATTGACGGTGTATCGGGAAGGGTCGTATATTACGCTGCGTTTTTGCTTCCCGCAATAATCGCCCTGATTTTGAAGAGCAGATTGGATGTTCCGCCCAAATTCTTGCCGCTACGCCTTTCTAAAAAGGGCGCTGTGATGCTTCTTCCGCTCATAGCACCAACTCTTGCATTGGTGTTCTTTATATCATGGCTTACGTCGATGGTCCTTTCATTTATAGGAGAGGGGGAGGTCACCGACGTTTCGGGAAATATAATTGCCGTTATACTAACGCACGCTGTGCTTACGGCATTATTAGAGGAGCTTTTATTCAGATACGTTCCCCTGGCCCTTCTTTCACCCATAACAAAAAGAGGGGCAGTATGGATATCGGCGCTATTCTTTTCTTTCGCGCATTGCAATCTTTATCAGATTCCATACGCCTTTATAGCAGGAGTTATATTTGCCGCAGTGGACCTCGTTTTTGAAAGCATATGGCCATCCGTGTTAATTCATTTTCTAAATAATCTTATTTCAATTATATGGCTGAGAAATTTGGAAGATTGTAAATTTGTCACCGCTTATATCATATTGCTCCTAGCACTTGCGTTAGTTTCGATTATTATGATAGCTTTAAAAAATAATAATTACAAGGAAAGACTCAAAGGAACATTTGCCGGCAAAAGCGAACATAAGTTGTCATACGAGCCATTGTTGTTTTTTGCAGCTACGCTTGTTATTGCGGTGCTCAACCTTTGGGGTGCGAGATGAGGAGGAAAGCTGTGCGAACCGATGAATTTTTTATGAGAGAAGCAATAAGACTCGCCGGGCTTGCAAGAGATATTGACGAGGTGCCCGTCGGAGCACTTGTTGTTCGTGACGGAGAAATTATATCTTGCGCGTATAACACTCGCGAGAGCTCGAAATGCGCTACGCATCACGCGGAAATTCTTGCAATAGAGGGCGCCTGCCGAGCACTCGGTGGATGGCGGCTTCCCGGAGTTACTCTTTACGTTACGATGGAGCCCTGCGCTATGTGCGCCGGCGCGATAATTAACGCGCGAATACCGCGGGTGGTTTACGGTACGCGTGATATTCGATTCGGGGCATTTGGTTCTCTTCTTAACCTTGCAGAGCTGCCTTTAAACCATACGCCAGAGGTCGTGGGAGGAGTTCTTGAAGAAGAAACGCGAGAGCTTCTCAGTGATTATTTTAAGGAAAAAAGAAAGAAGGCTAAGAACGCAAAGTAAAGTATAAATATTGACTTTTGCGCTTGAATATGGTAAAATACATATCATGAAAAAGGAATATATAGAATGCGGAAAGGTGTGCTCAGCGCACGGAGTACGCGGAGTTGTAAAAATTGACCCGTGGTGTGACAGTCCGCGGGTGCTTGCCGCGCAAAAGCGCGTGTTTATCCATACGGGCGGCGGTAATTATGCCGAAAGACGCGTCAACTCCGCATCGGTCAGCGGTAGATTCGTGCTTATGGATCTTGACGGACTAGACTCAAGAGAAGCAGCGCAAGCGGAGAAAAACAGAATACTCTACCTTCACCGCGATGATATTCCGGTAAAAAAAGGCGCCGTGCTGATTGCGGATATGATAGGTCTGCCCGTCATAGACGTTGACACGGGTCGCGTTTACGGAACTCTTTCCGAGGTCAGTGACGGGGTGAGAAATAAGCTTTATACCGTTTCTACGGAAAGCGGAAGCGTAATAATACCGGGTGTTTCGGAATTTATTAAGGAGATAGACACCGAGCGAGGCGTTTTTATACGCACAATACCGGGTTTCTTTGATTAATATGAGATTTGACGTAATGACGCTTTTTCCGGATATGGTTAGGAGCGTTCTTGACCAAAGCATTATCGGCAGAGCGCAAAAGGCGGGCGTAATAGAGGTTGTTTGCCACAATATACGTGACTTTTCAACCGATAAGCATAAAAAAACCGACGACACCCCTTTTGGAGGCGGAGTAGGGATGGTTATGACATGTCAGCCCATATACGACTGCTACCGTAATGTAAAAAAATCACTTGGAGATAGCATCAACTCCAGAGTGATATATATGACGCCTAAGGGCAGACTTTTTAATCACGAGCTTGCCAGGGAGCTTTCAGAATACGATAGCCTTGTATTTCTTTGCGGTCACTACGAGGGTGTAGACCAGAGAATTATTGATGAAATAGTGGATGAGGAGATATCTATCGGAGATTACGTAGTTACGGGCGGAGAGATACCCGCGTGTATCGTAATTGATGCCGTATCGCGTCTTAAGGAGGGAACTCTGGCGTGTAGCGAATGCTATGAAGGCGAGTCTTTAGCTTCGGGTATACTTGAATATCCGCAGTATACAAAGCCAAGAAAATTTCTTGACCGTGAGGTGCCGGAGATTTTGCTTTCCGGCGACCATAAAAAAATCGACAGATGGCGTGTTGAAGAGGCTGTTAAAATCACGCGTGAGCGCCGTCCTGAGCTTTTGGCTTCTCATCCTGAGTTCGAAGAGATGCTGAAACCAAAGTCAAAGCGAAAGGAAAGAAAAAAGAAGACGAACCCGTGTTGAAAAACGAAAGCCCCGATAAAATATGAAGGGCAGAGAGGAGAGATAATGAAGCAAAGAGCATCGGTCCTAAACGAAAGGATCTTTTCAATTAAGGAAATAAGCGGAATCGGCGCAGCAAGGATACTCAAGGGAAGAGTAGCTCGCTTTCTCAACTTCTTAGGCAGAAGCTTGGCCTATAGCTCTACCCGTTCCTATGGGTGCTTCCTTCTTTCCTTTGGTCTTTTTAGCCTGCTTTTAAATCTTGGTGAATACTATTTTGCGAACGAAGCAGAGGTTGCAGTTCCTCTTGTTATAGGTGTCATTGTTGCTTGTTTGTCTGTGCCGCTGTTCTTTTTTGACAGACCGATGTGCATAGCGCTTCAGGATTTTCCAATAACGGACTATGTGCTTTACGAATTTTTTGCCATCAAGCGTATGCACCGTAACGTAAATCACGTCACGGTGTCTCCCCTTCTTGCTGTATTCTTTGGGTTAATACCCGCTATCGTCGGATTTTTACTTCCTATACAGTGGGTTATACTTGCCCTCGTCATATTGCTAGCGACGGTGGTTGCGTTTACTACCCCGGAGTTTCCGATGATACTAATGCTTCTCATTCTTCCGTATATCCCGCTTTTTTCGTCTGCGAGGGAAGTGGTAATTGTCGTTTCGCTCTCGCTCATAACACTGCTTTCCTTTGTGCTTAAGGTGGCTATCGGAAAGAGAGTTTACAGCGTCGACATATATGACGTCCTCATATTTCTGATGATGATTTTCATATTTGTTGGCGGTATCGCGGGATACGGTGATGATTCTCTCAAAAACTCGCTTGTAAAAATAGTTTTGCTTCTCGGATATTTTCCCGTGGCAAATCTTATCACTAACAGGCGTCTTGCGGATTGCGCGATAAATGCCGTGATAATATCCGCAATACCTATAACGTCGCTGGCAATTTTCGAATTTTTCTTAGAAATCGACGAGAAGGTTTCTATGGAAGATTACGTAGCGCCCAAGGAAGTTTCGGTTTTCTTTGAAAGCTCGTCCGTGCTGGCTGCATTCCTGTTCGTATCGGCTCTTTTGACACTATCGTTTTTCATT
>JAZORD010000053.1:0-9825 GCA_045656445.1 Eubacteriales bacterium | reverse complement strand
TTAAGACTTCCGATTAAAACGGTAAAGCTTGATATGTCGCTTACCGCAACGACCGAAAAGCTAAAGGAAAATAATAGCCTCGTATGTATCCTTACCGACCTCTTTCACGATATGGGGCTTAACGTGGTCGCAGAGGGAGCGGAAACCGCAGAGCAGGTAGAATTGCTCAAAAACTACGGTGTAGACGGAATCCAGGGCTACTACTTTGCAAAGCCTATGCCTATCGCAAAGCTCAAGGATTTTCTTAAAAAGAACAAAAAGTAAATAAAAGATTACAATAACAACAAAAAGAGCGTTTTTATAAAACGCTCTTTTTTATTTGATATCCTACGCACTAATCAAGCACTGAGGTAATAACTCGGTAGCAGCACTCACCCTCGCCGAGAGAACCAAAATTCTGATATGCGTTCTGGTCTTTGTCGGAATAATTTACGAACTGGATAGAAAACTCATATTCGGTTATGGAGTTTGCCGAAAGGGATACCGTGCCGATTTTCCTATCCTGCGGCTGACTTTCACTTTCGTAGGAAATGGAGTCTGCCGGTGGAGATAACAAGAATTCTCCCGTTTCCAAAATCTTAAGCTGTGTACCGTAGTAGTAATACCGTCCGTCTATAATAAGAGGAGCCTCGCAACCGTCAAAGCTATCGAGATACACCGTAACAGAATGCTCCTTCGACTCCTTACTGTCGTACGCTATTTTAAGCCATACGGTATCTCTCGGAACCAGTCCGTCAAAAACGCTCTCAAAGGAGTCAATCTTCACGTAATCCGTATCAGACGGGCCCTTTCGGTAATAGGTCATCGTAATATCAAGCTTTTCTATCTCAACCTGCATTCCGTTCGAATTTACGTTCTTGCTGTCGGCAAACCAGGCAAAAGAATCGGGGCGAAACAGAATCACCGAAGATATCACGAGCAAAACAAAAATACAAATTAAGCTTACGAATGCTCCGATTAGCTTAAACAACGCTTTCTTTTCTGCCATCGCCCCTCCTCTCTGCACTCGCGTGCCGTTTTAATTTCTTTCCTTTACGTTATCCGCTATACGCGAATACTGTGTAACTCTTGCATATTTATCCCTCTCACGCAAAAACTCTATGACCGCTTTACTTGTCGTGCTTGTATACCCATCGGTTGAGGTGGGTGGGTCCTCGTCGGTTATATACCGCCTTATATACACCTTTTCCGAATTTACGTTGACAAACGTACCTGCCGAAGCGTCAAGCACGGAATTCATATAAAGCATACAGTACGAAGGATAAAAGGTGGTATAATCCTCTTTTCCCTTGGCATCTGTAGACGAGCTTTCGCTGACGGGAACTATAACGTCGTTATAGCTGTAAACGTAATCAACCGTGCCAAGCTGAGAGCCCGAAAGTCCGTCTCTTCCCGTGGAGGCAACACCGTCCGCCGAGAAATAAACTATCTCCATAGGAGCAACGTCTTTTTCGCCGAAAATATTACCCGAGTCGCTTGTGCTCGTAGACGTTCCGAGAACGTACACACCCGCGTTGTAAACTTTGAACTCATACGCCACGAGAACTCTGTCGCCGTTAAGGTATGAGCGATATTCCTGCTCATCATAGGTAACGGTTACGTATTCGGAATTTGGCGAGTCGGAAGCAGTACCGGGCTCGTAAGGGTGAGAGCGCGGAATTGCGAAGCGCTCTATATAATCGCTCGCATTAAATATCTGATACCAGCTGTCTCCTGCGGCTTTCATTTCCCAAAGGCAGAAATAACGCGTATAATCGCCAAGGTCATACCCCTCCTCGCCTACGTAGAGCTCTGAGGCAGGCACGGCAAGGACAACTCTTATCTTCTGCGCCTCCGTGCTGGTCTTATTTACCCTGAACGCTATACAGCCTGAGGGAATATCTGTTTCTGTACCCGCGGTACCTACAGGGGCTCTTATAAGACCTGACGTTCCTATCGTTCCGCCTATGTCTATCGTAGCGCCAAAGGTAATTCCGTCTATCATATGAAACTTCTTAGTCAAATCACTTCCGCTAAGAACACCCGCAGTACCGTTATTCCAGGCAAGAGTCTCAAGCTTAATGACAGAATACTCTGTGGTAACTCCCTCTGTAATAGAGCTTTCGGTTCCCTCCGTAGCTACGTCTACGGATAAATCCTCAGGCCAGAAAACGTACTCGTCAGCCCTGAACGAATTACTATCGGTGTTTTCATTCGGGTCAAAGGTAATTCTACCGTAGTTAAGAGCCTGCGTTGCCTCAAGCGAGTATATACTGAGCTTCGTTCCGTCAGAGGTGGAAAGAGCCGTATTAAATGCGCTGCCATTGTAGTTTACGTACTGGCTGACGTTGCCTATACTATACTGAATATAACAGGTTCCGTCAGGATTGAACTTTACGATTGCTCTTGTTGAGTTAGAAAGGTCTGATACGCTATTGCTGTCACCAATTTTAAAGTTATTTGCATCCTGAGCGGCTGTATCGTTTCCGTTCCAAAGCGTGTAACCAGTTTTACTTCCAATTCGTATTTCTAAGTTAATAATCGGAATAGTAAAGATGGTAGGCACCGTCGCTTTAATCATTCTGAGGTGGTTTTCCGAAGCATTACTGCTTGCATCAATTCCGTCCGAATAAAAATCATATTCGTAATATCTGTCAAGGAGGACACCTTCGTTTCCGCTGTACGAATAAATAGGAAGCTCTGCTCCCGACACCTCGCCGGTATCGATAAAGGAAGAGAGTGGTATTGGATTCTGCATAAGAGTATCGGTGGCAAAATAATAGTCGGTGCTTCCGGGGGTACTGAAGAAATATCCAATCTCATCTCCCGTAGGCTTCGTCAGTGAAGAACCGCTTGCGTTTGCGGTATTATTCGTAGAATAGAACTTGCCCGTCTCTCCGTTTACTATTACACCCACATAGGTTATATTATTCACGGTGCAGGTATAGACGTTTTCACCGTTCCATGTTTCACTTAAAAGTTCGAAAATATTGTTATTGTTGGTGCTGTTAGGTGCATATCTCGACTCTTCGTTCAAAACTGTGGGTTCGGTGCCGCCAAGAGGAACCCAGGAATAAGCATATCGTGTCGAGCCGAAGTAAGAATACTCTGTATAAACGAAATAGCCTTGGTATGCGGAGAGCGAATAATCGTAGTAATCCGCGAGCTTTTCTCCGTTTACAGTAACCGGAGTGTTTCCAACGAAATAAGCGAAGCTTCCTGCATCATCATCGCTTGAAAGCTCTCTGGAAAGTATCTTATACTCAAGGCGAAGCTTCTCTACCTCTGCCTCAAGCTCATCCGTAGTCAGATTTCCCGAGGTCGCGTTAAGGCTTATAACCTTCCATGTCTCCTCGTCCTCCTCGTTTTGAAGGTGACCGAGAATTTCTTCAACCTTAGCCTCGTCAAATCCCTCGCCAAATCCGTCTATAAAGTCCTGCTTTGACTCCTCGGAGCCGTAAAAGGATTCGATAAGAGCTGCGATTTCCTCGTCGGTAGCGTATTTCTTTGAGGTTCCGGGAGTGGTATATTTCTGATTAAAATCACCCGAGCCTGCCGTTGACTGTCTGTATAGCGACATAAGACATACGTTAGAAGCGTCGTCCACTTCCCTCATTATTACCAGGGGAGTGCCCGCATCTATAGCCGCCTGAAGGTCGGCGTCACTCTTTATCTGCTTTATGTAAGCCGAAACCGACTTGTTTCCCTCGCTGGTATTGGCATGCCAGGCGTCATCCGAGTTTTCTCCGATAGCAAACTCGGGAACCTCTCCGTCCCAGGTAGCGTCTATAATATCCGCTTCGTCAGAAAGAGCAAAGGTGAATACACCGTCGTAGAAATAATATTCTCCCGTGGCTGTAGTGCCAAGACCGAAAATATTATCTCTTATCCATTCGTGACAAAGAGATTTTCCGTCCTTATCGGTAGCCTTTGAAATGTTAAGCGCTGCGCCGTCATTGATGGGAGTATTGGCGGCGGTATATCCGTACGCCTTATACATATTACTCGCAAGCACATATCCTGCCTTAGAGCCAGACTGAAGTCCTCCTCCTCCTACCATTGAATACGAGAGGTCCCCGATGCTGTCTCCCGAGCCTGCGGTAATCTCGCCCGTGCCCTCGTCAAAGGAGGGGTTGAGATTATATATAAATCCCATAATTCCCGCAGCGGAAAGGTAATTGGAATCTATTTCTCCGTCGTCGTCAATATCGGTCACGTCTGACAAATCAATAGCGACAACGTCACCGCTGCTGTAAAATACGCTTATATATTCAACGGTTGAATAGGAAACGTGACCTGCAAGAATTCCTATGTGGTGGTTCTCGTGCGGTACGGAATCGTATACCGTCGTATCGTTTTCGTCATAAAGGTCGGTATAAGAATAGCGGTGTCCGCCAACCTCCTTGGCAATATCAACTATAAAGGACTCGATAGCGTCCCAAAGAGAAGAATCAACGCTGACGGTAACGTCGCTGAGCACCATATTCGATACGACCGAGGGAGTGCCGAGAAAGGTAGTATCCTCCGTTCCATCCTCGGGAGGAGTACCGAGAAATCCAATATGCCCGAAAAGTCCCGCATCCGCATCCTTAGGATTTCCCTTTATGGAAATGCCGTGAATTACAGAGGTGTCGCACGTGTTTTTCCCAACCGTAACCATAGGTGAGCCTGTGACACCCTTTACAGAGCCTATAAACGGATTCTCGTCGTTACCTATTGGGGATATGGCTCTGAACTGCGAGCCGTCAACAAGCACGGGCGTGTAGTCGGGGGTGCATATTAAAAAGTATGGTATATGAGTCAAATCGGTTTCGGTATTATTTGCCAAATGCTTTCTCTTAAAGTATCCAAGGTTCTGAAGCTCAGATAGGTTATAGAGGTGTCTGGCATTGGATATAACGTAAGGGTTAGCCTCAGTGCCCCAATCGGCATTCTTGTCGGCAGTTATACCCTCTGCCTCGCTATACGCGTTAAGTCCGTCCTCGTTAAGTCTGTCAAAAAGCAATTCTACCTGTCCGCTTATGTATCCGTCATATATTTCCTTTTTTGAAAAATAAGCGTAGGTAACAAAGGAAAATGCTGCAATAATAAAGCCGAGAAGCAGCGACAAAAGACATATTCCAAGCTTTTTCTTTGTAAAAACTCTCATCCCTGACCTCCCGCAAATATTTCAAAATGCGCCTTTACGTGAAAATAGACGTAACAAGGCATAATACTCGATATGTACTCAATCGAGTATCCAAAAACGTTCAAATTAGGCTCTACCCTTACGTAAACGTAGTAAAATTCCTCGGCATCGCCTATATTTTCGTTGACAAGCTCCACGCACTCGGAAGCATCGTTAAATTCGTTAAATCGGTAATACGTATCAGACTGCTCGTTTGCAATCTCACCGTTTTTTCCGTAAAACTGCAATTCAGAGAGCTCTGACGCATCATAATTTTCATTAGAAAGAAGCACCGAATATTTAAGAAAGCAGTCGTTGGCTACCTCTGCTGCTTCAACTCCCTCGAAGGCTTCTATAATTTTCGTTTCGCTGTCGGGAAGCGTGTCCGAGATGCTCACCTGCTCCTGTCCGAGAACGGTCTCCCCGTCAGTATCGTATATGCTTTTGTAAATATTGATAAAATTTCCGTTTTCGTCCACGTCATAGTAGAGCTTCATATTAACACAGCTGCCGTTTTTCTTTGGAACGGAGAGCCTGAAATATACCACGTTATCAGGCTTAAGAAGCGCTACGTTATCTATAAAGCCAAGCGTCATTTGCTCAAGTGAAATGGTATAGCTATCCCCGTTTTGCTGCGGAAGACTCTCGTACTCTATCTGCATATTTTCGCAGAGAGTATATTCTCTGTCACTTTCGTCAATTTCGGTTTCAGAGTCTGTGGGTGTCGTTATTTTTGCTATGTGAAGCTCGCAGCCGTCAAGCTCTCCTGCATTAAAGCCGATATTACCCGAGCTGAAGACGTCCGTAAGCCAAGCGAAAGAATAAAAGCCCAAAGCAAAAAGAAGAATGGAAATCACAGCGAGCATAATAACCGACAATACTTTGCTTTTCTGGTTAGTTGGCATTACCGTTCTCCTTTCTTCCTTTGCGTTTTGCGGTTTTATTTAACGAGGGACTTATACTTGATTGAAGTATTTGTGTTTATGAAAATCTTGAATTCCTCAAGCGGAATTGCCTTTGCGTAATAGTATCCTTGGATAAAGTCGCAATCCATGGCAGTAACCTTATCAAACATCTCCTTGGTTTCAACGCCCTCTTGAACGACGCTCATACCCATTGATTTAGCAAGGTCGATTACCGTAGCGAGAAGCTTATCGTCGCGCTTCACGTCGATGCCGCGCTTCATAAACACGCTGTCCAGCTTAAGCTCGTCTACGTTTATCTGCTTGAGTATGCTGAAGGATGAATATCCGGAGCCGAAGTCGTCTATGGAGCAACGCATTCCGCTGTTGTGAAGCGCCGATATGATAGTCGATATCTTGTCGTAATCCTCCATAGCAAAGCTTTCCGTAAGCTCAAGAGTGATAAAGTTATCGGGTATACCGTATTTTTTCTTATTACCTACGTAGAAGTTTATGAAGTCGGGGCTAGTTGCCGTAACTCTGGATACGTTGACCGATATAGGCACGACCTTGTCTCCCCGTTCGGTTGCGTGGGAAAGATATTCCAGAACCTCGATATATACGAAATGGTCGAGCTTCACGATAAAGCCGTTCGTTTCAAACAGAGGTATGAACTCGCCGGGGAACTTATACTCGCCCTTCTCGGTATCAAACCAACGTACCAGAGCTTCGGCGCTATGTATACAGTCGTGCTTTACGTCATATTTAGGCTGTAGGAAAAGACGGAACTCTCTGTTCTCAAGAGCGCTTTCCATCATAGCCTCTATCTTTTCGTTGCGCGCTATCTCCGCTCTTGCCTCCTCGGTAAAGAGGGTGTATGCGGTCTTGCTGTTATTCTCGGAAATTCCGCAAGCGGTAGTCGCGCAGTCTATCATTTCCTGCACAGAGCGTCTGTATCCCGAGAATACGTTATAGATACCTGCGGCAAATCTGATTTTTATTCCCTTCTCAAGAAGGTACTCGTTTCTGTTTATGATGGTCTCTATAAGCTTGATTTTATCGCTTTCGGAATGGGCATTTGCGTGAATCATAAGCGTGATAAATCTACCGTCGCCCGCGTATCCGTAGCATTCCTCGTGCTTGGAAAGGTTCTGTATAATTTTAGCAAGCTCCTTGAGCACCTCGGTAGCTTTTTCTTCTCCAAGCTGGTCGTTAAGATAAATGAAGTTCCTTATCGATATAACCACAACCGAATATCTGCGCCTTGACAGTGAAATCTGCTCCTTTGCAGTAATCTTAAACTGCTCGGCATTCGGACAGTCAAGCTTTGTATCAACGAGAGCTGCAACAGAGAGCGCGAGAGTTGTTCTCTTATGGTAAAGCATCGCGTAAACCGCGCCAACTATGAGAGCAACTATTGATATCGCAAGAAGGTTCACTATGTGTCTTATATATGTAAGCTCCGGAGCGATAAGTCCCTCGCTCTTGCTCATCGAAACGAGCATAAGATTTCCGTCAAAGGATGAGAGGGGTGTCACTGCTATGACGTAATTACCCTCGGGCGCGCTGATACTGCACGCGCTCTTTTCGTTTTTAGAAACGATTTCCGAGAGGGCGTTAGAATTGGTTTTATCACCGGATATTGCATCTACAAAGTCGTAGAAATTATTGCCTATGCTCGTGAGAAATCCATCGGCTACCACGTCCGAGAGAACCTTTCCGTCCGGGGCTATTATAGCCACGGCGCTCGCCTTCTCGTTTATAACTGCGCCAACGTTTATCACGTTTCTTGCGGGAACTATGGAAAGAATACCGTCAACAAATTCAGAGCCGCGCACCGGTATGAAGAAGGCGATACAGTCAAGCTCGGTATGCTTATCATAATAAAGCGGTGATGCTCCGCGAGTATCCGAGGATACAAGAGCACTGATATATTCCTGTCCACTCGTTTCCTCTACCACGAGAGCGCCGTTTGCCGCGTAAGCCTTGCCGTCCAGATAATATCTGAGATCTCCAAACTGCTCGCTTCCGATATAGCTTGCTATAAGCTCCTCAACCTCGGCTCTCGTCGCCTTGGTCTTAACCGTTTCAGCTATGTCGTAGAGATTGTCAAAATGCGTATCAGCAAGGGTGTTTGCTCTATCGGTATCCTCTTCGAAATAAATCAGAGCATTTTTCTCTGCAGACTCGGTAAAGAAGGAGGATGAGCCAAAAAGCACGGTTGCCATATAAACAACGAGAAATATTACAATTAGAACAAGCGCGGCTATGCCTATGCCAGAAGATAATCTGCGTTTTTCTTTTTTCATATTCAAGGCTATTCTCCTTTCTTTTTTTAGTTTTTATTATCGGAACCCGTGTCGTTTTCTTTCTTCTTTGAAATCACAAAAGCATACGCCGCCATAGCGATAATGCAAATTTGTAAACATATGATTACAATAACGATGGTTTTTGCGCTTAAAGCGTTTGCAAAAGAGGTGAGGCCGTCAAGGCTTTTCACATATACGCCTATAAGCCTCTCACCCTTTGCGGTTTCGGTGTCGTTTACGGGGTTTGCATCGCCCTTGGTGATAAATTCAATTCCGCTGTCCGTGATTATGGGTTCTTCCACGACTCTGTGAGTATTGGGGATTCCGTATATCTTCGGGTCGGTTGAATAGAAGCAGATTATATCATTCTTTTCTATTTTTTCGGGTGACACCTTTTTTATGAGAATGTATGAATCCTTGGGAATTTCATCCTCCATACTGCCGCTGATGATATTCATAACGGAGTATCCGAACACGCTCGGCACATTGCCGGTCAGCTTTGCGCCGCATATATTCACAAGTAAAATAGCAAGTGAAACAAGCACGAGCCACCACAGAGCTGATGCCGCAAGTTTTAACACTTTGACCGTTTTATTTAACTTAAGATTCATTTTACGACTCTTTGAACCGCATCAGACCACAGGCTCGAAGCAGGCATAAATTTCATCTCTGCTTTAAGTCTGGAGTCTAGGGCTGCTATCCTATTTGCAATTCGTTTGTTATCCGAACCGAGAGAACGCAAGGCTTCTATGGCGCGTGCTGTTGCCGCATATTTCAGAAGAGCCTTTACGTTCATCAGAACATTCTTCTTTTTCTTTCGTGGCAAGGCGATATATTGGGCCCTGGTGTAAGGCACGACTATAAGCGCACCCGAAGGGTCATCTCCGGAGAACACAAAGCCGATTACACCTGAAGCTGACCTGCCTCTTGAAACTAGCGGAGTCATATCGGCAGACAAGGTGACTGTTCTTCTTCCGTTAATGGACGCCTTTATGATTTCATTGATTTCGGCTTCAAATTTAACCTCGTCTTCAACGTTGGCGAATAAGGCTTCCGCATTGGCGCTGTCTTTTGCGATTTCGTCATCTGCAAAATCATCGGCTTCTTCCATGACATCTTCGGATTCGTTAACCCCGACAACGTCCGCGACTTCTTCGTAATTTTCTTCGCACGGGTTCTCGTCTTCTTCAATTTTGGAGTCATCTTCGGACGACGGTGCAGGTGGCTCCTCTTTTTTCGTATCCTTACGCATAGATTTAAGGTCGTTGAGGTCTGCTTTTACCGGTTCTGCGTTTTCGTCAAGGCTTTCGCCTTTGGGCAGAATAATCTTGATAAGACCGCGCTCGATAAGAGCATCGTTATCCTCGTAGGGCAGATGGTAATCCTCTGCCTCACGCTCTATGCGGAGAAGTCCAAGTCCTGCCATAAGCTGTGCGATAAGCTCAAGAGCGTATTTTTTCTTTCTCTC
>JAZORD010000052.1:0-74163 GCA_045656445.1 Eubacteriales bacterium | reverse complement strand
AACAAAAAAATCATATTAAATTAAATTCAAAGAAATTTTCAAAAGCCCTAAAACCCTTGATATCCCTTATTTATTCATAGCTTCCTGAACAGCAACTGCAACAGCAACAGTCATACCAACCATGGGGTTGTTACCTGCGCCGATAAGTCCCATCATCTCAACGTGTGCGGGAACAGAGGAAGAGCCTGCGAACTGAGCGTCGGAGTGCATTCTACCCATAGTGTCGGTCATACCGTAGGAAGCGGGGCCTGCTGCCATATTGTCGGGGTGAAGGGTTCTGCCTGTACCGCCGCCGGATGCAACAGAGAAGTACTTAACTCCGTTTTCGTTACACCACTTCTTGTAGGTGCCTGCAACGGGGTGCTGGAATCTTGTGGGGTTGGTGGAGTTACCGGTTATGGAAACACCAACCTTCTCTAGTCTCATTATAGCAACGCCTTCGGGAACGCTGTCAGCACCGTAGCACTTAACCTTAGCCCTGTCACCGTTTGAGTAAGGAGTTTCCTTGATAACCTTAACGGTTTCGGTGTAGGGGTCGAACTCGGTCTGCACGTAGGTGAAGCCGTTGATTCTCGAAATAATCATAGCGGCGTCCTTGCCAAGACCGTTGAGGACAACGCGAAGGGGTTTGGTTCTTACCTTGTTAGCGTTAAGAGCAATCTTTATTGCGCCCTCAGCAGCCGCAAAGGACTCGTGACCTGCAAGGAAGCAGAAGCACTCGGTGGACTCGGAAAGGAGCATAGAGCCGAGGTTTCCGTGGCCGAGACCAACCTGACGGTTGTCTGCAACCGAGCCGGGAATACAGAAGGACTGAAGACCGATACCGATAGCGGCAGCAGCGTCAGCAGCCTTGGTGCAGCCCTTTTTGATTGCGATAGCAGCGCCTACAGTATAAGCCCAAACTGCGTTCTCAAAGCAAATAGGCTGAGTGCCTCTTACTATCTTGTCGCAGTCAACGCCGTAAGCAAGCGTGATATCCTTGCATTCCTCGATAGAGTTAATGCCGTATTCTTTAAGAGCAGCGAGAATTTTAGCCTCGCGTCTTTCGTAGTTTTCAAATAATGCCATCTTTGCTGCCTCCTATCAATCTTTGCGGGGGTCTATGTACTTGACTGCGCCGTCTTCGGGAGCAAATCTTCCGTAGTTACCCATGGATTTGTTGTAAGCAGTGTTGGGGTCGTCACCCTTTTTTATGAAATCAGTCATCTTACCAAGGTTTACGAACTCGTAACCGATAACCTGATCATTCTCGTCAAGAGCCATTCTGGTTACGTAGCCTTCTGCCATTTCAAGATAGCGCACGCCCTTAGCAACGGTACCGTACATAGTACCAACCTGAGAGCGAGAGCCTTTACCAAGGTCCTCAAGACCTGCGCCGATTGTAAGACCTCCCTCTGAGAACGCGGACTGAGTGCGTCCGTAAACTATCTGAAGGAAGAGCTCACGCATAGCTGTATTGATAGCGTCACAAACAAGGTCTGTGTTGAGTGCTTCAAGGATAGTCTTGCCCTGGAGGATTTCAGCTGCCATAGCAGCAGAGTGAGTCATACCGGAGCAACCGATAGTTTCAACAAGAGCCTCTTGTATAACGCCGTCCTTAACGTTAAGAGTAAGCTTGCAAGCGCCCTGCTGGGGTGCACACCAACCGATACCGTGAGTAAGACCGGAAATATCCTTTATTTCCTTTGCCTTTACCCATGCGCCCTCTTCGGGAATAGGCGCGGGACCGTGGTTGGGACCCTTAGCAACAACGCACATATTCTGCACTTCGTGCGAATAGATAAGTTCTGCCATTTTTATATCTCCTTAAATATTATAATCAGCCGATAACAGTGCCGTATATAGTCCCGAACGCACAAGCAGCGTTAGCCTCGTCTGTGTCGATATGCATTGCGGGAGCAAAATTCTTGTTTACACGAACTACAACGTCGCCAAATACGGTGGTGCGCTCGGACTTTATCTCAACGGAAACAATCTGCTTATCGCAAACTCCCATTTCCTCAGCAGCCTCAGGAGTGAGGTGAATGTGACGCTTCGCAACGATAACGCCCTCGGTGAGCTCATACTCGGCTCCGTTTTCGGGGTTGACAAGCTTGCAAGCACCAGAGCCTGCAATATCTCCGCTCTCACGGATGGGGGCGGTAACGCCGATAGCGCGCGCGTCTGTAAGAGAAATCTCAACCTGGCTTGCAGGACGGGTAGGACCGAGTATGGACGCCTTAAGCGTGCCCTTAGGACCAACCAAAACAAGCTTCTCAGCGCAAGCGAACTGACCGGGCTGGCTGAGGTCCTTCTTGTTTGTGAGCTCGTAGCCCTTGCCAAAGAGAACGTCAACAGCTTCTCTTGAAAGGTGGATGTGTCTTGCAGATGTTTCAACTAAAACTTCTTTCATTTTGTAAAACTCCTTATAATAAAGTTAAATATTTAGGCTATTAAGTATTATAACATAAAAATGCAATAATGTCAATGAAAGATGGCTCCAAATAATAAAAAAACTGCTAAATTTGTCAAAGAAAATCCCGGCGCTATGCCGCGCCGGGTAAAGTTGCTTATTATACTCCCGAATAAGCGGAGAAGCCGCCGTCGATGGGAAGAACTACGCCGGTGATGAAGCTTGAAGCTTCATCGCAGAGGAAGAAGAACAGACCGCCAAGCAGCTCCTCGGATTCGCCGAAGCGGTTCATAGGAGTGCCTCTGAGAATCTTGCCCGTTCTTGCGGTAGGAGTTCCGTCAGGGTTAAAGAGCAGAGCCCTGTTCTGATTTGAAACAAAGAAGCCGGGAGCTATTGCGTTTACGCGTATGCCCGTGTTTGCAAAGTGAACGGCAAGCCATTGTGTGAAGTTGGAAACTGCGGATTTTGCTGCGCTGTATGCAGGAATCTTAGTAAGAGGACGGAACGCGTTCATTGAAGAAATATTGATTATATTTCCGCCCTTTCCGCTCTTAGCCATATCGATAGCAAATACCTGTGTAGTGAGGAACGCCGCCGTTACGTTAAGGTCGAAAACAAACTTAAAGCCGTCGGGAGAAAGAGAGAAGAAGTCCTGAGCGTTAGGGTCATCAAGGGTTGCTGGGTCGAAATACTCATTCACCGTCGTAGCTCTTGCGTTGTTGCCGCCGGCGCCGTTGATAAGTATGTCGCATATGCCAAACTCCTTGTCGATTACAGCCTTGGCATCCTCAAGGCTTGCCTTTTCAAGACAGTTGGTTTTGATGGCGATAGCTTGTCCGCCTGCCGCCTTGATTTCATTTGCCACAGCCTCGGCTGCGTCAAGATTGATGTCGAGAAGCGCTACCTTTGCACCGCACTGCGCCATAGCCTTAGCGAAATCCGAGCAGAGAATACCGCCAGCACCGGTAACGACAGCACACTTGCCGTCAAGATTAAGATTAAAAGGAAGTTTCATTTTTGTTCACCTTTCATTTTTTGAAATGTTTCACTAGTAAAATAATTTTAACATAAGTATGGAATTAATGCAACAGTTTTATAAAAAATAATTATTGTTATGATTGCAAAAACTATTGCAAAAATTGCTCATATATGTTAGAATGTAATAGGTAATTTAAGCTTCGATGTGGAGGTTTTTAATGAACAAGTCCGAAAGACCGAAAAAAGTTATAGGTGACGTATATTTTACATATTCAAGCGACACGATAAATTTAAATAAATCGGTAGCAAGGCATTGCCATGACGGCTATGAAATACTGTACGTTGTAGAAGGTAGCGGAAAGTACGTTATTGAGGGCGCGGAATATCGCATAAGACCGCGCACTATTCTGTTCGCGCCTCCCTTTGCTTATCACTCCATTCAATTTGACCCCGACACGATTTACGAGAGATACGTTTTGCAGTTTTTTGCAAGCGACCTTACACCAGCCTCGCGGGATTTTTTGTTTTCTCTTAACAAGAGTCTTGACGGTGTGGGGTGTTATTATGCCGCAGATGCGCTTTCACCGGCAATTTTTTCAATATTCGATAGGTTTGAGTATGCCGAGGGACTTCCTGAAAACGAGAAGGGCGAGTTCAAAAAGCTTTTGGCATCGGAGGTCGTGTTGCTCCTTTCTGTGGCAACGCGGGAGAGCATTCCTCGGGACGAGGGGGAGCTTGGGGCAAGGGTAATAAAGTATCTTAACGAGCATATTGACAAGGACGTGAGCTTGGATAAGCTTGCCAAACGTTTTTTTGTTAGTAAATATTATCTTTGCAGAGCATTCAAAAAGCATAACGGTATATCCGTTCACGGATACATAAATCAGAAGAGAGTAATGTATGCAAAGCAGCTTATAGAATCCGGAGAGACGGCGTCAAGCGCCGCATATCGCGTGGGATTTGGTGATTATTCGGCTTTTTACAGGGCATACGTAAAGCTTCTTGGCAGGTCTCCTACTTCTTCGGAGCTTGGAGGTAACAGGGAATGAGCTACAGTATTCTTGACAAAATAAATAATCCGGGTGACCTTAAGGCAATACCTTCAGGCGATATGCCCGCCCTTTGCGCAGAGCTTCGCGAATTTCTCGTTGAGAAGGTTGGTAATCGGGGCGGTCATCTTGCATCAAATCTCGGGGTCACTGAGCTTACTGTTGCACTTCACAGGGTATTCGATTCGCCAAGCGACCATATAATTTTTGACGTCGGTCATCAGGCGTACGTTCATAAGATACTGACGGGGCGTAAAGAGGATTTTACAGCGCTCAGAAAAAGCGGAGGACTCTCAGGCTTCACCTCAATGCGCGAGAGTGAGCACGACGCATTCGGTGCAGGACACAGCTCAACCTCTATATCAGCAGCCCTGGGTTATGCAGAGTCGGACAGGCTTCGAGGCGACGGGGCTTACAGCGTTGCTGTTATAGGCGACGGGGCGTATACGGGCGGTATGGTTCACGAGGCGCTAAATAACTGCGACCCTGAGTTAAAGTTAATTATCGTTTTAAACGAGAACGGAATGTCAATTTCGCTCAATAAGGGAACGTTTGCATCCTATCTTTCAAGAGTAAGGGCGTCAAGGGGCTACAGAAGGTGGAAAACGGGAACAAAATCAGTTCTTTCGCATATACCCCTCCTTGGAAAGCCGATAGCCAAGCTTCTCGTCTTTTTAAAGACGAAGTTTAAGAATCTACTCTTTTCCTCAAATTATTTTGAGGACCTTGGACTTTATTACATCGGTCCTATCGACGGTAACGACTATAAGGGGGTAGAGGAAGCGCTTCTTGAAGCTAAGGAAATAGGAAAGTGCACCGTGGTTCATCTTAAAACCACGAAGGGAAAGGGCTTTGCGCCGGCAGAAAAAAATCCGGATGAATTTCACAGTGTTAACACTGGCGGTACAGAAAAGGAAACTTTCCACAGTGTATTTGCGCAAAAGCTGATTTCTGAGGCGGAGAGTGACGAAAGTATCGTTGCCGTAACCGCGGCTATGGGAATCGGAACTGGACTTGACGTTTTCGGTGAAAAATTTCCGAGTAGATATTTTGACGTCGGAATAGCGGAGGAGCACGCACTTACCTTTTCTGCAGGACTTGCAGCAAACGGATTTAAACCATTTGTGGATATATATTCTACCTTCCTTCAAAGAGGGTATGATAATATAATTCACGATATATGCCTTCAGGATTTGCCGGTAAGGATAGTTATAGACCGGGCATCGCTTGCCGTCGCTGACGGGGCGACTCATCACGGTATTTTTGACGTTGCGTTCCTTTCTCATATTCCGGGTATAAAAATACTTGCGCCCATAACCTACGGCTCGCTGAGAGCTGCGGTAGACGAGGCAAAAAACGCAATCTCGCCGATTGCGATAAGATACCCTAACAGCAGAGAATCCGAAGCTGTAAGACGCAGATTTTATCGCGATGAGGACTATTGGAACTTCGGTGTGCGTACAGATTTTTCAATATCCTGCGTTCCGGAATATCTGTATATCACCTACGGCAATATAGTATCCAAGGTAATAGAGGCAACGGAGATACTTGAAGCAAGAGGTGTTAAATCCGGCATTATTCTTCTTGAACGACTTAAGCCTTATTATGATATAGCTAAAAAAATCAGCTATTACGCAGCTTTTGCAAAGAAGATAGTATTCGTTGAAGAGGGAATAAAGAACGGCGGCGCCGGCATGCTCATTGCTTCAGCGCTTTCAGATATGGGAATAGACCTTTTCGGAAGATATGAGATTTTAGCTATAGAGGATAATTTTGCCTCTCCGAGCGAGCCATGCGATTTATATGAGTTTTTAGGGATGAGCGCCTGTCAAATAGCTGAAAAAATATTAGAACGACCACTTGAAAAAAATGACGAAAAGCTATATAATTAATAAGTATGAATATTAACATTGAAAACACAGATACCGAAAAGTACGCCGAGCTAGTGCGTAAAATAAATTCAGGCTTTGATAAAAAAGCGTACGTTTTGACCTTTGGATGTCAGCAAAACGAAGCTGACAGTGAGCGTATACGCGGAATGGCAATGCTTATGGGATATTCTCTGACGGATAATCCTGAGGAGGCAGAGCTTATAGTTATAAATACTTGCGCTGTCAGACAGCACGCAGAGCTTAAGGCGCTTTCGATACTCGGCAGCTTTAAGGCGTTAAAAAAGAATAATAGCGACCTTGTAGTAGCTGTCCTCGGCTGTATGGCAGCGGAGCCGCATGTTGCAGAAAAAATCAAGAAAAGCTACCCTTATGTTTCGTTTACTCTTGAGCCGACGGTTATATATAAATTTCCGGAGCTTTTATGGCGAGCGGTATCCGAGAAAAAGCGCTCTTTCGTTTTTAACAGCGACGAGGGCTTGGTGGTTGAGGGAATCAAGCCTGTCAGGACGTCAGGCCACAAGGCGTGGGTTTCAATTATGTACGGGTGTAACAATTTTTGCTCCTACTGTATTGTTCCGTACGTGAGAGGCAGGGAGAGAAGCCGTGACAGTCGGGAGATACTCAGGGAGTGCCGCGAGCTCATTGATTCCGGATGCCGTGAAATAACCCTGCTCGGTCAGAACGTCAACTCGTATAAATACGATATGGATTTTGCATCGCTTATCGAGTCGGTTGCAAAAATACCCGGTGATTTTATAGTAAGATTTATGACCAGTCACCCAAAGGACGTGTCGGACAGGCTTATTGAGGTATTTGGTAAATACAGTGGAAAAATAGCGCCGGCATTTCACCTGCCTCTGCAATCAGGCAGCAATTCTATATTGCGCGCAATGAACCGCACCTATGACATAGATAAATATCTTTCAACTGTTGAAAAGCTGAGAGGTGCAGTTCCGGAACTCGCGCTCACAAGCGATATTATCGTAGGTTTTCCCGGTGAGAGCGACGAGGACTTTCTAGATACGATGAGTGTGCTTGAGAGGGTACGCTTTGATATGGTGTATTCCTTTATATATTCGATAAGAGAGGGAACTCGCGCCGCCTCAATGCATAATCAGATACCGGACGAAATAAAGAGCGCTCGGATGACCAAACTTCTTGATATACAAAGGCAAATATCCCACGAGAAAAACTTGCCTTATGTGAACAGGGTAGAGAGAGTTCTTGTGGACTCTCTATCTAAAAACGGCGGTCCGAAAACATATACCGCGCGCACGGCAACGAACAAGCTCGTGCATTTTGATTCCGACGAAAATCATATCGGAGAATTTATAGACTTGAAAATTATTCGGGCAGGAGCATTTGACCTGTTCGGCGAGAAAATTTAAAAGGATGAAAAAGCAATGACGAAAATTATTGAACTTGCACATGCTCTCGGCGAGGAAATTGCCAAGAGTGAGGAAATTAAAAATCTTAATGCCACAAAAAATGCCTTTGACGCTGACGAAGCTCTTCAGGCTAAAATGAGAGAATACGAGGCTGACAGAATGCTTCTCGGTCAGGAGTTCGCAAAGGAAAACGGAGAGGCTGACGAGCGTGCGATAGCAGACCTCAGAGCAAGAATAGAAGAGCTGACAAAGGAAATTTCCGCAAGCCCTGTTTATATTGAGTTTGCAAACGCTC
Source organism: Eubacteriales bacterium (assembly GCA_045656445.1). Classification (GTDB taxonomy): domain Bacteria; phylum Bacillota; class Clostridia; order Oscillospirales; family CAG-272; genus UBA1740. The sequence continues at coordinate 66,169 of JAZORD010000052.1, read as the reverse complement.
AGAAGGGGATGAACGACCTTATGGCATCGGTGAACGCCGAGATAAAATTCTGTATAACCGGAGAGCGCCCGTCGACTTGCACCCACGATTGCTCTACCTGCGGCGGTTGTTCGCACTAATAAATTTTGGAACGGAGGATTCGTCATTATGCCAGAGGTCATAGAAAGACGAAGTGAATTAAAAACCGTAACACCTATGATGAAGCAATACCTTGAGGTCAAGGAGGAGTACGAGGGCTATATACTTATGTACCGCCTCGGTGACTTTTACGAGTGCTTTTATGAGGACGCGATAATTGCTTCGAAGGAGCTTGAGCTTACCCTCACCTCACGCGATTGCGGCGACGGCAAGCGCGCGGCTATGTGCGGTGTTCCGTTTCATAAGGCTGATGTATACGTAGGGCGGCTTGTAGAAAAGGGGTATAAAATCGCAATTTGCGAGCAAACCGAGGATGCAAAGGCTGCTGTAGGACTTGTTAAGCGCGAGGTGACGAGGGTTGTAACACCGGGCACGATAACAGACGGTGCGCTTCTGTCCGAGGGCAAAAACAACTTTCTTTTGGCTGTTTGCTACGGGCAGAGTGGGGTTGCCATTTCATTTGCCGATGTATCAACGGGCGAGATTTCCGCGACCTTTGTAGACGGTAAGGATTCTTTATCACGAGTTCAAAACGAAATATCCGCTTATCAGCCAAGAGAGGCGATTATAAACCTTCCCTCAGAGGAGTGTGCTGAGCTCACCGCATTTTTGCGTGACAGGTTTGGCACTCTTATTTCCGACGGCGCAAAGAGAATGTTTGATTATGAACATTCAAAAGATTTAGTAAAGCGCATATTTGCCGATGAGGCAGATAAGCTCAGCGAGCCTGAGCTCATTATGTCAGTCGGCGCGCTTTTGACTTACATAAACGAAACACAAAAGACAGACGTTACCTTCGTTAAGGAGCTGAACGTTTATTCAAGAGGTCAGTACCTCGATATAGATATAAATACAAGGCGTAACCTTGAGCTCACCGAATCAATGCGAACCAAGGAAAAGCGCGGTTCGCTTCTTTGGGTGCTTGATAAGACAGAGACTGCTATGGGCGCGCGTCTTTTGCGCTCGTGGATATTAAAGCCGCTCGTCAACCCGGTTCTTATATCAAGACGTCAGTCGGCGGTTGGGGATTTCGTTAAAAACACGGTGGTGAGGCGCGAGCTTTCCGAGCTTCTTTCAGGTATGCTTGACCTTGAAAGACTTACTGCTAAGGCCGTTTACGGAACTGCCAACGCTAAGGATTTGAGAGCAATTTGTCAAAGTATTGAGAAACTGCCGCAAATTAAAGCTGAAGTTTCCAAGCTTCCTGGCGATTCCGTCAAGAGCATAATTTCAAAGCTGGATACGCTTGAGGATATTACTGAGCTTCTTTCACGTGCTATCGTTGATAACCCACCCTTTACCGTAAGAGAAGGCGGAATGATACGTGAAGGGTTTAATGGCGACGTAGATTATTACCGCGCGATAAAGGAAAACGGCACAGATATAATGGCTTCAATAGAGCAGCGTGAGAAGGATGCGACCGGTATAAAAACTCTTAAGGTTGCTTACAACAAAGTTTTCGGCTATTACATAGAGGTGTCCAAATCATTCATTAACGACGTGCCCGAGCGTTATATACGCAAGCAGACGCTTACCAACTGCGAAAGATATATAACCCAAGAGCTGAAGGAGATGGAAAACACCATATTTTCGGCTGATGAAAAGCTCGTAGCCTTGGAATTCGAAATATTCAACAGTCTTAGGAATTTTATATCGGAAAATTGCGATAGAATAAGAGGCACCGCCGCTATTATTGCGGAGCTTGACGTTTACCGCTCGCTAGCAGAGGTTGCATCCAAAAACGGATACGTTTGTCCTGAGGTAGACCTTTCGACAGACGTTTACATCAAGGACGGTAGGCATCCTGTTGTTGAAAAGTTCGTCACCGACAGCTATTTTGTTCCAAACGACACCAAGCTTGACACAGAAGCTAACCGTATGATGATAATTACCGGTCCTAATATGGCGGGTAAATCCACTTATATGCGTCAGGTTGCTATAATAACTATTATGGCGCAGATAGGCTCGTTCGTTCCCGCGCGTGAGGCGAGAGTGGGCGTGGTTGACAAGGTGTTTACGCGAGTAGGCGCATCTGATGACCTTGCATCCGGTCAGTCCACCTTCATGCTTGAGATGAACGAGGTGGCAACAATACTTAAAAATGCGACTAGGCGCTCGTTGATTATATACGACGAGGTTGGCAGAGGAACGAGCACGTTTGACGGAATGGCAATAGCAAGAGCTGTTGTTGAATACACTCACTCAAAGAAAATCGGAGCAAAGACTCTTTTTGCAACTCATTATCATGAGCTTACCGATATGGAGGATAAATTTGAGGGAATAGTGAATTACAACATTGCGGCAAAAAAACGCGGAGAATCAATCATATTCTTAAGGAAAATAGTACGCGGCGGAACAGACGATTCTTACGGTATTGAGGTTGCAAAGCTGGCTGGTGTTCCGAATGAGGTCGTTCGGCGAGCAAAGGAAATACTTTCCGAGATTGAGGATGGCGTGGGCGTATCCTTGCCCAAGAACGCGGGCGCATCTTCGACGCGTGAGCCAGATTTGTTTTCAGGTATTATCGCATCAAAGGACAGCGACGTTGCGGATAAAATACGCGAGCTAGACATAAATACGGTCACACCTATTGAGGCTATGAACTTTTTGTTTGAGCTGAAAAGGATGCTTGCCGATTAAATATGCTTGGAGTTTCATATGGGAAGAATTAACGTATTAAGCTTTGAGATTGCGAATCTTATCGCTGCAGGCGAGGTTGTAGAACGCCCCTCGTCTGTTCTCAAGGAGCTTATAGAAAATTCAATAGATTCGGGTGCGACTGAGATAGTAGCTGAAATTAAGCGCGGCGGAGTTGCGCTTATCAGAGTGACCGACAATGGCTGCGGAATGGAAAAGGACGACCTTCCCGTTGCTCTAAAGCGTCACGCGACGAGTAAAATCAAAAACAAGGATGACCTCTCAACAATTATGTCGCTTGGATTCAGAGGAGAAGCCCTTGCTGCCATAGCTTCGGTTTCAGAGCTTACTATAATAAGTAAGACTCGTGATGCTGAGGTGGGAACTATGCTTACCTCTGAGGCTGGAAATATAGTGGATATTTCCGAGGTTGGAGCTGCGGACGGAACTACGGTGGTCGTTGAGAACCTGTTTTATAACGTTCCCGCAAGGCGCAAATTTTTAAAAAAGGATTCAACTGAGGCTATGAATGTTGCAGCTCTGGTTGAAAAGGTGGCTCTTTCCCGCCCTGATATATCAATACAGCTTCTTATTGATGGCGAGGAAAGATTCAAAACTCCCGGAAACTCAGAGCTTATTGATACGGTGTACGCCGTTTTGGGAAAGGATTTTGCATCTAAGCTAATTAAGGCTGAGGGCACGGCAAACGGAATACGCGTACACGGATATATTGGCAGAAGCGACAACGTCAAGAAAAACAGAAATCTACAGAACGTATTTATAAACGGAAGATACGTAAAGAGTATGACCGCTATGGCGGCGATTGAAAAGGCGTATAGCTCATATATAGCGCCCGAATGCTTTCCAACCTGCGTTCTGTTCCTTGAAATGAATCCGGGCACAGTTGACGTGAACGTGCATCCCGCAAAGCTTGAGGTCAAGTTTTCAGATGAGAGAATGGTTTTTGAATCAATCTATTATACCGTGAAATCAGCGCTTGAGGAGCACGAATACCGTCCCGAGCTTTCGCTTGAAACAAAAAAACGAACTGACCGCAATCCTTTTGGAGCCTTCGTCGCTATAGGAGAGGATACCAAAGGAGAGCAAATATCAATAAAGCAGATAGGCAGAGACGAAAACACCTTCGGTCAGCACAGCGCACCGAGATTTGAATACGCAAAGCCGCGCTCCTTTTCATCTGATTCGGAGAGGGCTGTTAATTTCGCAAGCGCGATAACCATGCCCCCGTTAGATAGACAAGCGCAAAACCAGGCTATGACGCCTCTTGATTCGGTTGAGCTACTTAAGAAATACGGTAATACTAAGCCTGTTTCCGAAAACTTGTCCTCGGTTACTCTAAAAGAGGATAATGACACGCCGCCGCATAAAATAATAGGCGAGGCATTTGATTGCTATGTTATAGTAGAGGTTGACGGTGAGCTTCTTATTATAGATAAGCACGCGGCACACGAGAGAGTTATATTTGAGGACCTTAAACGAAAAAGGGAAAGTGACGGAAGGGGTGCTTCACAAACGCTTCTTTTGCCCTTGTCCGTGCTTTTAACACCGGACGAGCTGTCAGCTGCCGCCGAATTTAAGGAAGAGCTTTCCTCGGTTGGATTTGAATATGCCTTAAACGATAGATGCGTTGATATTACTGCAATTCCGGACGCTATAAGCGTAACCGATGCCGAGGGGCTCTTCGTTAAGATGGCTGACGAGCTTGTTGAGGGACGGGGAAATCCCAAAATCACAGAAAAAATCAGACGTGAAAAGTCACTGTATCAGATTGCTTGCAAGGCTGCTATAAAAGGCGGCAGGGTATATGACAGGTCGGTTATCGAGTGGCTGGTTGCAAAGCTTCTCTGCCTGCCCGATATTACGGTTTGTCCTCACGGAAGACCTATTGCGTATAAGCTTACAAAAAATGAGCTTGACAGGCAGTTTGACAGAATTAAATAGTTTGGAGCAAAAATGGGAAAATTCACACTCTTAAAACAAGAGGGAAAAGCAAGACGTGCAAGATTTCAGACAGTACATGGAACTATTGAAACGCCTGTATTTATGAACGTGGGAACGTCTGCCGCCATCAAGGGCGGAATATCTACCGAGGATCTTAGAGAGGTTAATTGCCAGGTGGAGTTATCAAACACCTACCACTTGCATATACGTCCCGGAGATGAGCTTATTCGTAAGCTCGGTGGACTTCATAAATTTTTTAACTGGGACAGGCCTGTTCTTACCGATTCGGGAGGATTTCAGGTGTTTTCGCTTGCAAAGCTTCGTAAGATTACCGAAGAGGGCGTTGCATTTAACTCTCATATAGACGGAAAAAGAATATTTATGGGACCTGAGGAATCAATGCGTATTCAATCTAATCTAGGTTCTACTATTGCTATGGCGTTTGACGAATGCGTGGAAAACCCAGCACCGTATCAGTACGTCAAGGCATCACACGAGAGGACTATACGCTGGCTTAAGCGGTGTCGGGCGGAGCTTGACAGGCTCAATGCCGAACAGGGTACTGTAAATCCTAATCAGATGCTTTTCGCCATTAACCAGGGCGGCACGTATGAAGACCTCAGGATAGAAAATATGAAACAAATCAGAGAGGTTGAGTGTGACGGATATGCAATAGGCGGTCTTGCTGTAGGTGAGGAAGCTGAGGTTATGTATCATATAATCGAAACGGTAGAGCCTTATATGCCGAAGGATAAGCCCAGATACCTCATGGGTGTAGGCACACCGCAGAATATCGTTGAAGCAGTTTACCGCGGAATTGATTTTTTTGACTGCGTTATGCCCAGCAGAAATGCGCGCCATGGAAATCTTTTTACTTGGCGGGGAAAAATAAATCTTCTTAACGAAAAGTACTCGCTTGATTCACGACCCATAGCAGAGGAGTGCTCATGTCCTGCCTGCCGCAACTATTCAAGAGCCTATATACGCCATCTTTTCAAGGCTCGCGAGGCGCTCGGAATGCGTCTTGCAGTACTTCACAACCTCTATTTTTACAACGAGCTGATGCAAAAAATACGCGATGCTCTTGACGAAGGAAAATACGAGGAATTTTATCAAAAATATCATAACTTACTTGCGGAGCGCCGCGAGGATTAAAATAAGCGCCTAGCGTGTATCCTTTACGGAAAACGCTAAGCGCTTATTTTTACATATTTATTTTCAGTGACCCTTGCAATTGCCGTCGAACATACCGTTCATATCGGCATAAAACTCTTCGTTATTCGTCTTTTTAAATCCGAGAGCCTTGAGAAAACTCCCGTCAGCGGCATCTTTTGCCGCAAAGCATTCGTGGCTGCCACAAAGGTCGATAAAATTCATTGTGGCTCTGCCAAGGATAAACATTGCTTCAAAATCCGAATATCCGATAGCCGCGCTTATATTGTATATGTATCCTGAAGCGGCGCGTATATCAAACTGAGATATACCCATAAGAGAGCCGTCCTCTTGGTTAATCATAGCATAAGCTAGAGAATCTTCAAAAAGCTCGACACCGCAAGCTTCTGCATATTTTTTCTGTATTTCTTTTTCTTGTATAGGTGATATTTTAAACATTGGAGAGCCTCTTATTTTTTTGTTGCTTTATAAAGGTACTCAACCTCATCGGCGGTCAGATAGCGCCATTTTCCGACGGGGAGATTATTTAGTTTTAGATTTCCGATAGATACTCGCGAAAGTCTTTTAACTGTAAGACCTGCTTGCTCACACATTTTACGTATCTGTCTGTTTCTGCCCTCTACGAGAGTCATTTTCATTACCGTTCCGCTCTCGTCACTCTCACCAATACTCACGGTAACGGGCTTGATTTCATATCCGTCTATCGTCATTGGAGAGGTAAGGACGGTATATTTTGCTTCGTCTACATTCTCGGCAACCTTTACTCTGTAAACCTTTGGTAGACTGTGGCTTGGGTGCGTGAGCCTGTTTTTTAGTTCTCCGTCATCGGTTAAAAGAAGCATTCCCTCAGAGATTAGGTCAAGCCTGCCAACAGGGTAAACTCTTGTATCTATGGCGTCAAGAAGGTCCACGACGCATTTTCTTCCTCTGTCATCAGAGGTGCTGGAAAGATATCCGCGCGGCTTATTCATCATTATGTAGGTGTAATCGCGCTTTACATAATTTATTCTATTACCTCTTAAGGTAACGACGTCTTTTTTTGGGTCAACCTTCATACCAAGCTCGGCAACGTGTCCGTTCACTGACACATTGCCTTTTCTTATTTCCTCTTCGGCGCACCTGCGTGACATAAGTCCTGCATCTGATATTAATTTCTGAAGTCTTATGGGTTCCATAATTTAGTCCTTAGTTTGTTGTCTTAAATTCTCTTTTGTTAAGTTGGAAAAGAATCCTTTTCTTTTTTTTATTTCGTTAACAGTATTTTTTGCTACGAGATTTACCGCGGCTATTTTCTCGCCGTTTCTTGTAAATACTACCTCACCGATAATATCACCCTCGGTAATGGGAGCTGCAACATACCTTGACAGCTTGATATGGGTTTTTACATCTGACTCACCCTTAGCAAATATGCGTTTGATATATTCATCGTTTGTCACTGTGATTTTTTCTGCATCTCCACATATAACGGGAAGATTATAGGTGAATTCACCGGGATAGGCAAGCGTTCTGGCTTCAAGCAGAGAATAACCGTAGTTAAGGAGCTTTTCGTGGTCTGACCAGTCGCTTGGCGCGTCTATCGTAACGCTTATCATTGTGAGCTCATCTCTTTTTGCTGCACTCACAAGGCATCGTCCGCATTTTTTTGTGTAGCCTGTTTTTACACCTATGCATCCCTCGTAGGTTTTCAGCATTTTATTGTGATTTACGAGAATACGGGTTGTGTTCGAGCTGGTAACCTCTTTTTTGTAAGTAGAGGAAATCTCTTGGAATTTATTGTTTTTCAGCGCGTTTGCCGAAATAATGGCAAGGTCGTGCGCCGTTGTGTAATGATTTTTGTCGTCAAGACCGTGCGGATTTGTGAAATTAGTGTTTTCAAGACCAAAGGAGCGAGCCTTTTCATTCATGAGGTCAGCGAAAGCTTCTATGCTGCCCGAAATTTTATATGCAAGCGCGGCGGCTGCATCGTTTGCGCTTTGTAAAAGCACTGCGTACACGAGGTCGGATGCGCTCATAACCTCACCTGCCGAAAGATAAATAGACGAGCCCTCGATTCCGACAGCACGAGGGTCGACGGCAACGCTTTCGCTCGGGTCAAGAAGCTCAAGTGCGAGAATTGCCGTCATTATTTTTGTCGTACTTGCCATGCCGAGCCGTTCGTTCTCATTCTTTAAATAAAGAAAGCTCTCGGTTTCGGGTTCGTAAAGAGCCGCGGCTCTTGCGCTTACCGATGGTGTGCTTTCCGAGGATATAAATATCGTGAAAAGCGAAAAAATGAGAGTTAATATTAAAAGAAGCAATATAACTCTGTCTCTGTTATTATACATAACCGTCTCCTCCGCTGTTATTTTTAGTAGAGAAGAGAAAGTTATTCATAGAAGATTATGTTAAAGCATCTTTGATTTTTTGAATTATTTCGGGAGAGCGTTCAATAATCGAAAGCGTTTGGTCAAGACCGCTCGTTGATGAGGTATTGATAGGTATAAGATTTACCTCTGCGTTTTTTCCTACTGTGAGGAAGGCTACGGGAGTTATCGAAACTCCTGTTCCTCCGCCTCCTCCAAAGTTTTGGTCCCGAATAATTTTTTTAGCTCCGAAATCAAGACCGCCGGTGGCAAATCCGATGGATACCTTGGAAACGGGAATTACCGTAACTCCGCTAGGAGTCTGAATGGGTGTTCCTATTGCGCTTTCCATATCAGCAAAGTCCCTTATTCCATCAACCGACGCCTTGATTATATCGCTCATTTTTGACTCAGACAATTTTGCGTCCCCGCTTTCTTTTATATCTGTATGCGTTTGATATGAATATTACGAAAGAAGATATAATTCTTAGTAGCGTTGATGCTAAGGAAACGTCAAGTGTCAAGCGTGGTTCATTTTCAGATTCACTCAATATTTGAGGGGGATTAGAAGCAACAAGCGCTTCTGTTTTTAGGGATAAGTAGGCTATGATTATTGTTATAACCGTATATGCGCGCTGCGAGGCAAGGGCAAGCCTTGCCGGGTCGTCATCCTTTCTCCTGATGTCAAGCTCCCGCACCGTTACGTGAGAGCGGGAAAAGAGATATTCAAGCGCCTTTTTAGTGGCGGATGCCTTCGAGAAGCCTCTTCTTATTTCAGTTAAAAGATTTTTCCTTTTTCGCTGCCGTTTTCTGTTGCGTGAGGGATATAATATGAGCTGAACTAAAAGAAAGTCAATTCGTATTATAAGCTCGTCCCTGTAGATAAATCTGACGGTCACGGTTTCAATGACGACTAAGGTGACTGTCATAATAAGTATGAAAGCCAACAAAAATCCGGACATAGCGCCTCCGATATATAGATATGTATTTTATATATCAGTTACAATATCGTCGTCTGCCGAGGGCTCTTCAATCTCAATTTCAAGCTGGGGAGCTTCGGTAGTATAATTATCGTTTTGGGCTACAGACTCAGCGCTTTCAGCATCTTCGGCAGCCAAGCTTTCAGCATCAGATATTTTCGCCTTGTCAAATACCTCCATAAGCTCGTCGGTGGTTTTTGGCAGGGAAGATAGGTCCTTTATTCCAAAGCAACGAAGGAAATCCTGAGTAGTGCCGTATAACATCGGTCTGCCCGGTGCATCCATACGTCCCTTGGATTCAATCAGACCGCGGTCAAGCAGGTTGTTCATCGCATATGAGGAATCAACACGCCTAAGCGTATCAACAAAGGCTCTGGTTACAGGCTGGTTATATGCGATAATAGCTAGGGCTTCCATAGAAGATGTTGAAAGAGTGCCGCTCTTTCTTATTCCAAGCGCATCCCTTATCTCTGCGAGGTAGTATTTTTTAGTGCAAAGCTGGCAGGAGTCGCCGTAAGTAAGCAAAATTACACCTCGCGGCAGCTCTGAGTTGTTGTATTTCAGCGAATATTCACTAACCTTATCCCTTATTGCCGAGGGAGTCATATCAAAAATTCTTGCAAGCGTCGCATAGGAAATAGGGTGTCCTGCAGCAAAAAGAATAGCCTCAAGAGCCTCTTCGAATATTACTGTTCTTTCGGGTTCAATGTTCTGTTTTTCTACCGTTTCCTTTTCCAATTCCTGTGTATCGGTAGCGATTGTTAGGTTGTCAGTCATTTTTCGTCCTCTTCTTTGTCGCTCGTATTTTTATCGTCATCGTCAGGGGATAAATCAAATTCACTTTCGGTTATATCACCGGGAACAAAAACGGGGTTCAATTTGAATTTCATTTCAAGACCGCAATCGTCGTACTCAATAACGTCGTCGACACAATGAGCTGTCGTTATAGTAATGCGATGTATTTTTATAAGCTCAAGGATTCCCATAAATCGCGCAACAAGCTCGGGTCTTGAATCGGAGTCCTTTAAAAGAAAGAACAAGGATGCCTCCTCGTGCTCCTCAAGAAGCGAGCAGATTTCCTCGATTTTTTCTTCCACAGAAACAATTTTGTGCTTTATAAGCGGATTTACAAGCTCGGTGGGAGTTCTTTCTGCTTGAGCGACCTTGATTCTTCGCATAACGGCTCCAAGAGCCGAAATAAGCATATTCGGGTTGAGATTCAACGGAAGTCCCTTTTCGGGCGGAACCTCGTCTGTGCCCTTGACACATCGTGAGGAATATTCGTCGTAAAGGGGGCGCAGCTCCTTTGCGGCAAGCTTAGCCTGCTGATAGAGAAGAAGGGCGTCGGCAATTTCACGGCGCGGGTCGTTTTCGGTTCCTTCCTCGTGGGGCAGGAGCATCCTGCTCTTAATAAGCATAAGTTCGCTTGCCATAACTATAAATTCGCTGGCTATATCAAGGTCCATTTTTTGAGCAACCTCGATGTACTCCATATACTGATCGCATATAATTGCTATTGGAATATCGGTAATGCTCACCTTGTTTTTGCTTATCAGTGTAAGCAAAAGGTCAAGCGGACCTTCAAATTGGTCAAGCCTGTAGGTCAATTGTTCTATCATTGAATATTACCTCGGATTTAAAAATGGGATAAGCCGCCAGAAATTCATCATAAGTCGGGAAACTGCATCAAATACAGTTGAGAGTATATCGGAAAGCGAGAAAAGTCCGGCAATAAAGGATAAAACCGCACTGTTTGCAATGATCGGTATAGACAGCAGTGCTCTTGCGACGTAAGTGCCGAAAATCAGCCAGCACACGAGCGCCCAGTATATCCTTTGCTCGTATTTCATTATACCGAAATATATTCTTGGCGGTAAAACTGCGTTGAGTATTCTTGAGCCGTCAAGGGGCGGTATGGGAATAAGATTGAAAATTCCTATACCGACGTTTATAGCGTGAAAAAGATATACGAAGAGGAGTGCATTTGATGCAAGTGAATAAAGAAATTCCGATTCAAAGCTCACTCCGCGAAAAAGCGCCTGTAAGAGCAGGTAAAAAAATGCCGAGAAAAACGCAAGCAGAATATTTGAGAGCGGACCGGCAAGAGCCGTTATAGCAAAATCTCTTTTTGGATTTTTGAAATTGCGAGGGTTTATAGGAACCGGCTTTGCCCAACCGAAATGAAATAAAATCATGCATATAGCACCGGCAGGGTCTAGATGCTTTATAGGATTTAAGGAAAGTCTCCCGAGATTTCTCGCAGTATTATCTCCGAGCTTATACGCTGCATATCCGTGCGAATATTCATGCACGGTAAGAATTATCAAAACGGCAAGCGCCGAAAGAATATAATAAATAAGGTTATCCATACATTACACCCTAGGATATCGCATCCATTATTTTGCTCCAAACCAAATCCTTGCCGTCCTTAGTAACGGATGAGAAGGGAATAATTTCTATTCCCGTTCCAAGAAAATATTCATCGTTAAGTTTTTTTATGGCAGCGTTAAGCTGTGCTTTTGAAAGCTTATCTGTTTTCGTTGCGACGACGACAAATGGGAAGTTTTCGTCGATAAGCCAGTTTATCATCAAAATATCGTCTTCCGTGGGGTCGATTCGTATATCTATAAGCTGAATGACGAGCTTTATGGAGTCCTTTGAGGGATTTTTGAGAAAGTAATCCTCCGTGAGCGTGCTCCAGGACCTTTTTGATTCTTTGGACCTTTTTGCGTAGCCGTATCCGGGAAGGTCAACAAGATACATTTTTTGGTCGATATCGTAATAATTAATGGTTATAGTTTTTCCGGGGGCTGAGGAAACCCTTGCTAGAGATTTTCTCGAAAGCAGGGTGTTTATAAGCGAGCTTTTTCCTACGTTCGAGCGACCGGAGAGCGCAACCTCGGGGCGCGGGTCGCGCGGAAAATGAGCGGCGTTACCCACCGTCATCGCTATATTAGCATTATTGACGTTTAGTTTCATTTTTATTTCCTAAAAATTATTTTGTAAGCGCGTGAGTTAAAACCTCTGATGCGGTTTTGCACGGAATAAAATTAAGATTTTCGCGCGCCTCAGCGTCTATTTCGTCAAGGTCGCGAAGATTATCCTCGGGAAGTATCACGGTCTTGATTCCGGCGCGGTATGCGGCAAGGGTTTTCTCTTTAAGCCCACCTATCGGTAATACGTTGCCGCGGAGCGTTACCTCGCCGGTCATTGCTACGTCGCGTCTTACGGGAATATTTCCGAGAGCGCTCACGATTGCCGTGACCATAGTGACTCCGGCAGACGGACCGTCCTTGGGAATAGCGCCCTCCGGGAAGTGTATATGAATGTCGGAGCTTTTATAAAAATCAACGTTTATTCCATAATCCGAAGCAATAGTTCTCACATAGGAATGAGCAATCTTTGCGGACTCCTTCATAACCTCACCAAGAGAACCGGTCAGCTCAATTTTCCCTGTTCCTTCCATTGCGGCAACCTCTACCTTAAGCAAATCGCCGCCCGCTTGGGTGTATGCAAGACCGTTAACCACGCCAACAGGGTCATTTGCCTCAAGCTTTTCGGGAATAACCTTTGCTTTTCCGAGAAATTCAACCAGGTTGTTTTCAGTAATCCTTACCGATTTAACCCCTGTTTCTGCAATTTTCTTAGCGCTTTTCCTTATAAGAGATGCAAGCTCGCGCTCAAGATTACGGACTCCCGCCTCTTTCGTATAGCTTTTTATCAGCTCAAGGATTCCAGAATCGGTTATTCTGAACATCCTGCCGTTCATACCGTTTCGCTTGAGCTGCTTCGGCACAAGATGATTTTTTGCTATCGCCAGCTTTTCGGTATCGGTATATGTAGAAAGTTCAATGATTTCCATTCTGTCAAGAAGCGGGGCAGGGATGCCCTCGTAGCTATTTGCCGTGGCGATAAACAAAGCGTCGGATAAATCGATGGGTATTTCCATAAAGTTGTCGCGGAAGGACTTGTTTTGTTCAGGGTCAAGCACCTCAAGAAGAGCTGATGTGGGGTCGCCCCTGAAATCTCTTGCCATTTTATCAATTTCGTCAAGGACGATAACCGGATTTTCAACCTTTGCGTTAATGAGAGCGGTAACTATTCTACCCGGCATAGCACCGACGTAGGTTTTTCTATGACCGCGTATCTCAGCCTCATCGTGCATTCCGCCAAGCGAAACTCGTGCGTATTTTCTCTTAAGCGCTCTTGCAACCGAAGCAGCCACCGAGGTCTTTCCTACGCCCGGAGGTCCCACGAGGCATATTATCTGGTTTTTTACGTTCGGTGAGAATTGCTTGACTGCCACGAATTCAAGTATTCTTTCCTTTACCTTTTTTAGTCCGTCGTGATCGGCATCAAGAATTTTGCGAGCTTCCTCTACGGTTACGGGGTCAGAGGATTTTTTTGAGAATGGAAAATCAAGGCAGGTGTCAAGATAGGTTCTGATAACGGCGCTTTCTGCCGCGCCAAATGGAGTTTTCGCAAGTTTTCCCAGCTCTTTAAACAGCTTTTCTCTGATGTCGTCGGGAAGCTTTGCCGCATTTATCTTATCTTCGTATTCCTTGATTTCGTCATCATCGTCATCACCAAGCTCGGATTGAATAGCCTTTATCTGTTCACGGAGAAAATAGTCCTTTTGATTTCGGTCTATTTTTTCTCTGACCTGCATCTGAATTGAGTGCTCGCACTCAAGGAGCATCGTCTCCTCTTCAAGAGCAATCAGTAATTTTTCAAGCCGTGTTTTTGGCATTACGGCTTCAAGCACCTCTTGTTTGTTTTTGTAGTCTATAATTGCAGAGGAGGCCACGAAATCCGCAAGGTATCCAGGGTCGGATATGGCCTCTGCGGCAAGTCGCATATCTTCAGTAAAGGTGGGGTGAATATCTCTAATTCTGGTAAGACGGTTTTTCACCTCGTGCATCAGCGCCTCAACGTTTTGGGAAATAAAAGAAACCCTCGACTCTTTTCTGAGCATTGCAGTTGCGGTTATAAAATCGGTATTGTTTGTTACAGATGTCAGCTTAACCCTCGAAAGACCCTCGAAAATTACAGACAGAGTGCCCTGAGGGTTTTTTACCACGTGTTTAATTTCTGCGAGAACGCCGGTTTTGTAAAGATCCTTTTCCTTCGGGTCTTCGACGGAAATATCCCTTTGTGTAACGAGAAGAATTTTTGCCTCGTTCATAGTGGCCGCAGCTGTAAACGCCTTTAACGATGAGGGGCGCGCAATCTCAATGCTTATTTGAACTGCGGGAAAGCCTACGATTCCGCGGAGCGGAAGGAGGGGAAGGTTTAGTTCTATATAATTTTGATTTTCTGACATTATAGTACCTCTTTAAAGTTATATCTAGATATTTAAATAAGTATTCATAATATTATAACACATAGTTGAGAAAAAATCTACCTATTACAAAAAAATAATAAATATTTGAAATTTAAAAATGTTTTCAAAAAACTATTGACAAATAGAAAAAACGGTGATATAATGCTATGGAAGATAAGAGTCTTCTACAAACAAGCAGAATTTCCGTTCTCACCATACCACAAGGGTGCGTATGGTTAATACTTATTCCCACCGATGCTGTGGGATTTGGGTGCGTACGGAAAATTCTGTATGCATTTTTTGTTTTCGGAGGTATAAAACAATTAGCACTAACAACAAGGATTTGCCTATCAACGACGAAATCAGGGTCCCTGAGGTAAGAGTAATAGGAGCAAACAATGAACAGCTTGGAATTATGAAAATTGATGACGCTAAGGCGTATGCTTACAATAATGGCGTCGATCTTGTTCTGATTGTCCCAAATGCGACCCCGCCCGTATGTCGCGCTATTGACTACGGAAAGTTCTGCTTTGAACGTGATAAGAGAGAAAAGGAAGCGAAGAAAAAGCAGGTTATAGTTAAGGTAAAGGAAGTGCAGTTGTCCTGCCGTATTGAGAAACACGATTTTGACACCCGTGTAAACCACGCCAAAAAATTTCTCGCAGAGGGAAACAAGGTTAAGGCTGTTGTTCGCTTCAAGGGAAGAGAAATGTCACATATGGAGCTTGGACGCGAGGTTATTGAGAAGTTTGAGTCGGCATGCGAGGGATCCGGAGTTGCAGAGAAGAAGCCGACGCTTGAGGGACGTTTCATGTCTATAATTCTTTCGCCGGTAAAGCCGGACAAAAAATAACCGTTAATTATGGATTCATTTCGAATTTGTATTTATAAATAAGGGTAAAACCCAAGAAAAAGGAGAATAAATTATGGGAAAAATCAAGACACATAAAGCATCTGCCAAGAGATTTTCTCTCACCGGAAGCGGCAAGGTGAAGATGTCACACAACAACCACCGTCACAATCTCGGTCACAAGACCGCAAAGCGTAAGAGAGGTCTTCGCAAGGGCGCTATTTTGAGCGAGAGCTTTGCACCTACTTACAGAAGCCTTATTCAGAAGTAATAAGGAAAAAGAGAAAATTTGGAGGAATAGATAAATGGCAAGAGTTAAGGGCGCTATAATGACGCGCAAAAGAAGAAAGAGCGTACTCAAGGCAGCTAAGGGTTATTGGGGCGCAAAATCCAAGCATTTTAAGATGGCTAAACAAGCCGTTCTCAAAAGCGGTAACTATGCTTACGTAGGACGCAAGCAGAAGAAGAGAAATTTCCGTGCCCTTTGGATTGCGAGAATTTCCGCGCAGGCAAAGGTAAACGGTATGAACTACTCGACTCTTATGCACGGTCTTAAGGTTGCCGGCATTGACCTCAACCGCAAGATGCTTGCTGAAATTGCTGTTGCAGACAAGGATGCTTTTGCAGCAATTTGTGAAAAGGCGAAGGCAGCACTTTAATATTAATTCCCGGTTTTCCGTAAAGTCGGTCAACCGGGATTTTTTTAAATTCTGGAGAAAATACTTATGAAAATTCAAGAAGAAATCATAACCAGCAGGAATAATCCAAAGGTAAAATGGGCAGCGGCACTATCCTCTAAAAAGGGCAGAGATGCTGCGGGTTCGTTTATTGCCGAGGGGGAGAAGCTTACCATTGAGGCGCTTGAAGCAGGACTCCCGGTAACGAATATCTTTATAACAGAGAGCAAGAAATGCAATCTTTTGGACAGGCTTGGAGGGTATCTTTCTGCCGACTTATATAAAAACACCGAAATTGCTATCCTTTCCGACGGTGCATTTGAAAAAATTTCTACCGAAAAAGCCCCACAGGGAATCATAAGTGTGATAAAATATCTTGACTTTTTCCGTGATATTGATATAATATATAAGGAAGAGTTTTCTTTGGAAGCAGAGGAGCGAATTATTATACTCTCGTCTGTTCGCGACCCCGGCAATATTGGGGCGGTTATCAGAAGCGCCGTTGCCTTTGGGGTAGATCATATATTTATAACTGCCGATTCTGCGGATATATATAATCCTAAGACTGTCAGAAGCGCGATGGGCAGTCTTTTTCGCGTTAAAATAACCGTGGTGGAAGACCTCGTTTCTCTAATTGATGCCTTAAAATCACTGGGAAGGCGAGTTTTTTCGGCAGAGCTTAGAGATGGCGCGCTTTCGCTCGGTGAGATAGGGCTTTTGCCTACCGATGCTGTAATAATAGGAAATGAGGGGCATGGAATTTGCTCTGAAGTATCCTCCGTTTGCTCCGGCAGCATATATATCCCTATTTCAAGGAAGACGGAATCCTTGAATGCTTCCGTTGCCGCCGCCGTATTTATGTGGGAGCAGTCCAAACAAATTTGAGGTGAACTATGAGTAATCTTTTGAGTGTTATCTGGTTATCGCTTTCCTGCACACCGGGCACGGAGAGCTTTGCAAAGTTGCTTGATAGATTTTCGACAGCAGAGAAAATATATGCTGCCGAAAGCTCAGAAATAGCCGCTTGCATTGGCTCAAAATCAAAGGATTACGATTCGCTTATAAATAAAAATACCGATGAGGCGGAACGAATACTTGATTTTTGTGAGAGTAAAAATATAGGAATACTCACGTATTTCGACAGCCGTTTTCCAAGCTCTCTTAGGAAAATAAAAAATCCGCCGGTGCTTCTTTACTATAGAGGCTCGCTTCCGGATTTTAACAATAACTTTTTTGCGTCTATAGTGGGAACCAGAAAGCTTACCTCTTACGGCAGAAAGCATACGTTTTCGATTGCAAACGATTTGGCACGTGCCGGTGCCGTTATAGTTTCGGGTATGGCGATAGGAATAGACGGCGTCGCGCTTGCCGGCGCTGTTTCTGTATCGATGCCAACCGTTGCTATACTTGGAAGCGGAATTGATGTCTGCTATCCTATGCAGCACCGAAGGCTCGCACAGGAAATTGTTAAGCGCGGCTGCGTTATGACGGAGTATGCACCGGGAACTCGACCGAAAAAATACAATTTTCCCGTGCGGAATCGCATAATCAGCGCGCTTTCGGAAATAACGCTGGTTATAGAGGGCAGTGAGAAAAGCGGAGCTTTAATAACGGCGCGGCAGGCCTTTGAGCAGGGAAAGACGGTTTACGCATTTCCCGGAAATGTGGGAAGTCTTAACAGCCAGGCGCCGATGCTTCTGCTTAAAAACGGAGCTAAAGCCTTCACATCTGCTGACGATATAGTCAGGGATTTTGAAAATCAAGTTCCGGTAAGGCTTAATCCTTTTAAGCTTTCAAGCGGCGAACGTGTGGATATGTACGCAGTTTTGCGTGGGCTTCAGGTTTCCTGCGTTGCGCTTGATGACGACGTGTTTAATTCAAAACCTAAGCGCACAGGGCGCGCCATCACCCCTCGGAGTGAAAAAAGCGCTCCTGAAATAAAAACGTCAGACGTAAACGTTGAGCGTATTACGTCCTCGTTTGATGAAAAAACCGTCAATTTATATAACAAAATACCGATTGATTCGCATTGCTCTGTTGAAGAGCTAATAGATGAAAAATACAGCTTGCGTGAAATTATGCAGGTGCTTTTGCGCCTTGAGATTGCGGGATTCGTTACAACGCTTCCAGGCGACCGCGTTAAGCGTACTTAAAGAAAGGCAGCGGAATGTCCGCTTTGATTTATGGCAAATTTGGTAATAGTAGAGTCGCCCGCAAAGGCAAATACGATTAAGGGCTATCTTGGCTCGAACTACAAGGTAATAGCGTCTAAGGGACATGTTAGAGATCTTCCCAAAAGCACGCTTGGTATTGACGTTGAAAACGGATTTTTGCCGCATTATATAAATATTCGAGGAAAGGGCGACGTAATAAAGGAGCTCAAAAAAGAAGCGAAAAACGCAAAAAAGGTGTTTTTGGCAACCGACCCTGACCGTGAGGGTGAGGCAATCTCGTGGCATATAGCGACCCAGCTTGGAATTGATCCTGATAGGGCGTGTAGAATAACCTTTAACGAAACCACTAAGGGTGCTGTAAAAGAGGCTATAAAGAATCCAAGAAAAATAAATATTGATCTCGTTAATTCTCAGCAGGCGCGCAGAATACTTGACAGACTGGTCGGATTCAGTCTTAGTGAGGTTTTGTGGAAAAAGGTTAAAAGCGGCCTTTCCGCAGGACGCGTTCAATCCGTCGCTACTAGAATAATCACGGAGCGTGAAAGAGAAATCAAAGCGTTTGTTCCTCAGGAGTATTGGACGGTTGACGCAACTCTCTGCGCGGGCAGCGGGGAAAAAATAACCGCCCGTCTTTACGGAGATAAAAGAGCTAAAATTAAGATATCCGGCGAAGCGAAAGCCTTGGAAATAGAAAACAAGCTGAAAGACGGAGTCTTTAAGGTGTCAATGGTTAAACACGCTGAAAAGCAAAAGCTCCCGGCATCTCCGTTTACGACCTCTACTCTTCAGCAGGAGGCATCAAAGAAGCTTGGTTTTCAGACCCAAAAAATAATGAAGATTGCTCAAGAACTATATGAGGGCTTGAATCTTGGAGCCGAATTCGGAGGATTCCAGGGTCTTATTACGTATATGCGTACGGATTCCCAGAGAATATCTCCGGAGGCGCAAAATGCAGCGGCTGCATTTATAGAAGAAAATTACGGTAAGGAATTTTTGCCTCAAACTCGAAGGATATATAAGACCGCTACTAATTCTCAGGATGCTCACGAGGCAATCAGACCGGTTGATATATACATTCAGCCTTCTTTGGTGAAAAAAGTGTTGAGCTCGGATCAATACAAGCTCTATAAGCTTATATGGGAGCGCTTTATTGCGAGTCAGATGCAATCCGCAATTTTTGATACGGTATCCATTGAGATAGAAAATTCGGGATATATATTCAAGACAGGCGGATATACTGTGAAATTCCGCGGATATATGGCGGTGTACGAAACCGCTGACGACGAAGCGGAGGAGGGTCAGGTAAGTCTTACGAAGCTCCCTGATATCGAAAAGGGGGAAATTCTCATTGCGGAGTCCGTAACAAAGCAACAGCGGTTCACAGAGCCGCCGCCGAGATTTACCGAGGCATCGCTCGTCAAATTTCTTGAAGAAAACGGCATAGGCAGACCGTCTACCTATGCGACTATAATTTCCACGATAATTTCCCGTGATTACGTAAGACGCGACGGCAAAGCGCTTGTAGCCACCGAGCTTGGTGAGGTTACTACGCAATTTATGTGCGAGAACTTTCCTGAGGTGGTTGATTACGAGTTTACCGCCTTTATGGAATCCGAGCTTGATTCAATAGAGCATAAGGCGAACACCATACACGGAGTTCTCTCAAGCTTTTACGGCAAGTTTGAAAGGGCACTTAAGTCTGCCGAAGCAAATAAAAAAGACTACGCGCTTGCATCTGATATTCAGGAAAGTGATGTAATCTGTGAAAAATGCGGCTCTAGGATGGTTTATAAGACGGGGCGTTTTGGAAAATTCCTTGCTTGTCCGAACTATCCGAGCTGTAAAAATACTCTTGCAGTAGACAAGGAAGGGAAACCTTTAAAAAGTGAGCCGACCAAGTCTGAGTTTGCCGGCTTTAAATGTGAGGCGTGCGGTGCAGAAATGGTGATACGCCGCGGAAAATACGGAGTATTTTACGCTTGTGAGAATTACCCGACCTGTACTTATACCAAGCAAAAGGTAACGGATACAGGGGTGAGTTGTCCTCGTTGCTCAGGAAAAATAGTCGCAAGACACGGGAAGGGCAACTCTCTCTTCTATAGCTGCGAAAGCTATCCCAAGTGCGATTTTTCTTCGTGGGATATGCCGCTTTCAGAGCTTTGTCCCGATTGCGGTGAGATGCTTTACTATCGCAAAAGCCGCAATTCCGTGATATGTAAAAATAAAAACTGCGGATATAAGCGAGAAGAAGAAATGACGGTGATAGAATAATGTCTGAGCCTAAAATACGGATTGTCGGTGCGGGCCTTGCAGGATGTGAGGCGGCGTGGCAGGCGGCAAAGATTGGCGCTTTTGTTGAGCTTTATGAAATGAAGCCTCGAAAGTATACGCCCGCGCATCATTACCCCGGCTTTGCGGAGCTTGTATGCTCTAATTCCTTGCGCTCAAATCAGTTGAATAACGCAGTAGGGCTTCTGAAAGCCGAGCTTTCAGCGCTTGGCTCTCTCGTTATGGAGGCGGCGTATGCAACCGAGGTGCCGGCAGGTAGCGCACTTGCGGTCAACAGAGAGCTTTTTAGCTCTTATATAACCGAGAAAATTAAATCACACCCTAAAATTACCGTTTGCGAAGGGGTGGTGGACGAAATTTTTGAGGACGGTATAACAGTGGTTTCTACAGGTCCTCTGACCGATGAGAAGCTGGCAGAATCAATTGCAGAGATTACCGGAGGAACCGAGCTTCATTTCTTTGATGCCGCAGCTCCCATTGTGGACTTTGCAACGGTAGACCTCAAAAAAGCCTTTTTTGCATCAAGATACGGCAAGGGCTCTCCGGAGGATTATCTAAACTGTCCGATGACGAGGGAAGAATACGATGAGTTTTACAATGCTCTTATCACTGCCCAAACCGCCACGCTTAAGGATTTTGATAAAGCGTCGCAGGCAGAACCTGCAGTATTTGAAGGGTGCATGCCTGTTGAGATTATGGCAAAAAGAGGCTATGACACTCTTAGGTTCGGACCTATGAAGCCTGTTGGACTCCCGCAGCCTACAACGGGAGAGGATGCCTACGCTACCGTTCAGCTAAGGCGTGAGAACAAAGAGGGAACTATGTACAACATAGTTGGCTTTCAGACTCATCTCACCTTTGCTGAGCAGAAGCGCGTATTCAGAATGATTCCCGGTCTTGAAAATGCTGAGTTTTTTAGATATGGCGTTATGCACAGAAATACCTATCTCAATTCTCCCGGCTTCCTTACTCCTACTTATTCTGTCAAGAAGATGCAGAATTTGTTCTTCGCAGGTCAGATGACGGGAGTTGAGGGATACGTTGAATCTGCATCGTCGGGATTTGTTGCCGGTGTGAACGCGGCTATGCTGGCGTTTGGCAAGGATAGTGTAGTCTTTCCTAAGGAAACTGAGATAGGAGCTCTTGCCCATTACGTTAGCGAGGGAGGAGTCAGTTCAACCTTTCAGCCTATGAATGCTAATTTTGGAATAATAGCGCCGCTTGATAAAAAAATCAAAGGAGGAAAGAAATACAGAAACGAGGCGTATTGTGCCCGTTCTCTTGCCATAATCGAATCCGATTACGGCTTCTTGAAGTCTTATGAAAGTATTGATTGATGCTATGAGCGGAGATAACGCTCCGCTTGAAATGCTACGTGGCGCTGAAATGGCGGCTCGTGAATTTGACGATACAATAATGCTCATTGGTGAGGAAAACGTAATTTCGGATATTGCCATAAAAAACAATATCGACCTCACAAATATAGAAATAATTCATGCGCCGTCGGTTATAACGATGGAAGATAAGCCGATGTGCGTTGTTCGCGAAAAAAGAGATTCTTCTATGGGTGTTGGCCTTAAGATGCTTGCAGACGGAGCGGTTGATGCGTTCGTCAGCGCCGGAAATACCGGAGCACTTATTACAGGCGCAACCTTGATAGTAAGAAGAATTTCAGGCATAAACAGAGCGGCCATTGCTACGGTGCTTCCTATGTCCTGTCCGGTTCTGCTTATGGATTCGGGAGCAAACCTTACGGTTACCTCGGATAATATATCTCAGTTTGCGTTTATGGGCGCTAAATATATGGAAAAGATATACGGCATTGACCGTCCTCGCGTAGGACAGCTTAATAACGGAACTGAGTATAATAAAGGTAACGCATTACAAACAGAGTCATTTCAGGTATTAAGCGAGAGTGGACTTAATTTTGTCGGTAACGTTGAATCAAAAGAGGTGCCGTTCGGCGTTTGCGATGTTTTGGTTACCGACGGATATACGGGAAATATATTCCTAAAGTGTGTAGAGGGTATGGGCAAATTCATGATGGATCTTTTAAAGGACGTCTTAAAGACTAATTTTGCCACTATGGTTTCAGCCCTTACCATGAAGGAAAAATTGCAGGATATAAAGCATAGATTTGACACCTCGGAGCACGGAGGAGCACCGCTTCTCGGTATATCAAAGCCCGTCATAAAGGCTCACGGCTCATCCGATGCTAAGGCTATAAAAAACGCAGTAAGACAGGCTGTGAATTTTGTAAAAACGGGTATCAACACCGATATAACTATTTTCGCCAAGGATTACGACGATAAAAAAATACTGGCGGAAGCAGAAAAAATGTACAGCCAAAATTAATCGAAATTAATCAGAGGGGAGTGAGTCATATGGCTATAGGAAAAGAGTTTTTTGACCTCGAGAAAAAAATCGGATACAAGTTCTCAGATATTAAATATCTTGAAACGGCCTTGACGCACACCTCATATTCTAATGAAAAAAAGAGCCGTGGAATGAATTTTTCTTCAAATGAAAGACTTGAATTCCTCGGTGATGCAGTGCTTGAGATAGTGGTATCTGAGTATCTGTTTGAAAATTATAAAAATATGAGCGAGGGGTCTTTGACAAAAATGCGTCAACACCTCGTTTGCGAAAAAACTTTAGCAAAAATCGCGGCAGAACTTGAAATCGGCGACTATGTAAATCTTGGCCGGGGTGAAGAAATGACCGACTGCAGAAACCGACCGAAGCTTCTGGCTGATACGCTTGAGGCTGTGTTTGCTGCCGTTTATCTTGATGCGAATTTGTCAGGCAAGGATTATCGCTCGGTAATACTTAATCTTATTTCGGATGAAATAGAGCGCTCTTCTTCAATGCGGCGCGGTGACTATAAAACGCTTTTGCAGCAGCTCGTTGAAAAGGACGGGGCGTCGATACTCGAATATGAGATTATTGAGGAGAGCGGTCCGGAGCACAATAAAGAGTTCACCGTTGCGGCAAAGATAAATAATAATCTTGTCGGGACAGGTACTTCAAAAAGTAAAAAGGATGCGGAAATGAAAGCCGCAAAGGTGGCACTAGAGCTCTTTGGACTTCCATTATGAAAAAGCACATAAACATTCCCATCTTCATTCCGCACCTTGGGTGTCCAAATCAATGCGTCTTTTGTAATCAAAAAACAATATCCGGAGTAACGACCTTTGACCCTGAGAGCGTGGTCGATATAATTGAGGAAGCGCTTGGAACGGTAAAGGATGGATGTGACGCTGAGATTGCCTTTTTTGGAGGGTCTTTTACAGGAATCGACCCTGAGCTGATGAGGCGGCTTTTAAAGATTGCCTATTCCTACGTTCTTCGAGGCTCGGTTTCCGGTATTCGATGTTCAACAAGACCCGATTATATTAATGAAGAGGTTTTATCTGAGCTTAAAGCATACGGTGTTAAGGTTATAGAGCTTGGACTGCAGAGCGTTGACGAGCGAGTGCTGGCAGCATCAAAGCGGGGGCATGGTTTCCCTTCTGAAAAGCATGCGTGTGAGCTAATTATAAAACATGGCTTTGAGCTTGTGGGTCAAATGATGATAGGTTTGCCGGGCTCAAGTGCAGAGTCTGAGCTTGCAACAGCAGATTTTATTATTTCTGCGGCAGCTTCTGCGGCTCGAATATATCCTACTGTTGTTTTCAAGGACACGGAGCTGTGTGAAATGGCTGCCGCCGGAATATACACACCCCTTACCATAGAAGAGGCTATAATTCGCTCGGCCGCAGTTATGAAGCGGTTTGTAGACGCAGGCGTTGAGGTTATTCGCGTTGGTCTTTGTGCATCTGAGAATCTTTCGGATAAAGACACTTATTTCAGTGGTCCAAACCACCCGGCTCTGGGTGAGCTTGTGGAAAACGAGATATACTATATGATGATTCGGGACAGGCTCCGTTCAATGAATATAGATGACGGTGCGGAGGTTTGGATTTTCGTTCCGAACGGCTCTCTTTCCAAGGCAATAGGACAAAAGAAGAAAAACAAGCAGAGAATTATCAATGAATTTTTATTTTCAGACGTGAAATTTTTCGAAAAATGCGGACTGTCGGAATATTCGTGTCTGATTGAACATAAGAGAGGAAATACAGACTATGTACTTAAAGACTCTTGAGCTTCACGGTTTTAAATCCTTTCCTAACAGAACGGTTTTGACCTTTGAGCGCGGAGCGACCGTTATAGTGGGACCTAACGGAAGCGGAAAATCTAATATATCCGACGCTATGCGTTGGGTTCTAGGCGAGCTATCGAGCCGTAATATACGCGGAACGAAAATGGAGGATGTTATTTTCGGTGGAACAGACGACCGTCGTCCTATGGGATTTGCCGAGGTTTCGGTAACGTTTGACAATTCCGATCCTGTAAACAGGCTCGATTCGGAGTTTGACGAGGTTACCGTTACCCGTAGATATTTCCGTACAGGAGAAAGTGAATACCTTATAAACCGTCAGCCGAAAAGGCTTCGTGATATTTACGAACTGTTTATGAATACCGGTGTCGGACGCGAGGGATACTCCATAATAGGTCAGGGAAAAATAGCGGAAATAATCTCAAAAAAAAGCGAGGAGCGCCGTCACATTTTCGAGGAAGCTGCAGGTATATCAAGATACCGCCACAGAAAAGAAGAATCCGAGAGAAAGCTAAAGGCGACTCAGGACAATCTTGACAGAGTCAAGGATATTCTGCTTGAGCTTGAAAACCGCGTTGTTCCTCTTGAAAAGGAAGCGGAAAAGGCAAGACGTGGTCTTGCTATTTACGAAGAGAAAAAGCGCGCGGACGTTTCTCTTTGGCTTTTCGATACTAAAAAGATAAGGGAAGATATCAAAGAGGCTGAAGGAGCTTGGAAGCTATCTCAGCACGAGCTTGAAATAATTGACCAGATAATATCTGACCTTGAAGCCCAGGGCAACAATCTTTACGAGAAGTCACAGTCTAACCGCTTGGTTTCCGAGCAGCTCATAATGAAGATAAGAGAAACCGATGCCAAGCTTCATGAGCTTGACAGCGCTATGCAGATGGCGGATTCGGATTTCAGACATTCTGCTGAGCTTATAAAACAGTGTAAGGAGCGGATTGAAGAATTTGAGAAAAGCAGGCTCGCTCTCGAATCAAACCGCTCCGAATATGACTCCAAAAGAGCAACTCTTGAAGTGTCTTTAAAGGAGCTTATGGACGAAAGGCTTATCGTTCTTTCAGAGCAGCAAGCGCTTATAGATTCCATAGCAGCAGCAAAAAAAGAACTCGAGGAGGCGCTTGATGAGCTGACCGTGGAGGAAAATTCGGCAACTGACCTTAAAATCAGAATAGATGTCCTTAAAAACTCGAAGATAAGTGATAACACTAAATCTGCCGATATTGAAAAGGAAATCGAAAGCTATGAGGCTGAGGGGGAGGAGCTGAAGCTCGAAGCAGACAGATGCGAGGCAAATGCCTCCGGTTTTAAAGCCCGTATTGCAGAGAAGGAGGCGTTAATAAGCTCGTCACTTGCTAAAATCGACGAGATAACCGACAATAAAAATTCTTTACTTGACCTTCATAACAAAATGACGGTAGAGCACGACACCTGCGTGCAAAGAGCCGAGATGCTTCAGCGTATGATAGACCATTTTGAAGGCTACGCTGAGAGCATAAAGTTTGTTATGCGTGAGTATAACGCAGGCAAGATTAATGGCACGGGGCAGATATACGGCCCGCTTTCCTCTCTTATAAGCGTTGATAAAAAATGCATAACGGCTGTTGAAACTGCGCTTGGCTCAAGCCTTCAGAATATTGTCGTAGATAACGAGGAAATGGCAAAGGCAGCGATAGGAGCCCTAAAACGCGCTAATGCAGGACGCGCAACATTCTATCCCATAAGCGCTATAAGACCGATGAGCGAAACCGACGAGATAAGAGAGGCGGCAGGATTCCCCGGCTATATCGGACGTGCTGATACTCTGGTTAAATCTGACAAAAAGTATCGGTCTATAATTGAATGGCTACTGCTCAGAACCGTTGTGTTTGATAATATTGAAAACGCCTCTATGGCAGCAAAGAAGCTACGCTATAAGGTTAAGCTCGTTACTCTTGACGGACAGATAATTAATGCCGGCGGAGCGTTTACCGGTGGTAGCGCAAAGAAGGACAGCGGTATTCTTACAAGGCTTACCGAGATTTCGTCGCTGAAAAACCGCGCAGCCGAATATGAAGAGAAGATTAACGGTTATAATAAAGAGCTTGAAGCCATTGGTACTGAACTAAAAGGTGTTCAGGAACAGATGAAGAATGCAGAGCAGGAGAAGGAGCTGTTGCTCACCCTCTCACGTTCCCAGTTTGCAGCACTTGATAATGCTAATGCAAAATATGCGGCAAACCGTAACATACTTGAGAAGCTCAAATATGACTATAACAATCTTATAGGTCAGCAGTCTGTTGCAGAGGCCGAAATTGCCCGTCTTTTAGGAGAGTATGAGGCGAATCTTGAGAGAATAGCTGCTCTTAAAAAATTCCGAGCCGAAAAAAGTGAAAATACAGGTGTTCTTGATGAAAAGAGCGATGAACTCGGTGCTCGGGCAAATGAAATATTTATAAGAGTTGCCGAAACGCGTAAGGACGTTGAAGGCGTTCAGCTTATGATTGACAGTCTTAACTCGCGCATATCCGAGCTTGAGGATAACCGAGATTTGCAAAATTTGAGGATAGCAGAGCTGACATCAAAGCGCGATAATATAGACAATATAAAAGCCGAGAACAAGGCTGAGTACTCAGCTCTTGAGGCGGAGCTTGAAAGACTCAACGAGGAGCGCCGTGAGGTTGAGTGCGGAAGCGATGAGTTTGAGCGTGAGCTTACCTCTATAAGAGAAAAAACCAAGGAAAAGAATGCAAGTCGCCAAACCTTTTACGAGGCGATGATTAAAAATGAAAACAGGTTTAATCACCTTGTTGAAAAGCAGGATAAGCTTGGCTCTCAGCTTTGGGATGATTATGAGATTACCTACGAGGATGCGGTTGGGCTCGAATATCCGCCTGTAACCGAAGAAAACAGGGAAGAAATTGCCGCTATACAGACCTCTTGCCGCGCGAAGCTCAGAGCGCTGGGAAACTATAATCCCGGAGCTATTGAGGAATATGCCGAGGTAAAGACAAGATACGACGCTTTAAATACTCAGTTTGTTGACCTTACAAATTCTTACGATGAGCTAACCGGAATAATAAACAGACTTGAGGATGAAATGCGTACCAGCTTCATAACAGCGTTTGAGGATATCAACAGGAATTTCGGCATAACCTTCAAGGAGCTGTTCGGAGGAGGTAACGCAGAGCTATCGCTCGTTGACCCTGAGGATATTCTCACGTCGGGAATAGAAATCAAGGCGGCGCCTCCCGGTAAAATTATAAAGAGCATGTCGCTTCTTTCAGGCGGTGAGCAGTCCTTTGTTGCTATTGCACTCCTCTTTGCAATACTCAAGGTTAATCCTACGCCGTTCTGTATTCTTGACGAGATAGAGGCAGCGCTTGACGAAGTCAACGTATTCAGATTTGGAGAATATATAAAGAAATTCGACGACGGCACTCAGTTTATTCTTATAACTCACCGCCGCGGTACTATGGAGATAGGTGACCGCCTTTATGGCGTAACTATGCCTCAGCGGGGTATTTCGCAGGCGATAGAGCTAAATGTTAATGAAATAGAAGGAAAGCAAAAGGAGCTTTTAGATGGGGTTCTTTGACAAGCTGAAAAGCGGACTGTTTAAGACGAAGTCTGCAATAGTAGGAAAAATTGATAATCTTTTCAAGAGCTTCAGAAAGGTAGATGAGGATCTTTTTGACGAGCTTGAGGAATTGCTTATATCTGCCGATATAGGCGTTAATACCACTGAGGAAATACTTGATGAGCTTCGTGAATACGTAATAGACAACAAAATAAAAGAGCCGGACGAGATTAAGGACGAGTTGTTCCGTATGCTCCGCGAGCTTATAGGAGAGCACGAGCCGCTGAAGCTTAATACGACTCCGTCTGTTATTCTCGTTATAGGAGTAAACGGCGTTGGAAAGACTACATCAATCGGGAAGATTTCGAAAGAGCTTAAATCTCAGGGTAAAAAGGTAGTGGTTGCTGCGGCAGATACCTTCAGAGCAGCTGCGGCAGAGCAGCTCACCGTTTGGTGTGAAAGAGCAGGAGTTGATATAGTAAAGCAAGCTCCCGGAGCAGACCCCGCGTCTGTTGTTTTTGACGCTATAAACTCGGCTAAGAGTAAAAAAGCGGACGTCGTTATCGTTGATACGGCGGGAAGGCTTCATAATAAGAAAAATCTTATGGATGAGCTTGCAAAAATTGACCGCGTCATAAATCGCGAGCTTGCGGGCTGTGATATGGAAACGCTTCTGGTTCTCGATGCTACGACTGGTCAGAACGCCGTAATGCAGGCAAAGGAATTCAAGGAAGCCTCAAAAATAAGCGGACTTATACTTACAAAGCTTGACGGAACAGCAAAGGGCGGTATAGTCCTTTCTATAAAGAAGGAGCTTGGGATACCCGTTAAATTCATTGGTGTCGGTGAGAAAATAGACGATATGAAGCCATTCGATGCAGAGGATTTCGCTTCAGCACTTTTTGAGAAGGAATAATTATGATAAACAGTAAACAGAGGGCATACCTTCGCTCCTTGGCGACGGAGCTTGATACTATATTTCAAATAGGAAAGGCGGGCATTTCCGAGGAAACCTGCCGTCAGATTTCTAACGCTCTTGAGGCGAGGGAGCTTGTAAAAGCTCGAGTTCTTGATAACAGCGGATATACGGCAAAGGAAGCGGCAAACAAAATCGCAAGCGTAATAGGTTGCGACGTGGTTGCCTGTGTTGGAACGAAATTCGTTCTCTACAAGGAGTCCGTTAAGAAAAAAAGGATAGAGATTTGATGAAAAAACGGAAAATCGGAATTTACGGCGGCACCTTCAGTCCTCCTCATTTAGGTCACGTTGCCGCGGCAGAAAGCTTTGCAAAGGTGATAGCGTTTGACAAGCTCATAATTATGCCCGATTTTTTGCCACCGCACAAGGAATTTGACGGTAAGGTATCCGCTGAGGACAGACTTAAGATGTGCGAGTTGGCATTTTCGCATATAGAAAATGTTGAAGTATCTGACCTTGAAATCAAAAGGGGCGGCAAGAGCTACACAGCACTGACGCTTGAGGCTCTGTCAAGTCCTGATACCGAGCTTTATTTTCTTTGCGGGACAGATATGTTTTTGACGCTTGGAGAGTGGTACAGCCCTGAGAGGATATTTGAGCACGCGAATATTTGTTTTATACGCCGTGAGAGCGACCCGCTAAACGACCTGCGTATTGACCGTCTTATAAATGAATATAGGGAAAAATACTCTGCGAGGATAATAAAAATTCCCGGTCAAATAATAGAGGTTTCCTCAAGTGAGGTCAGGGCTGCAGTTAAAAATTCAAGACAAATCAGCAAGTTTTTACCCGAGAGGGTTTACGATTATATTGTGGAAAAGGGTTTTTATAAATGACTTTTTCAAACGAGGAAATAGAAGAGCTAAAAAAAGAGATTAAAGTCCGACTTTCAGAGCCGAGATATTTGCATACTCTAGGTGTTGCCAGAGCTTCAAGAGCGCTTTCCGAGCTTTGTGCTCCGAGCCTTGCCGCTGAAGCCGAGGTTGCCGCGCTCCTTCACGATATTTCAAAGGAATATTCTCACAGCGAGCAGCTTCGTATTATCGAGGAAGAGAATATTTTTCTTGACAGCGAGGACAAAGGCGCCCCGGCGGTGCTTCACGCCTTCACCGCGCCGGCGGTTATTAAACGGGATTTTGAAAAATTTGCGA
Organism: Eubacteriales bacterium; assembly: GCA_045656445.1. Taxonomy (GTDB): domain Bacteria; phylum Bacillota; class Clostridia; order Oscillospirales; family CAG-272; genus UBA1740. Next base: position 35,774 of record JAZORD010000052.1, on the reverse strand, counting down.
CCCAAAACATTCTATCCGCTGCGCTTTTTCATACGGTAGGATCACCTGACATGTCGGTTTTTGATGAAATTATTTTTCTGTCCGATTTTATCGAGGACACGAGGACCTATCCGTCATCCCTTACGGTTCGTAAATATGTTTTTGAAAATATGAGGCCCGGCAGGACGGATGAGAATGTGGAGGTTTTGCATAAGGCATGCGTAATGTCTATTGACTTCACGGTAGAGCATCTTAGAAAAAATAAAAAACCGATAAACTCAAAAAACGTATTGACAAGAAATGCATTATTGAGTAAAATATAACACAACTGAAAAATATATTTTTGCAAAAGCTAATAAAAAATAGGGGTTTTTGCAATGAAAAGTATATTTAAGGTTTTCTTTATTGCTCTCTTAGCCGGAGCTTTCGCAACACAGGCGCTGAATACGCTTGCGGTTTTTACCAAGACTGTTTCTGCAACGACATACAGGTATCTTGTTGCTGGACTTGATGATGCGGCAGACAATACCGACGTTTTGGTTATGGTTTCCTATGACAGCGTGTCTAACGAATCCTCTGTTTTGCAGATTCCAAGGGATACCTACTGTAATTTCGACGGGTATCAGAACAAAATTAATCAGCTATATTCTCATTTTCGTAGGAAAGAGGACTCACCGCAGGTTGCAATGAAAAAAACTGCGGACTTCATCGGTCAAATTTTTAGTATATCCTTCGACGGATACGTTGCTATGACTACAAAATCATTTCGCGAGGCGGTTGATTCCATAGGAGGAGTACTGATTAATTTACCCATGGATTTCGTTTACGAATCAAAGCGCCCGGGAGAATCCTTTGTTCTGAAGAGGGGTCAAAATCTTCTGGATGGAAAAAAGGCAGAGGTTTTTATAAGGCATCGAAAAAGCTATGCTATGGGAGATCTCGGGAGAATTGATGCTCAAAAAATATTTTTCGGCGGACTTTACAAGACCTTTACTGAGCATATAGGGTTTGATAAGCTTGTAAAACTTGCTTTTTCCTTGGATAAAGGAGTTGTCACAGATTTTTCCTTTACCGAAACGGCAACCGCTTTTATCAAAAATTTTTCAAGACTAAAGCAGGCGGGTATTACCTACGTAACTGTGCCGGGTGCGCCATTTTTACACTCAAGCGGAACTTCGTATTATGTTTTAAATAAAAAGGCGTGCGAGCGTCTTTCCTCGGAAAGACTTTTTTCAAGCGATACATTTGACCGAAACAAAATATGTACAAATCCTGCCGAAGCGGAAATAGAAGAAATTTATTACCGTGAAAATATAACTTATCGCGAATATAAACAAGGGGATATTGATGATATTATAATTGCCCGAAGTATGAAAGGACAGTAAATAATGGATAATTTAAAAGACGGAGTTTTATCTAAATCCGATTCCTTGATGCTAGCAAAAGCGGCGGTTTATGTGCTCGTAGAAAAAAAGGCTCTTGACGTGAAGCTATATAACGTTTGCGAGGATAGCTCCATTACCGATTTTTATATTAATGCAACTGGACGCTCGTCTACGAATGTAGTGTCGCTGGCAGATGAGCTTACCTACAAGCTTGGTCTTTTTGGAAGGGAAGCCCTGCGTGTTGAGGGACGTGCGGGAAATTCTTGGATACTGGTTGATTACGGTGACGTAATCGTAAATATATTTGATAAAGAATCACGCGATTTTTACAATTTCGACCGCTTGCTTCCGGAATCTGCCGAAAGGGATATTTCGGACGTAATTTTAGAAGTAGATAAAAAATATGATATAAACAATAAAAAGGAAGACTGAAATGAACTACGATTACAAAAACATCGAAGCAAAATGGCAAAAAAAGTGGGATGAGGCGAACGCGTTTTGTGCAAAGCAGGATTTTTCTTTGCCCAAATATTTTGCGCTCGTTGAGTTTCCGTATCCTTCGGGACAGGGCTTGCATGTAGGACACCCGCGTCCCTACACCGCGCTTGATATAGTATCGCGTAAAAAAAGGATGCAGGGATATAACGTTCTTTTTCCTATGGGATGGGATGCATTTGGTCTTCCTACAGAAAACTACGCAATTAAAAATAAAATTCATCCCAAAATAGTTACCGAAAAAAACGTTGCAAGATTTAAGTCGCAGCTAAAGGCACTTGGCCTTTCTTTTGACTGGTCAAGGGAGATAAACACCACCGACCCCGGCTACTATAAATGGACTCAGTGGATATTCCTTCAGCTTTTTAAAAAAGGACTAGCGTATAAGAAGGAGATGTCGGTTAATTTCTGTACATCCTGTAAGGTCGTCCTTGCAAACGAGGAGGTAGTAAACGGCGTTTGCGAAAGATGTCAGTCTGAGGTTATAAGAAAGGTCAAGAGTCAGTGGATGCTCAAAATTACCGAGTATGCAGACAGACTTATATCCGACCTTGACGGTCTTGATTACATAGACAGAGTCAAGACGCAGCAGGTAAACTGGATAGGAAAATCCAATGGCGCAGAGGTGGATTTCGAAACGACTGCAGGCGACAAGCTTAAGGTATATACTACAAGGTGCGATACGCTTTTCGGCGCTACCTATATGGTAATTGCTCCGGAGCACGAGTGTGTTGAAAAATGGAAGAATATTCTCGTAAATTATGACGAAATCGAGGCGTATAGGAAGGAAGCCGCAAAAAAATCCGACTTCGAGCGCACGGAGCTTGTAAAGGATAAGACTGGCGTAGAGCTTAAGGGTGTTAAAGCTATTAACCCGGCTAACGGAATGGAAATACCTATTTTCATTTCCGATTACGTACTTGCCGGATACGGTACGGGAGCTATAATGGCAGTTCCTGCCCACGATGACAGGGACTGGGATTTTGCTAAAAAATTCAACCTTCCTATAATAGAGGTCGTGGCAGGCGGTAACGTTGCGGACGAGCCATATACCGATGTTGAAACCGGAAAAATTGTAAATTCGGATTTCCTCAACGGTCTTGAGGTTGCCGATGCTAAGGTCGCTATGATAAAGCATCTTGAAGAACGCGGCATAGGTAAGGAAAAGGTAAACTTCAAGCTTCGCGACTGGGTATTCTCCCGTCAAAGATACTGGGGCGAGCCTATACCTCTCGTTAACTGTGAAAAGTGCGGTTGGGTTGCTGTTCCGGAATCTGAACTCCCCGTAGAGCTTCCGGAGGTTGAATCCTACGAGCCTACCGAAAACGGAGAATCACCGCTTTCGCTTATGACCGAGTGGGTAAATTGTAAGTGCCCTCAGTGCGGCGGCGCAGCAAAGAGAGAAACCGATACTATGCCGCAATGGGCAGGCTCCTCGTGGTATTTCCTGAGATATTGCGACCCGCATAACGATAAAGAGTTTGCATCCAAGGAAGCGCTTGATTACTGGATGCCGGTCGATTGGTATAACGGAGGTATGGAGCATACGACTCTTCACCTTTTGTACTCTCGCTTCTGGTCTAAATTCCTTTACGATATTGATACGGTTTCATGCAAGGAGCCATACCTTAAGAGGACGAGTCACGGAATGATTCTCGGTGAAAACGGCGAGAAGATGTCAAAATCCAGAGGTAACGTAGTAAATCCCGACGATATTGTCAGAGATTACGGCGCGGATACTATGCGTCTTTATGAAATGTTCATAGGTGATTTTGAGCAGTCTGCGCCTTGGAATACTCAATCGATAAAAGGCTGTAAGAGATTCCTTGAGCGTTTTTATAACCTTCTTGATATGGTGGACGGCGACGGCTTTACTCCGGAGCTTGAAAAGCACATCCATAAGCTTATCAAAAAGGTTACGGGCGATATTGATTCTATGAAATTCAATACCGCAATCGCTGCTATGATGGGTACTCTTAACACCGTATACGAGGTTGGGAAAATTACAAAGGACGAGCTTTGTATGCTCACGGTTCTTCTTTCTCCTTTTGCTCCGCATCTTGCAGAGGAAATTTACGAGGCTCTTGGCTTTACAGGACTCGTATCTCTTGCAAAGTGGCCCGAGTACGATGAAAGCAAGACGGTTGACAGCACTATAGAGCTTCCCATTCAGGTAAACGGTAAGGTTAAATCAACAATTACTGTTGAAAAGGACGCTGACAGGGAAACCGTTCTTTCAGTAGCTCGCAGCGACGAGAAGGTAATTTCGGCAATTGAAGGTAAAACGGTTATAAAAGAAATCGTAGTACCCGGAAAGATTATAAATATAGTTGTAAAGTAATATAACACACACGGACGCAGAATTTAAAACTGCGTCCGAAAATTTTTTAAAATATCACAAAAACTTTTTAAAAAGTATTGACAAATCAAAAACTATGTGATATTATATAATGGCTGTGTGCGAGTGTAGTTCAATGGTAGAATTCCAGCCTTCCAAGCTGGTCGCGTGGGTTCGATTCCCATCACTCGCTCCAAATTGCGCCCATAGCTCAGTGGATAGAGTGCCCGGCTACGAACCGGTAGGTCGAAGGTTCGAATCCTCCTGGGCGCGCCACGAATTATACCGATGCAAATGCGTCGGTATTTTTTTATGCTATTGACTTTATAACGTATTTTTGTTAAAATACTTACAGCGATTAATCACTCATTTGTTCTTGGTTGGAGGATAATGATGGGGTTTACCTTTGTTCCCGAATATAGATTTGATAGATTTGATGTACCCGACGCACATTTTTTACTTAGCATAGGTGTTCGCGGTATAATTCTTGATATAGATAACACTCTTGAGCCGTATGAGAATGCAACGCCCGGCGAGAGTGTACGTAGCTGGATTAAGACTCTGGCAGATAACGGTATACGCGCGGCAATAGTTTCGAACAACTGTAAGGAAAGAGTGGAGATTTTTAACAGGGAGCTTTCGTTGCCTGCGTATTATAAGGCAAAAAAGCCCTTCAAGAGAAATCTTTTGCGAGCTATGGCAGATATGAATACCGCTCCGGATGAAACGATTCTTATGGGAGATCAGGTTTTTACTGACGTTTGGGCGGCGCACAACGTCGGCATCAGGGCAATTCTCGTCCCTCCGATAAAGGATAAGCGGGATCTCTTTACCCGTTTTAAACGGTTGCTTGAGCGGCCGGTACTCAAAAAATATGAAAAAAGGAAGAATTTGTGATGGCATATTTTGGTCCGGGAGGAAACAGCGAGGCATTTAAGCTTGCAGGCGGTAAATCTACACTTGATGCTCCAAGATGGCTGAATTCCATCGGCTTGAATGCATATGAATACGAGGCGGGAAACGGAATTGCCGCATCATCTGCAATGCTTTCCGCAATAGGAAAGGAAGCCTTGGTGCATAATATCAAAATGTCCTTTCACACCCCGTATTTTATATCGCTTTCCGGGGTTGATGTTGAAAAAAGGCTCAAGAGTATAAAATATATAGCTGACAGTCTTGATGCAGCAAGGCTGCTTGGCGCTAAAACCATAGTTGTCCATACCGGATCCGCGGCAAAAATTTCACGTGATGAAGCGATGCGTCTTGCCGCTGACACACTAGTAAAAACTCTTTCATCGGTTGATACGTACGGTATTAAAATCGGACTTGAAACTATGGGTAAGGTTAATCAACTCGGAACACTTGACGAGGTGCTTGAGCTTTGCAGAATAGATTCGGCGTTCGTCCCTGTGGTTGATTTTGGACATATGAATGCAAGAGAATGCGGAGGGGTTTTTAAAAGCGCGGATGATTATCTCCGAGTTTTTGACAGAATTGACAGAGCGCTCGGTGCAGAGATTGCTAAAAATCTTCACTGTCACTTTTCAAAAATCGAGTGGACAGCTGCGGGAGAAAAAAAGCACCTAACCTTCGCCGACACGGTATACGGACCTGATTTCGAGCCACTTGTTGAAGCAATAGTGAAAAATTCGCTGACACCTACTATAATAAGTGAGTCGGCCGGAACTCAGTCCGACGACGCTTTGGCTATGAAAAACTATTACGAGGAACTTATAAAATGACAAGACTTGAAAAATTTCGAAATAAACTAAGGGAGATAGGCGTTGACGGCGCAATAGTGCTTGATGAGCTCAATCAGCATTACCTTTCCGGCTTTGCATTTACGGACGGTCTGCTTTTGATAACCCAAAGCAGTGCAGAACTAATTACCGATTTCAGATATTACGAAATGGCTCAAGGGGCTGCAGATAGGGAGTATAACGTTGTTATACCCGAAAGCAGAGATGAATATATTTCAAAGGTTCTCTGTTCCGATGGCGTTAAAACGTTAGGTCTCGAGGGGGACTTTGTTTCCTTTAATACCTATAACAGATATAAGGAAAAGTATCCTAACATTGAATTTGTAAGCATCGGTAATACAATAGAGCAGCTTCGTGAGATAAAGGACGCTGAGGAGATGGCGATAATGCAAAAAGCGCAGGATATAACCGACGCGGCGTTTTCTCACTTATTAAGCGTTATAAAAACCGATATGACGGAAATTGAGCTTGCCGCAGAGCTCGAATACTTTATGAGAAGGTCGGGAGCTGACGGAGTGGCCTTTGATACTATTGCCGTTTCGGGTGATGCTTCTGCGCTTCCTCACGGAACGCCGAGAAACGTAAAGCTGAACAAAGGCTTCCTTACGCTTGACTACGGCGCAAAATATAAGGGATATTGCTCGGATATGACGAGAACGCTCGTAATAGGAAAAGCTGACAGTGAGATAAAGAAGCTATATAATACCGTTCTTAGAGCGCAGCTTTCAGCTATTGAATATATGAAGGAGGGCGCAGATTGCGGCGAGGCAGATAAGATAGCGCGGGATATTATCGACAGCGAGACAGAATATAGGGGCGCTTTCGGTCACTCACTTGGACATTCGGTTGGTCTTTTTATTCACGAGAGTCCGAGGCTTTCAAGGGTGTCGTTTGGCCAAAAAATGCGCGTCGGTGAAATATACACGGCAGAGCCGGGAATATATCTTTTCGGCAAATACGGTTGCAGAATTGAGGATATGGTCGCAATAGAGAAGGATGGCATATACAATTTTACTCATTCGACCAAAGAACTTATAGAAATTTTCTGATTTTTCCAAAAAAATATAAAAATATTGCGTTTACCTATTGAAAAACTGCTAAAATTATAGTACAATAAGATAGAATACTTTTGTGTGGTGCAACTTTGGCGGCTTGCATCGTAATTAACTAATCGTCAAGAAAAGGAAATTTGTAATGATAACAGCAGGTGATTTTAAAAACGGCGTTACCTTTGAAATGGATGGCAAGGTATATCAGGTTATTGAGTTCCAGCACGTTAAGCCCGGTAAAGGCGCAGCTTTTGTAAGAACCAAGTATAAGGATGTAATGACCGGTACTATCCGCGAGCAGTCCTTCAACCCTACGGCAAAGTTTGAAAATGCCGTAATTGAAAGAAAAGATATGCAGTATTCTTATGACGACGGCGACCTTTATCACTTTATGGATACTGAAACATGGGAGGAAACTCTCATTTCACACGACACCGTTGGCGATAACTTCCGCTTCGTTAAGGAAGAGATGATGTGTAAGATAGTATCATTTAAGGGTAAGGTGTTCTCGGTTGAGCCCCCAACGTTCGTTGAGCTTGCAGTTACCGAAACCGAGCCCGGCGTTCGCGGTGATACGGCGACAAACGTTACCAAGCCCGCGACTCTTGAAACCGGCGCGGTAATTAAGGTTCCGATTTTCATCAACGAGGGCGACGTGCTCAGAGTTGATACAAGAACCGGTGAATATCTCGAAAGAGCATAATTAAATACTTAAAGAAGCTCTCCTTGTATTTTGGGGAGCATCTTTAATAAGAAAGGAAAACAAGATGAATATTAACGAAAATGCAGCGTATATCAAGGGGCTTTTTGACGGCTCTGATTTGAACAGGGACTCAAAAGAGGTGAAAATAATCGGCGAGATGCTTAATCTTATCTCCGATATGGCTGATAAAATCGCAGCTCTTGAAGCGGACAACGCAGAGCTTCGCGATTACATTGAGGAAATTGACGAGGACCTTGGTGCTGTTGAAGAGGACCTCTATCTCACCGATGATGACGCGGATGAGGACGATGAGGATTATTATGACGACGATTCCGAGTATTACGAGCTTGAGTGTCCGAATTGCGGTGAAACCGTTTGTTTTGACGATTCACTTGACACCGACTCTCTTGTATGCCCTGCGTGCGGAGAAAAAGTAGGCGACGTCGAGCTTTGCGACGGCGATTGTAATGAGTGCGAGAGCAAGGATTGCGAATAATTTATGAAACAAAACGGAGATGTCATCTCCGTTTTGTTTATTTTTACAGACTAAGTAAAAAATATATTGACAAACAGTCAATATTGTGATAAAATCATAACAAAGCGATGACGGAGAGAGAACCGAGGGAGTAATCACAGAGAGCTGCGGTAGGTGAAAGGCAGTATTACAAAGACGGATTCTTATGGCTCACGAGCAGGCTGCTTGAGCATATATTGTAAGGGTGGCACGCAGGCGCAGCGTTAAAGGCGCGATGGCTGTTTGGCTGTGAGTGGTGCTTATGCACAATTTGAGTGGTACCGCGGATGACGTTTTTGAGTCGTTCGTCTCATATATGAGGCGAGGCTCTTTTTATTTTTTACGGAGGAAACTAAAAATGAGGAAGACAAGAATTGAAACTAAATGCGTGCAGGGGGGATATAAGCCCGGGAATGGAGAGCCCCGTCAGATTCCGATAATTCAAAGCACAACCTTTAAATATTCCACAAGCGAGGATATGGGTAAGCTTTTTGACCTCGAAGCTTCGGGATATTTCTATTCAAGACTTCAAAATCCAACCTGTGACACGGTTGCTGCAAGAATCTGCGAGCTTGAGGGGGGAAGCGCCGCAATGCTTACCTCATCGGGTCAGGCGGCAAACTTTTTTGCAATATTTAATATCGCCTCCGCAGGCGACCACGTTATAGCTTCAAGTGCAATATACGGAGGTTCGTTCAACCTTTTTGGAGTTACTATGAAGCGTATGGGAATAAATTTCACCTTCATTTCACCCGATTGCTCGGATGAGGAGCTTTTTGCAGCGTTCAGACCAGAAACAAAGGCTGTTTTTGGTGAAACAATTGCAAATCCTGCGCTTAAGGTTCTTGATATTGAAAGATTTGCAAGAGCCGCGCACGCGCACGGAGTGCCCCTTATAATTGATAATACCTTCGCGACCCCAATAAACTGCCGTCCTTTTGAGTGGGGAGCTGACATTGTTACCCATTCTACCACTAAATATATGGACGGTCATGGTAGCGCTGTTGGTGGATGCATCGTTGATTCGGGTAAATTTGACTGGGCGGCGTCTGGCAAATTCCCAGGACTTTGCACCCCTGACGAAAGCTATCACGGAGTAAATTATATCGAAAGATTTGGCAAAGAGGGAGCGTATATTACAAAGGCGACAGCTCAGCTTATGCGTGATTTCGGTTGTACCCAGTCTCCCCAAAGTGCGTTTATTCTTGGGTTGGGTCTTGAAAGCCTTCACGTTCGTATGCAGCGTCACTGTGAAAACGGTCTTGCTATAGCAAGATTTTTGAAGGCTCATCCTAACGTTACCTGGGTTAAGTACCCAAATCTTGAGGGCGACTCTGATTATGAGCTTGCTTCAAAATATCTTCCAAACGGCTCTTGCGGCGTTGTAAGCTTTGGCGTTAAGGGCGGTAGAGCTGCAGCTGAGAAATTTATGAAAAGCCTCAAGCTTGGTGCTATCGAAACTCATGTTGCCGACGCTCGAACCTGTTGCTTGCACCCGGCAAGCGCAACCCACCGTCAGATGAACGACGATGAGCTTTTGGCGGCAGGAGTATCCCCTGACCTTATACGTTATTCCTGCGGAATCGAAAACGCAGAGGATCTTATTGAGGATCTTGCACAGGCGCTTTCTTCTATTTAAATATACTCGAAAGGATATAAATATGCCAATAAAAATTCCCAATGAATTGCCTGCGGTCAAAACACTGGAGTGTGAGAATATTTTCGTTATGACCGAAACACGCGCCATTACGCAGGACATTCGCCCGTTGAAAATTCTTATATTGAATCTGATGCCGACTAAGGTAGATCCCGAAACTCAGCTTTCCCGTCTTCTTGGAAACACTCCGCTTCAGGTGGAAATAGAGCTGATTCATACAAGCACATATCAGTCAAAAAACGTCTCTGAGGAGCATCTGCTCGCGTTTTACAAGGAATTTTCCGACGTAAAGGACAGGTACTTCGACGGTATGATAATCACCGGCGCACCGGTTGAGAAAATGGAGTTCGAGGCGGTAGAATACTGGGAAGAGCTCAAGGAGATAATGGAGTGGACTAAAACTCACGTTCACAGCACGCTTCATATCTGTTGGGGAGCTCAAGCAGGTCTTTACTATCATTTTGGCATCAAAAAATATATGATGGAAGAAAAGCTTTCAGGTGTATACGAGCATACTGTTGACTATAAGCGTTCGATTTTATTCCGAGGCTTTGACGACGTATTCTACGTTCCACACTCCCGTTACACCACGGTAAAACGGGAGGATATAGAGGCAGTACCGGAGCTTCGGATTCTTTCTTCTTCAGAAAAGGCGGGTGTTTACACCGTTGCTACACGCGGAGGAAAGCAGATATTTATAACCGGACACTCGGAGTACGACGCAGGCACGCTTAATAAGGAGTATATGAGAGATAAGGCGGCGGGAATTTCTCCTAAAATTCCCGAGAATTATTTTCCGAATGATGACGATACTAAGCAACCCAGGCTCACCTGGCGCTCTCATGCGACGCTTTTATTTACAAACTGGCTAAATTATTTCGTTTATCAGACTACTCCGTACGATATAAACGAAATAAAAGACAAAAAAATCACTGAGTTTTTGTAAGTTTTTTATAAAAACTATTGACATTCATTAAAAGAAGTGATAGAATAATATGACGCTTATTGATAGGCTCTAAAAGTGTGCAAACACGCCTATGATAGCGATTTTACACGAAAGTGAGGTGCTTTTACATGTTCGCTATTTTCGTAACAGGTGGAAAGCAGTACAAGGTTGCTGAGGGTGACGTTATCTTCGTAGAGAAGCTTGGCGTTGCAGAAGGCGAGAAGGTTACTTTTGACAACGTTCTTGCTGTATGCGGTGAGAATTTGACTGTTGGTACTCCTAAGGTAGAAGGCGCAACTGTTGTTGCAACTGTTGTTAAGAATGGTAAGTCTAAGAAGATAGACGTTATCAGGTACAAGTCTAAGAAGAACGAGAAGAAGAAAATCGGTCATCGTCAGGACTATACTAAAATTCAGATCGAAAAAATCGAGGCTTGAATTTAATGACAACAATTACTTTTTATAAGACCAACGGATTTTATTATGGCTTTGAGGAAAAAGGACATACGGGATATGGAGAGTCGGGGGACGATGTTCTCTGTGCAGCCCTTTCCAGTATGACTATGCTCCTTATAAACACCATTGAGATATCCTATGCTTCAAAAGTTGATTATACGATTGATGAGAAAACAACGGATATCCGCGTAATTGCCAAATCAGCTCTTCCGAAATACGAAGAGGATGAAAAAAAACAATATGCAATTTCAGGTCTTATACAGGCTTATTTCTTTCAACTTATGGATATTGTTGAGGACTATTATGAGTTCCTTGACGTAAAAGAGATAGAGCGAGAGATATAAGCATTCTACGGGCTGCGAGCCACAAAAATTATGGAGGTACATGAAATGTTAAAGCTCAGTTTACAATTCTTCGCTCACAAAAAGGGCGTTGGTTCTACTAAGAACGGCCGTGATTCCGAGTCCAAGCGTCTTGGCGTTAAAAGAGCAGACGGACAGGTTGTTACCGCAGGCAATATACTTGTAAGACAGCGCGGAACTAAGATTCATCCCGGAAAGAACGTTGGTATCGGTACTGACGATACTCTCTTTGCTCTCGTTGACGGCAGAGTTAAGTTTGAACATATTTCCGGCGGCAAGAAGCAGGTTAGCGTTTACGCTGACTAATATTGTCAAAAAAGAGTGGTTAGGCTACTCTTTTTTGTTTTACTATTTTTTGAGGTGATTGTATGGCAATTTTGGTTACAGGCGGAACAGGTTATATAGGTTCTCACACAACTGTTGAGCTTATAAAAAGAGGTGAGGATGTCGTTATAGTGGACAACCTATCAAACAGTAAGCTGTGTGTTCTTGACAGAATAGAGAAAATTACAGGGAACCGCCCGGAATTTATTGAGTGTGACCTTTTAGACGCAGAAAAGCTGGACTCTGTGTTTGAGACACACAGGAATATCGATTCGGTTATACATTTTGCCGGTCTTAAGGCTGTTGGCGAATCCTGTTCGCTTCCTCTAAAGTATTATCATAATAATTTAACGGGTACTTTTAATCTTTTATCCTCGATGGTTAAGCACGAGGTTTGGAGAATAGTTTTTTCCTCTTCTGCAACGGTTTACGGCACTCCGAAATCCGTGCCGATTCGTGAGAATTTTCCGCTTTCTACAACGAATCCCTATGGAGAAACCAAGCTTATGATAGAACGCATACTTAAGGATTGCGCGGCAGCATACCCAAGCCTTTCGGTTTGTGTTCTCAGATATTTTAATCCAATAGGTGCGCACGAGTCAGGACTTATTGGAGAAGACCCAAGAGGAATACCAAACAATCTTTTACCTTATATTGCAAAGGTTGCTGCAGGCAAGCTTGAGTGCCTTAGCGTTTTCGGTAACGATTATCCGACTCCCGACGGAACTGGCGTTCGCGATTATATCCACGTTGTTGACCTCGCGCTTGCGCATCTTAAGGCAATTGATTATACTCAAAATATGTGCGGTATAGATTATTTCAACGTTGGAACGGGTAACGGATATTCCGTTTTAGAAATGGTAAAAACCTTTGGTGACGTTTGGGGAGCGCCTGTTAAGTATAAAATTGCTCCTCGCCGACCGGGTGATATAGCGGAATGCTATGCTGACCCCAAAAAAGCATACGAGATTCTCGGTTGGAGAGCCGAGCGTGACCTGCTAAAAATGTGCGAGGATTCTGCAAGATGGCAGAAGATGAACCCCGATGGTTACCCCGAAAGCTGATTAAAGGAATTTATAATGAGCCTGCTAATTGAAAAAAGATTTTTCCTTCTTGATATGGACGGAACGATATATCTCGATAACGAGCTTTTTGACGGAACGCTTGATTTTCTTGCTAAGGTTAAGGAAAAGGGCGGCAAATATCTTTTCTTGACAAATAATTCTTCAAAAGGTGCAAGAGCTTATGTAGAGAAACTCGAACGTCTTGGTATCCGTGCGACAGTTGATGACTTCTTGACGTCAACTGATGCTACTATACTTTATCTTAATAATAATTATCCGGGCGAAAAATTTTACTCTATGGGAACGAAATCCTTTAACGAGCAGCTGAGTACCGCAGGCGTTAATATTACGACAGAGCTTGAGGATGACATTTTCGGTTTGGTTATATCTAACGACACTGAGCTTACCTTCAAAAAGCTTGACGATGCCTGCATTTTGCTCGGAAGAGGGGTTGAATATATAGCGACCAATCCCGATTGGGTGTGTCCGACTTCTTACGGATACGTGCCGGATTGCGGCAGCTTTGCGGAAATGCTTTTCCGCGCTACAGGTAAAAGACCGACTTTTATCGGAAAACCTAAGCCCGAAATGTTGCTTTTAGCTATGGAAAAATATGGGTACACAAAGGAACAAACCGTTATGATAGGCGACAGAGTATATACCGATATCGCATCCGGCTATAATGCGGGAGTAGACACGGTATTCGTTCTTTCGGGTGAGGGGACGGTTAAGGATGCCGAGGAAAGCGACATAAAGCCCACCTACATCTTACAAAATATAAGGGAAGTATACAATAGGATTTAAAATATGATAACAGTTACGGATTTAAGCTTTAATTTTGGTGGTCAGCTTCTTTTTAAGGACGTTGACCTCAAGTTCACTCCTGGCAATTGCTACGGAATAATCGGTGCAAACGGCGCGGGTAAATCTACGTTTTTGCGTATCCTTTGCGGTGAGCTTGAGCCTACAAAGGGCTCGGTATATATACCTTCTGACGTCAGAATGTCGGTTTTGAAGCAGAATCACTTCGCATATGAGGAGTATACCGTTTTAGACACCGTTATTATGGGAAACAAGCGCCTTTACGATATAATGAAGGAAAAGGACGCGCTGTACGCTAAAGAGAACTTCAGCGACGAGGACGGAATTAAGGCATCAGAGCTCGAAGCAGAGTTTGCTGAAATGAATGGCTGGGAGGCTGAATCTGATGCATCCAAGCTTATCCAAGGCCTCGGGCTTGCGGATGATTATCTTTATATGATGATGTCTTCGCTAAAAGAGAGTGAGAAGGTCAAGGTTCTTTTGGCGCAGGCACTTTTCGGCAATCCGGATATAATACTTCTTGACGAGCCTACCAACGGACTTGATATAGATGCTGTTATGTGGCTTGAGGACTTTCTTTCGGATTATTTTGGCACTGTCCTCGTCGTTTCTCACGACCGTCATTTCTTAAACGACGTGTGCACCAATATTGTTGATATAGATTATACAGGCATTAAAATGTACGTTGGTAACTATGAGTTCTGGTATGAATCAAGCCAGCTCATACAGCGTATGATTAAGATGCAGAACAAGAAAAACGAGGAGAAGATTGCCGAGCTTCAAAGCTTTATTTCAAGGTTCTCGGCAAACAAATCTAAATCCCGCCAGGCAACCTCAAGAAGAAAGCTGCTAGATAAGCTTACGGTTGAGCAGCTCCCGGCATCAAGCAGAAGATACCCTTTTATCGGATTTGATATGGATAGAGAGCCGGGAAAGGAAATTTTACACGTTGAGGGGCTAACAAAGACTCTTGACGGAAACACGTTATTTAAAGACCTCACGTTCCACGTTTATAAGAACGATAAAATTGCTTTCCTCGGAAACGAGCTTGCGGTAACACATCTATTTAAAATTCTGAACGGGGAAGAGGCGGCTGACTCGGGAGAGTATAATATAGGCGTTTCTATTACGACCTCGTATTTTCCGCACGATAACTCGTCCTATTTTGACGGACATAATGAATCAATTCTTGACTGGATGCGTCAATATTCTAAGGACCAGACCGAGTCTTATCTAAGAGGATTTCTTGGTAAAATGCTGTTCTCAAACGAAGCGGTATTTAAGCCCGTGAACGTCCTTTCAGGTGGAGAAAAGGTTAGGTGCATGTTCTCAAGAATGATGATGTTTGGCTCTAATATGCTTATTATAGACCAGCCGACAGACCATCTTGACCTTGAATCTATAACCGCTGTAAACCACGGTATGCAGAATTTCAAAGGTGTCGTTTTGTTCTCCTCACACGACTATGAAATCGTAAATACCGTTGCAAACAGAATTATAGAAATTACCCCCGATGGCTTTATTGACAGAAGATGTACCTACGAGGAGTATCTAGAATACAAAAAGAATGTTAACCAATAAATCAACCTTTATTTGAGGGCAGAATTTCGAAAGGGAATTGAAATGAACTTTATTGATATAGCCAAAGAGCGTCAATCCTGCCGTAAATACAACGCGGAAAAAGCCGTGGAAAACGAAAAAATTACGGCTATCTTAGAGGCGGCAAGGCTTGCTCCCTCAGCTTGTAACGGTCAGCCTTATCACTTTACCGTATGCCGTGGTGATGTGGCAAAAAAGATAGCTAAAGCGGTAATGGGAATGGGTATGAACAAGTTTGCTGCCGAAGCACCCGTGATGATTGTTATATCCGAGGAATCCTACGTTCCGTCAGCGGCTCTTGGCGCAAAGGTAAAGAAAAACGATTACCGCTCAATTGATATCGGAATTGCGACGGCATATCTTACCGCTGAAGCAACCTCGCAGGGACTCAGCACCTGCATTCTCGGTTGGCTTGACGACGAAAAAATCAGAAAAATTTGCGGTCTCAATAAGCCCGTTCGCCTTGTTATAACCCTTGGCTATGCGGCTGATGATGACAAATTGCGCGATAAAAAAAGAAAACCGCTCGAAGAGCTAGTTACTGGGATTGGTTAGTGTTAGATAATGACACATATTTCTTGTTCAACATTTCAAAAATTAAAATCGGAGGTTCGTTAGAATCTCCGATTTTTGCTACTTGGTTATATTGATTTTGTAAAACGACAAGCAGGATATCCTGAGCATCCCATAAAATCACCTTTGTTACCTTGTCTTTTAATAAGTTGCTTTCCGCATCTAGGACAAATATTGTTAGAAAGATTATTTTGCATATTGTGTATATTTCTAATATGTTCAGCCATAGAAGTGTTTTTGTCCATTGCTTTCATCAACTTTTCGTATGTTAATTCCATTTGCTCCCTTGTAAGATTGCGGTTGTTGTTTTTAATCAGCTTGCCTAAGCCCTTCAGGGAGTATACATTTTCTGCGTTAATAAACTGCGTATTTCCTTGAACAAACACGACCGCAGAGATGATGGGGAGATTTTCTTCTATAATAGTTGAAACGTGATATATGTGAGTTTTATTTTGTTTTATGGGATTGTATAACTTATTCTTTACCTTTCCGTAATTCAAAACCTGTGTCCACTCGAGTTGGTTTTCCTGACCGTAAATTCGCCCTGAATAGTTCTTTGTTTCGATGACAAAAATTCCGTTGCTATTTATTAGGATATGGTCAATTTGGCATGTCTTGTTATCATCAGTTTTAATGACAAGATTATTTATAACATACCTCACACCGATTTTCGTTTTTTGATAATCCATTTAACACGTGTTTCTCCAATCCACCCCTTACCTTTGGGGGTGGTAAGGAAGGCATAGAATAGTAAGATGGCGCCAAAGAAAACGACAAGTAAAATTTGTGAAAATGTCATAATTAACTCCTTATTAATGTTTGAGTACAAAGATTTTGTGCGGTGTAACAATAAGTAAAATTGCTGGCACAATTTAACTTAGGAAGAACGCGAGGCGTTCTTCTAATGTAACCAAGCTGTACATACTAAAAGAGAGAAACGGGGACTTGCACCCCATTTCTCTCTTTTAGTATGGTGCGGGTGACAGGACTTGGTCTCGGGCTCGACGCCCTGCGGTCATTCGCGGCTCTGACAGTCCACCGGACTGTCATTCACTACCGCTCCTACTTCAAGTCACGCCCCCATACTAAGCAAAAAGGCAGAACCACAAGAGCTCTGCCTTTTTACTTGGTGCGGGTGACAGGACTTGAACCTGCACGGGAATCCACCAGATCCTAAGTCTGGCGCGTCTGCCAATTCCGCCACACCCGCATTGTGAACAGTGATATTTTAACATAATTATCTCAGAAAGTCAAGATATAAGCAACAAGTTTTAAATGAATAAAAATGCAGAATATGCATAAATAGAGTTGACTTTCATTTCTTAAAGTATTATAATATATTTGTACAACTGTATATTAAAGTAGAGGACAAAATAAATGAACAGAAAAACAGCAAGAGAAAACGCTTTTATTCTTTTGTTTGAGCTTACAAGCAAAAGTGACGAAACAGCAGAGGAAATCTTTGATAAGGCGACGAACGTGCGTGAGCTTGAGGTTGACGAATTTGTTAAGCGCGTATTTTTTGGCGTTAATGAAAATCTTGTAGTAATCGATAAGTGTATAGAAACCGGCCTTGTTGGATGGAAGGCAGCACGCCTTTCCACAGTTGCGAAGTCGGTTATTCGTCTGGCGATTTACGAGCTTATGTTTCTTGAGGATATACCTGCTAAGGTGTCCATCAACGAGGCTATTGAGCTTTCGAAGAAATATGATGACGAAAAGGCTTATATGCTTGTAAACGGGGTTTTAAATGCCGCGGCAGAATCGCTTGGAAGAAAATGAATGAGCGCAAGATTATAATAGGAATAGACACGAGCAATTACACAACCTCTGTTGCGCTTATGTATACTGACGGCGAGTTGATTGCTAATATAAAGCGTCCGCTTCCTGTAAAGCCGGGTGAGCGCGGACTTAGACAGTCTGATGCGGTGTTTGCACACGTGAAAAATATTCCGTCGGTAATGGCTGAGGCAGGGCAGATACTTGCAGGACGCAATCCGTGTGCGGTAGGTGTAAGTGAGAGACCTAGAAACGTTGAAGGCTCGTATATGCCGTGCTTTCTTTCCGGTGTTGCCGCGGCGGAGAGCATAGCCGCAACCTCGGCAGCGCCGCTTTACCGTTATTCACATCAGTGCGGTCATATAATGGCGGCACTTTATTCATCAGGCAGAGTTGATTTACTTGACGGCAAAGAATTTTGCGCCTTTCACGTCTCGGGTGGAACTACTGAGATGCTGCGCGTGAGCGCGGCAAAGCGCGGATTTAACTGTGAGCTTATCGGCGGCACGGCTGACCTTAACGCTGGGCAGGTAATAGACCGCGTCGGTGTGCTTATGGGGCTTCCTTTTCCGTCTGGTCCAAGGCTTGAGACGCTTGCTCTTGCAAACACCCTGAAAATACCTTCTAAAAAGCCGACTGCTTCGGATTTTAAGATTAATTTATCAGGTCTTGAAAATATGGCGGCAAAGCTTTATAAGGACACGGAAAGCTGTGAGCTTACGGCGGCTTTTGTTTTCGACTATATAGGAAAATCGCTTGTCGCGCTTGCCGATAGCTACGAGGCAAAATACGGCAAATCAGATTTTGTTTTTGCCGGCGGTGTTATGTGTAATTCCATTATCAAAAAAATGCTTTCCGAGAGATTTTCTGCCAGATTTGCCGAACCTTCTATGTCGGCTGATAATGCTGTAGGAATAGCGGCGCTCGTAGCAAAAGAACTGTAAAAATTATGGAGGTGCGGTGTGGATATTTCTTCACTTAGAGCTCGCGGAGCAAAAGACGTTTTGACCGTTTCTGAGCTCAACGGATATATTAAAAACATATTTGACCTTGACCGCACTCTTACAGCAGTCAGCGTAAAAGGTGAAATATCGAATTTTGTACGGCATAGCAGCGGTCACATGTATTTTTCAATCAAGGATACCGATTCACAGATAAGAGCGGTAATGTTTCGCTCTTCTGCATCAAGACTGAAATTTATTCCAGAAAACGGAATGAGGGTGGTGGTCCGCGGCTCTGTTACAGTTTATCAAAGAGACGGAAGCTATCAAATATATGCAAATTCAATAGAGCCGGACGGTATCGGTGCGCTTTATTTAGCATATGAGCAACTAAAGGAGAGGCTTTCATCCGAGGGGCTTTTTGACGAAGAGAGTAAAAAGCCTTTGCCGTCGTATCCCAAGAGCGTTGGCGTTATAACATCACCAACCGGCGCTGCGGTCAGAGATATTATAAACGTTATCGGCAGAAGATATCCTCTTGCAAAAATATACCTCTATCCCTCGCTCGTGCAGGGGGATGGCGCTGTTGAAAATATGCTTCTGGCACTTGACTATTTTGAAAGCACAAAACTTTGCGACGTTGTAATTATTGGGCGCGGCGGTGGCTCAATTGAGGACCTTTGGGCGTTCAACAGTGAGACGTTGGCGAGAAAAATTCATTCAATGACAACTCCCGTTATATCTGCAGTCGGTCACGAAACCGATTTCACTATATGTGATTTCGTTTCGGATATGCGCGCGCCAACACCGTCAGCAGCCGCAGAGCTTGCAGTTCCTGATATCCGCGAAATATTTATACGTCTCGATGCCTTTTCCGACAGACTAGCCGCAGCGCTTTCCAGAACGGTAGAACGAAAGCGTGAGCGACTTGAGGCAATAAAAAATCTCGCTGTTTTTTCGAATTTTGAGCTTTTGTTTCAAAAAAGGAGAGATGGGCTTTCTGAGCTATATGAGACATTGTGCCGTAATACAGAAGAAATAATAAAAAACAAGCGGGCTGCACACATACTTGGTGCACAAAAGCTGGATGCACTAAGTCCGCTTTCTGTTCTTTCGAGAGGTTACGTCATTGCCGAGGGCTCCGTGGGGCCCGTTAAGAGTATCGAAGCAATTTCAGTCGGTGACGAAATTAATCTTCGTTTGCATGATGGGGAAGCGTTGGCATCGGTTACTAAAATCACGAAAAAGAAGGTTTCCAAATAAAATGAAAAAGAATATGAGTTTTGAAGAAGCGATGATTTCTCTCGAGGATATTGTAAGAAAGCTTGAGGGGGGGGCGCTTTCGCTTGACGATTCACTCAAGGCCTTTGAAGAGGGCGTTGGCTTAGTTAAGGTGTGCAATCAAAAACTTGATACCGCTGAGCAAAAGGTGAAAATTCTTATTGAAGGCAAGGACGGTACTGTAACCGACGAGCCTTTTGATGTGACGCGTGATGAGGCTTGATCTTTTTTTAACCGAAAAGGGATATGCGGCAAGTCGCACGGAAGCGAAAAATCTCATAACATCAGGTGCTGTTACCGTTATGGGTAAACGCATAACCAAGCCATCCTTTCACGTTAGCGACGAGCTTTTTGATATAACTGTAGACAGGTCAGGAAAAAAATACGTAAGCCGCGGCGGAATTAAGCTTGAGGGTGCGCTCTTGGCGTTTGGAATAAATCCTGCCGGCAGACTTGCGATAGATATAGGGGCTTCAAGCGGAGGCTTCACCGACTGCCTTTTGCAAAACGGCGTGAAGCACGTTATATCTGTTGATTCCGGAAGCGGTCAGCTTGCAGACAGCATAAGACGCGACTCTAGGGTAACTGTATTTGAAAGTTATAACGCAAGGTATATGAAAAAAACGGATTTTGAATATACGCCAAGCCTTGCGGTAATGGACGTATCGTTCATATCGGCTACTTACATAATCCCCTCTGTTTACGAAATTCTTGCAGACGGAGCAGATTTTATTTGTCTTATAAAGCCGCAGTTTGAGGTTGGCCGTCAGGGAATTTCCAAGGGCGGAATCGTTAAAAGTGAGAAGGAAAGGCTTGCAGCCGTGGCTAAGGTCACGGAATTTGCGAAAAAACAGGGATTTTCCGTTGTGTCGGTAGTCACCTCCTCAATACAGGGCGGTGACGGAAATATAGAATATCTCGCGCACTTTAAAAAACAGGCGGACTTTTTTCGCTTGTAAGGGCGCGACGTGGAGAACTTTTATGAAAAATATAGCTGTAATACCTAATCCGAAAAAAGACGTTGGGCTTGCTGTTACAATGGCGCTTACCGAGCGTCTTATACAGTTTGGCGCGCGGGTATATGTTGAGGAAAAATTTGCAGATTCGGCAGATACCGAGGTTATAGCATACAGTACGTTCCCAACAGACGCTGAGCTTATAATAGTTATAGGCGGTGATGGCTCAGTGCTTGATGCATCGGTTATCGCTATTGAAAAGGATATTCCTATCCTTGGAGTAAATCTTGGAAAGGTAGGATATCTCAGCGAGGTTGAGCCGGATAATCTGGATATTCTTTCGGGTATTATAAACGAAAACTACAAAATTGAGGAAAAGATGCTTCTCTCGGTTACTCACGTGGGCGGCGGTAATGCCTTTAAGTCCGAAAGACTTGCGGTAAACGACGTTATCATCTCACACGACACCTTCCTCGGAATTGCTGATTTTTTGCTTGAAAACGCATCAGGAGACTGTGTGAAATATCGAGCCGACGGTATGATTCTTTCTACTCCTGCAGGCTCTACCGCGTATAATTTATCTGCGGGAGGCCCTATCGTTTCACACGATATAGATTCAATTACGGCAACACCTATTTGTCCTCATTCCTTTTTCAACCGTTCAATTATTTTCAGAGCGGGTGAAAATATTAAGCTAAAGAACATCGGTGATACTGTTTTAAATATCAGCGTTGACGGAAGATATTTCGCAAATCTTTCATTGGGTGAGGAGTGCATAGTAAAAACCGATGTAAAGAAGTTGAAAATGCTTACATTCAGTGAAAATAATATGTTTGCGACATTGTTTAAAAAGATGAGAATTCTGGAGGACGTAAAATGAAAAACGCAAGACAGAAGAAAATACTTGAGCTTATAGAAAAATACGATATAGACACGCAGGAAACCTTGATAGAAAAGCTTAGTGAGGTTGGATTTTCCGTTACGCAGACAACCGTTTCCCGCGACATAAGAGAACTAAAGCTCGTAAAGGGTATGACCGGAAGGGGAGCATACAAATACATAGTTCCCGGAGTAAGACGTGAAAACAATACTCCTGTTCTCAATTCGGCGCTAACAGAGGCGGTCATTAAAATTGAGGCGGCCAGAAATATAGTAGTCGTCAAGACCTTTCCGGGTATGGCTAATGCGCTTGCTGTTTGCGTTGATACCCTTGAGCATCCTCATATCGTTGGCTCGGTTGCGGGCGACGACACGATACTGCTCGTTATTAAGGATGACGAAACAGCAAAAATGGTGGAAGAAAAGCTGAGAACGGTATTTGGAGTAAAATAAAATGTTGCTTTCCTTACATATTGAAAATCTCGCGGTAATTAAGAATATAAATATTGATTTTACGCCGGGATTTATGGTGCTTACGGGTGAAACCGGAGCGGGAAAATCTATAATTATCGACAGCATCGGTCTTTTGCTTGGCGCGAAGGCGGATAAGGAGCTCATAAGAACAGGGGAAGGCTCGGCTATGGTAAGCGGTGTATTTTCCTGCGATTCCTACGTCGCTTTGAGCTTGTTGGCTGAATCCGGTATATCCCCGGATGATGACGGTAATATACTTGTGCAGAGGACTATATCGGCAGACGGCAGGTCTACTATCAAGATAAACGGAAGAACGGTAACTCAGCTTGTATTGCGTACTATTGGTCCTGCACTTGTTAATATTCACGGTCAAAGCGATACAGCTGCTCTTCTTGATTCTAAAAATCAGCTTGATTTAATTGATGTTTACGCAGGTAACGATGAGCTGATTGGGGCGTATGCTGTAGCGTATCAGGCTCTCGAAAAAATACGCGGGGAAATACGTACCATTACCGAAAAGGAGCACGAACGCGAAAGACTTTCCGAGATTCTAGCATATCAAATAAACGACATAGACTCATATGCCCTTCACGACGGTGAGGAAGAGGAGCTTGTAGAGCGGAAATTAAAAATTAAAAACAGTGAAAAGATAAATAAAAACGCAGGGTTTGTTTTCAAGGCGCTTAAGGGAAGCGAAAAGGGAAGCGTTGCCTTCTTGCTTGATAGAAGCGCTACTGCTCTTGCGCAAATATCAGATGTAATTCCAAAGTTTTCAGAGTATTCCGAAACCCTGCGGGATTACCTCTATCAGATTGAGGATATTGCCGAGGATGTTTACGACAGACTTTCGGATATTGACGAGGACCCCGAGGAGTCGCTTAATCAAATAGAATCACGACTTGATAAAATTTCAAAGCTGAAGAGAAAATACGGCTATACAATTCGGGATATTTTAGCTTTCAGAGAAAATGCTGCAAGGGAACTAGAAACGCTTGAAAACTCTGAGCAGTTACTGAAAAAGCTTGAAAAAGAAGAGGAAGATGCGTATAAGACAGCACTTTCAATCGCCGACGTTCTTCACGAAAGAAGGGCTTTGGCATCTAAAAAAATAGAACGCGACGTGAAAGCAACACTTGAATTTCTTGATATGCCAAACGTAGTTTTCTTCACCTCTATCAAGGAAGAATACGAGCTTGGAAAAAAGATTCTTTCAAACGTTGGAAGCGACAGTGTTGAATTTTATATAAGCGCAAATCTCGGAGCTGATGCTCAGCCGCTCTCAAAGGTTGCATCCGGCGGTGAGCTTGCAAGAGTTATGCTTGCTTTAAAAAGCGTTATAGCGGATAAGGACGGAGTGTCCACCGTTATTTTTGATGAGATTGACACGGGGGTTTCTGGAAAAACAGCTAGGAAGATAGGCATCAAGATGCTCGACCTTTCAAAATCAATGCAGATATTTTCCGTAACTCACAGCGCGCAGATTGCATCGCTTGCGGACATACATTTTCTAATCAGTAAATCCGACGTCAACGGTGCTACGGAAACGGCTGTTCGTGTTCTTGACCGAGATGGCAGAGTAAAGGAGCTTTCCCGTATTCTCGGCGGTATAGACGTCACGGACGCTCAAAGAAGAGCCGCAGAGGATATGCTTGATGAAAAAAGCGAATATGTGATATAAGGATATTTTATGATAAAAGACCTGCCGAATTTTCTAAAAGAGCAGGAAATTGAATACGCCGAGCAGCTTGACGTATCCGCTGTATCGTATATAAGAATCGGCGGCAAAGCAGCGTATGCTGCTATGCCCAATAGCACGGAGAAATTGGTAAAGCTGGTTAATTATTTATATGATGCAGGAATTTCATATAGGCTTGCGGGCGGAATGACAAATATTCTTCCAAGCGACAGCGATTACCACGGCGTTTTGATAATAACTACAAAATGCGGCGGTTATAGCTTGGCAGAGGACAGATTGAAATTGGAATGCGGAGTAAGACTGACAAGTTTTATTCGTGAAGCGGCGCACTTTGGATTTTGTGGCATGGAGTCGCTTTTTGGGATACCGGGAACGGTCGGAGGTATGGTTTACTCTAATGCCGGAGCATACGGTAGCTCGGTAGCAGACCTTTTTATATCTGCAATGATTTATTCTCCAAGCGATAAGAAAATATTTACACTTGATGCGTGCGATATGGGCTTCTCCTATAGACGCAGCGCTCTTATGGGTACTGACAATATTCTTTTATGTGCGGATTTTGCCGCGCAGAAGGATGTTACAGAGAAAATCTTATCTCGAATTAATGCGGTTATGCAAAAGCGTCGCAAAGCTCAGCCATACGATATGCCCAGTCTCGGGAGTGTTTTTAAACGTTGCGGTGACACTCCAATATCCCTTTTAATCGATAGAATGGGACTCAAGGGTCTTCGTGTGGGAGGGGCAGAGATTTCAAAAAAACACGCGGGCTTCATAGTAAACGCAGGCGGGGCTACGGAACGGGATTATTTGGAGCTTGTTTCTACTGTCAAGGACAGAATATACAAGGAATACAGAATAATTCCAGAGGAAGAAATAGAAAGATTTTGATAAGGAGGCGGCTATGTCGTTTTTATCTGAGCGTAAGGAAGAAATAATCAGCCAACCATATAAAAGCGCGTGTTGCCGCCGCGCACTAATCAGCGGTGTTCTTTTTTCAAAAGCACTCATCAAAGATGGGTGTGTCACTCTTAGCTTAGAGAATGAGAGAGTAGCGGAGTGCGTTGCGCAGTTGATAAAGGAGTTTTTTGGCAAGGAATGCACACCCCACGCTTCAAAAAGCGGGGGAAGGCGCAGAATTTTAAGCTTCACCTCTCCTGCGTGTGAAAAATATTTAAGTACGGCAGGTCAATGTAAAACCCCATATTTTTTGGAAAAATGCCAGTCCTGCAGGTCGGCGTTTTTTCGGGGAATATTTTTAGGGTGCGGTAGAATGAGCGACCCTAGAAAGCAATACAGATTAGAGCTTGCTCCCGCAGGACATATAAAGGCGCTTCTTTCATTCCTATCGGAGTCCGGCCTTGTATTTTCCGAAACAGTGAGGGGAAAAGAGAATTTAATATACACTGCAAAAAGCACGGTAATAGAGGATTTTTTTGCCGCAGCGGCAATGAATTCTACGGTGTTTTCATTTATGAATGAAAAAATTAAGGGCGAATTTAAGAACGAGGCTAACAGGATAAGGAACTGTGAAACAAGTAATATATTAAAAACAGTAGCGGCATCGGGCAGATGGATAGAGGCGATAGAAGCGCTTGAAAAAGCCAGTCTGCTTTCAACCCTTCCCGAAGAGCTTGAAAAAACGGCAACGCTTCGCCTTGAATTTAAAGACTATTCTCTAACGAGGCTTGCTGCTGAATTTACACCGCCTATTTCAAAATCGGGGTTATCCCATAGACTTAATAAAATAGTTGAAATATCTGAAAATCTTTTAGGTAAGAATAAATAAGAGAGGAAACCTTATGGGAGATTTTGTACATCTTCATCTTCACACAGAATACAGCCTGCTTGACGGTGCTGCAAAAATCTCCGAAATTGCGGACAAGGCTAAGTCGGAGGGGCAGGACGCAGTTGCTATAACTGACCACGGCGTTATGTATGGAGCTGTAGAGTTTTATACCGAGCTAAAGAAAAAGGGAATTAAGCCCATAATCGGCTGTGAGGTATACGTCGCACCGAGAAGCCGGCATCTAAAAGAGGGAAAGCAGGATTCATCCGGCAATCACTTGGTTTTACTTTGCAAAAACGAGATTGGATATAAAAATCTCTGCTATATGGTTTCCGAGAGCTTCATTAACGGATTTTATACGAGACCGAGAATAGATATGGAGCTCTTAAGAGAGCGCCACGAAGGACTTATAGCTCTCTCTGCCTGCGTTGCGGGAAAAATTCCTCAGTGCATACTTTCGGGAAATATGAGTGAGGCTGAGGCGACAGCCCTTGCCTTTCGTGATATGTTTGGAGAGGATTTTTATCTTGAAATACAGAATCACGGACTTGACGACGAGCGTAAGGTTGCGTACGGAATAAAGTTAATAAGCGAAAAGCACGGCATTCCTATGGTGGCAACCAATGACGTTCACTATATCGAGCGCCACGACGCAGATACCCAGGCGATTCTTATGTGCATACAGACGGGCAGCGTAATTACCGAGGGAAAGCCCTTTGGTTTTGAAACGGACGAGTTTTACTTTAAGTCCACGCGCGAGATGAAAAATCTATTTGCCGCGTATAACGGTGCGGTTGAAAACACCGTAAGAATAGCGGAAAAATGCAATTTCGATTTTCAGTTTGATAAGCTGTATTTGCCGGATTTTAAAGCTGAGGATGGACTTGGTCATAAGGAAAAGCTTTGCCGAGATGCATATTTAGGCTTCGAAGAAAAAATCAAGCAGGGAAGATTCGATTTTTCGCTTCATTCCAGGGACGAGTATGAAAAGCGAATAGAATACGAGCTGTCAGTTATTGATAAGATGGGTTTTAACGCGTATTTTCTTATTGTAAGCGATTTCGTTGCCTTTGCTAAGAAAAACAATATACCGGTAGGTCCGGGACGTGGCTCCGGTGCTGGTAGTTTAGTTGCATTTTGTATAGGGATTACCGACGTTGATCCGATAGCGTTTGATCTGCTTTTCGAACGTTTTTTGAATCCTGAGAGAATTTCCATGCCGGATTTCGATATTGATTTTTGCTATAACAGGCGTGAGGAGGTTATCGATTACGTAAAAAGAAAATACGGCGATGATAAGGTCGCGCAGATAGTTACCTTCGGAACTCTTGCGGCAAGAGCTGCTGTCAGGGATGTCGGAAGAGCACTCGGTATGCCGTACGGAAGAGTTGACACCGTAGCAAAGCTCATACCTCGCGAGCTAAATATAAGTGTTGAATCGGCTCTTAAAACCAAGGAGCTTAAGGCAATGTATGAGGAAAACGAGGATGTTAGACGCTTAATTGATGTCAGCCGAAGTCTTGAGGGAATGCCACGGCATGCATCAACACACGCTGCGGGTGTCGTTATAACCGAAAAACCGACCTATGAATACGTTCCTCTTTCCTATAGCGGTACGGGAGTTGTTACGCAGTTTGATATGAATACAGACGCAAAGCTCGGTCTTGTAAAATTCGATTTTTTAGGTCTTCGTTATCTCACGGTTATTCACGATGCAGAGGCTGCAATCCGTGAAAAGCGCCCTGATTTTGACATCTCAAGAATACCGTTTGATGATGCTGCTACCTTTAAGCTGTTGTGTGACGGAAGAACCGATGGCGTATTTCAGCTTGAATCATCGGGAATGAAGCAGGTTCTCTCAAGGCTTATGCCCTCAACTCTTGAGGATATAATAGCGTGTATAGCACTTTACCGTCCGGGGCCTATGGATTCAATAGACACCTTTATCGCAAGAAAGAACGGAAAAGAGAAAACCGAGTATAAGATACCGCAGCTAAAGGATATTCTTGACGTTACCTACGGATGCATTGTTTATCAGGAGCAGGTAATGCAAATATGCCGCCTTCTTGCCGGATATTCCTATGCGCGAGCAGATATAGTACGTCGTGCAATGTCAAAAAAAAAGACGGACGAAATGCTTGCGGAGCGACGCGGATTTATTGACGGATGCCGTGAGCATAATATATCCGAAAAGGATGCTGTGGATATCTTCGACGATATGCTTGGATTTGCAAAATACGCATTTAATAAAAGTCACGCAACAGCGTACGGTATTATATCTTACAGAACCGCGTATCTCAAAGCTCACTACCCCGCAGAATATTTTGCGGCGCTTTTGACAAGTGTTCTTGATAGCTCTCAAAAACTCAAGGAGTATGCCCTTGACGCGCAAAAGCACGGGGTTTCTGTTCTTGCGCCGGATATAAACGAGAGTAAGGCAGACTTTGTTGTGAGCGACGGAAACATAAGATACGGACTTCTTGCAATAAGAAATGTAGGGCGTCAATTTGCAAACGCGGTGGTCTTGGAGCGCGAAAAGGGACCTTACTTGTCGCTTGACGAATTTGTGCATCGCCTTTCGGGCGCAGATGTCAACAAAAGAACAGTTGAATCACTTATTAAATGCGGAGTTTTTGACTCCTTGGGGGTGTCGCGCAGCTCTCTTATGTGCTGTTATGAAAATATACTTGACTCTGAACACGAGAAAAACAGAAACAACATCTCGGGTCAGATGGATATGTTTTCTATTGCGTCTGTTGATAACTCTAAAACCTCATATCGTTATCCCGACATACCGGAATATTCTTTGAAGGAGCTTTTAATACTTGAAAAGGAAAGCTCGGGCATGTATTTTTCGGGACACATGATAGATAATTACTCAAATCACATAGCATCCCTTGGAGTTGACTCTATAGCAGAGATATTATCGGATACAGTCGAGGACAGCCCTAATCCATCACCTAAATACCGTGACAGGCAAAGCGTGAGAATTGCGGGTATTATAACCTCAAAAAGAACAAAAACGGTAAAGACCGGAGATATGATGGCGTTTATAACGGTTGAGGATAGGTTTTCCGAGATAGAGGTTATAGTGTTTGCGCGACAGTATTCAAAATACGCAGAGGAAATCTTTAACGAAAACGCCGTTTTAATTAACGGAGATGTTTCGGTAGAGGATGGGGAAGGGGTAAAAATTCTTCTTTCATCCATAGAGCCGTTAAAAAGCAATACGGAATATTCCTCGAAGACTCAAAAGAAAACCGAGTCTTCGCTAAAAAGAGTGTTTATAAAGGTAAAGGATATTTCAGACCCAGCTTTAAAGAAGCTATCCCGTATGGCGCTTCTTTATCCCGGAAAAACAGAAATAGTTGTCTTTTCCTCATCTGACAAAAAATATTCCGTCCTGAAGGGGTCCGCGATAAATCTGTCAGATGATGTTATGGCTCGTTTAATTGCGATATTTGGCGAAGAAAATGTCGTTGTTAAATAACGTATCTTATTGACAGACTCCCAAGTTTAGTGTATAATATCATTACAATATCAAATAAATAAGGCGAAAAGGAGATATGGAATGCTTATCAATATTTTAGTTGACGCAACCATTGTCGCAATCATTGTCGGCGGCGCAATAATCGGCATTGCAAAAGGGTTTGTTTCTTCTGTTGCAAGACCTGTAAAATGGGTTGCATCCATCGTTCTCGCCTTTTCGTTATCTACCCCTTTTGCTGACGCTGTCGTTTTTCCGATGATTGAGGCGCCGATAACAAATCAGATTTCTTCATATTTGATTGAAAAATGCAGTCATATTACTGCCGCAAATGCGGGTGAGGAGCTTCCAACGCTTCTTAAAATAGCCGCAGGCGTTGCGGGAATAGACGTTACTTCGATTCAAACTGACGGAGCTTCGGATTTTATACCGTTGCTTGTGGACAAGCTGGCATACCCTACGATACACTTGATTTCAGTGATTATATCTTTTTTTGCGGTATATTTCTTATCTAAGTTAGTTCTCGGTATACTGCTTTCAATTATAAATCACGCATTTGACGGCGGAGTGTTCGGCGTAATGAATAAGGTTCTCGGATTTTTCTTCAGCACTTCGGTTGCCTTTATTTCAGCGTGGCTTTTAACCTCTGTTTTCGGATATGTTATAAGTCTTCCCGCTTTTGCTGATAACCCGTGGATTGTGTCGTTTGACGGCGGCTTCGTTTACAAATTCTTTAAGGGCTTAAGTCCCATAGATCTTTTATTAAGTTTCTGATTTTTTTGATAGTTGGTATTAGGTTTGTGCGGATATTTATTTTGAAGCGCAAGCCTAATAATTTTGAGGAAGGTAAGTTATAATGGAATTCCAAATGTGCGCGAGATGTAAAAAACGTCAAGCAGTCGTTTTTATAACTCGCTTGGAGAATGACAGTAAGATAAACGAGGGGCTGTGTATCGTGTGTGCCAAGCAGCTTGGTATAAAGCCCGTCGAGGATATGCTTAAGCGAATGGGTATGTCTGAGGAGGATATAGAAAATATGTCGGGAGAGATGAGCGACCTTTTTGGCACATCCTCCGATATGTCGCTTCAGGCTCAGGATGAGGACGGTACTCCCGGCGGAGCTCCCGCTATTGATTTTCAAAAGATATTTTCCGGACTTGGTCTTTCCCTTGGGGGAAATCCTAAAAAATCCGGAAGGGAGCAAAAGCGCAAGGATGCGCCGAAAGCAGATAATAAAAAGATTCTTTCAACCTATTGCACCGATCTTACCGAAAAGGCAAGAGCGGGTAAGACTGACAGAATTATAGGACGTGACAGAGAGCTTGATAGAGTTATACAAATTCTTTGCAGACGGCAGAAGAACAACCCCTGCCTTATCGGTGAGCCGGGAGTGGGAAAAACCGCTATTGCAGAAGCACTTGCACAGCGCATCGTTGACGGAAGCGTTCCCGAGCGACTTCGTGACTGTGAGGTTTGGATGCTTGACCTTACTGCGCTCGTTGCCGGAACTCAGTTCAGAGGTCAGTTTGAATCCCGTATTTTAGGTCTTATAAAAGAAGTAAAGAATGCCGGAAATGTAATCCTTATGATTGACGAGGTTCACACCATCGTCGGTGCCGGAGATTCTGAGGGAAGTATGAGTGCCGCTAATATTTTGAAGCCCGCGCTCTCCCGAGGAGCAATTCAGGTAATCGGAGCAACTACCCTCAAGGAATACCGTAAGTATATAGAAAAGGATAGCGCGCTTGAACGGCGTTTTCAGCCGGTTATGGTTGACGAGCCTTCAATTGATGAAGCGGTTGATGTTATCCGCGGAATCAAAAAATACTACGAAAATTTCCACGGCATTAAAATTTCAGATGAGGTTGCACGCGCTGCCGTTACTATGTCGGAACGCTATATAACCGATAGATTTTTGCCCGATAAGGCTATAGATATAATAGATGAGGCGGCATCAAGAGTTGCGCTTTCATCACCCGAGCTTAACGAAAAGCAGAGAGCCGATAAAAAGCATATAGAGCTTACAGCTTCGCTAATGGCACTGGAATCTAAGCTTGAAAAACCCGAGGAGCAGACCGAAGAAAATTATAAGGCTATTGCTGACATAAAGGTTGAAAAGCTCAATCTTGAAAAACGAATAGAAGAACTTAACGACATAGTTTCCACCCTTGCCGTGACGGTCAATGACGTTGCTAAGGTTATTGAGATTTGGACTGGAGTTCCGGCTGCTGAAATAAGCGCCGGTGAGCTTTCCGAGCTTGTTGGACTTCACGACAGAATTTCTTCAAAGATTGTCGGCCAGGAGGAAGCGGTATCTGCCGTAGTTAGAGCAGTAAGACGTAAAAGAGCAGGAGTATCATACAGAAAAAATCCCGTGTCAATGATATTTGCAGGACCTACCGGTGTTGGAAAGACGGAGCTTGTAAAGGTGCTTGCCGATGAGCTTTTTAAGCAGCCGGAATCTCTTATTCGTTTAGATATGTCTGAATTTATGGAAAAACATTCGGTTTCAAGAATTATCGGAGCTCCTCCCGGATACGTGGGATACGACGAGGCAGGACAGCTTACCGAAAAAATCAGACGTAGACCGCACGCTGTGATTTTGTTTGATGAGATAGAAAAGGCGCACCCCGATGTCCTTAATATTCTTTTGCAGATACTTGACGACGGAAAAATTACCGATGCACAGGGAAGACAGGTAAATTTTGAAAATGCGATAATAATTATGACTACGAATGCAGGAAGCGAAAATTCAAGTGCTATTTCCGGATTCGCAGAAAAAAGAGAAGCGCAGGCAAAGGAAAAAACCGAAAAGGCGTTATTTGCTTTTTTACGACCTGAATTTATAAATCGTATAGACGAGATTATCACGTTTAGACATCTTGATAAAAACGATTTTATCAAGATAGCTTCGCTTATGCTTGGCAGATTAAAGGATTTTCTTTTGGAAAAGGGAACAAAGCTTGTTTATAAGGATGATGTTCTTCAATTTATTGCAGAAAAATCCTACTCTGAAAAATTCGGTGCAAGAAACATGAGGCGCTATGTTGAGCGTAATGTTGAAGACGGTATTGCAAATTTGGTTATTGATAATTACGGCAAGGCGATTGTTGGTATCAGTCTTTCCGTGAAGAATGGTGAAATAGCAATTGATTCTATATGACAATGTTGGATTATTCTAAATAGGAGATATAAATTATGGCAGAATGTACTCACGATTGCTCCACTTGCTCTCAAAAATGCTCTAAGGAATCCCTTCTTGAACCGCAAAATTCTGCGAGCTCAGTGAAGAAGGTTATAGGTATAGTAAGCGGCAAGGGCGGAGTTGGTAAATCTCTCGTTACTTCTATGCTTGCTGTTACGATGAGA
Organism: Eubacteriales bacterium; assembly: GCA_045656445.1. Classification (GTDB taxonomy): domain Bacteria; phylum Bacillota; class Clostridia; order Oscillospirales; family CAG-272; genus UBA1740. The sequence continues at coordinate 3,101 of JAZORD010000052.1, read as the reverse complement.
AGGAGAGGATATAAAACCGCAATTCTTGATGCAGATGTAACAGGTCCTTCTATTCCGAAATCCTTTGGACTTAAGCCGGGGTCTGTAACAGGAAGTGAGCTTGGTATGTTTCCCCCGATGACTAAAACCGGAATTGAGGTTATGAGCGTCAATCTTCTTATGGATGACGAAACAAAGCCTGTAGTTTGGCGAGGTCCAGTTATTGCAGGAACTGTAAAACAGTTTTGGAACGGTGTTGTTTGGAACGACGTAGATTATATGTTCGTTGATATGCCTCCCGGAACCGGTGATGTTCCGCTCACTGTATTTCAGAGCTTACCTCTTGACGGAATAGTAATAGTAACAAGCCCACAGGACCTCGTTTCTATGATAGTGGAAAAGGCTGTAAATATGGCGAAGCTTATGAATGTTAATATTATAGGACTGGTCGAAAATTACAGTTACATTATTTGCCCGGATTGCGGTAAAGTAATAAGACCCTATGGTGAGAGCAAAATAGCAGATATAGCAAAGGCTCACAGCACCGAAGTTTTGGCAACCCTTCCTATTGATCCTGAACTTGCTTCTCTTTGCGACAAGGGGGTTATTGAGCTTTTTGAGGGGGAATATCTTGAAAGAGCAGCGGATGTAATTGAAAACATCTGATATTTTAAAATTGGTGTACGCCAACAGAGTGTCATTTTTATTTATTTGACGCTTTGCTTGGCGTATATTTTTTTTGTGTCCTTTTTGCGACATTATATTTAATTTTTTCGTGATAAAATAACTACAAAGACATATCGGAGGGGCGCGGTGGAAACTATATACATAGACGTGTATTTTCTAATCAATTTTACTGTTGACCTGTTGGCGTTGTATTTCGCTTCTTCGTTTTCAAAAATATCAACAAGCGCTATAAGACTTCTTTTAGCCGCGGCTGTCGGGGCGTTGTATGCTGTATTCGGAGTTTTGCTTATAGAAAAATCCGAGATTATGTATCTTCTTGCAGCGTTCTTTTTATTGCTGATGGTTATAATTACCTCAAACGGCGTCGGCTTTTACCGTAGGGTAAAGTATACCGTTGCTGTGGTTATATTCAACATTATTATCGGGGGACTTGTATACTATGGGTACTGTCTTCTTGATAACGTTTTTGACGGCGAGGATTTTTTGGAGATTGGAGGCGAAAATAAAAGCCTGTTAGTACTATCCTTAATAGTTTTGCTATCAATAGGCGTGCTTAAGCTTTTTATATCTGTTTTTAGTAATACAAGCTCCGAGAAAAAGGCGCACCTTGCTGTTGTGTATAACGGTGTTGAAACTCGATTTGAGGCTTTTGTTGATTCCGGGAATCTGGCGGTTGACCCTTTTGATAATACTCCCGTTATGTTTATTAACAGAGAGCTTTCAAAGAAAATTTTCGGTATGGACGAGATAACTCAGACCAGCTTTTTTGAGGGCGGGTACGAGTTAAAAAAAAGGATGCGTATAATTCCGGTATGTTTTGGAGGAGAAAAGAAAATTTTATACGGCATCAAGCCCGATAATATATATGCCGTCGCGGGCGAGAAAACCGAAAAGATTTCACTTATAATTGCGACGGACGAGAAAGGAGATAGCTATGGCGGATACTCGGCGTTGATACCGTTATCCGTACTTGAGGGCGTGCGTTATGAAAGTAATTAGATTTTTTAAAAGGTTTTTCTTAAGAGTATTCTACCGCATTTTCGGAAAAAGGGTTTATTACATAAACGGCACAGACTCATTGCCGCCACCTCTTCCTCCTGAGGTAGAGGAGCGGATGATAGACGAAATTTCCGAGCAATATGCAAGAGATAAGCTGATAGAGCATAATCTGAGGCTCGTGGTATATATTGCGAAAAGATTTGAAAATACGGGAGCGGGAATAGAGGAGCTTGTTTCAATAGGCACGGTTGGGCTTATAAAAGCAATATCAACTTTCAACAAAGAAAAAAATATTAAACTCGCTACGTATGCGTCAAGATGTATTGAGAATGAAATACTGATGTTTATAAGAAAAAGCTCAATTCATAGAAGAGAGGTTTCAATCGATGAGCCCTTAAGCATAGATTGGGACGGAAATGAACTGCTTCTATCCGATATTCTCGGAAGTGAAACCGATAGCATCTCAAAGCGTATGGAAGAGGATGAGGAGCGTAGGATAATACGCGATGCGGTAAAAAAACTCAATCAAAGAGAGCGTGTAATAATTGAAATGAGATACGGACTTGTAACAGGAAGGGAGCTTACGCAAAAGGAGGTCGCCGATGCGCTTGGCATCTCTCAAAGCTACATATCCCGCTTGGAAAAAAAGATTATGATTGAATTAAGGAAAAAAATCGAAGAAAAAATATAAATTTTTTTAAAAACTATTGCAAATTGTATTTTAGTGTGATATAATTAACTGCAATTAAAATGAATTATTATGTGAAGAGGTGTTAAAATGAAAGCAGGAATACATCCCGAATACAAGGAAGTCACTGTAAAGTGCGCTTGCGGTGAAGAATTCGTGACCCGCTCCACTAAGGACAGCATCCGCGTCGAAATTTGCTCGAAGTGCCATCCGTACTTCACCGGTAAGCAGAAGTTCGTAGACGCAGGCGGACGTGTTGACAAGTTCAAGAGACGTCTTGCAGCTTCCGGAAAGTAATAGGAACGAGTTATACGGGGGACTATGCCCCGTAAAAGCGGGGACAGGAATACTGTCCCCTTGTTTTTTTCTAAAACTGAGGTGAAAATATGGAAGTAACCGAAAAAATTGAGATAGAAAAAGCGGCGATAGTAGGCGTTGTGACCTACGATAATCCTGCCGACGAATGCGAGGCATCGCTTGACGAGCTTGAGCGACTTCTCGACACGGCAGGCGGAGAGGTCAAGGTGCGCCTTGTGCAGAACAAGGAAAATCCCGACGTTCGAACGTTTCTCGGAAGCGGTAAAATAAAGGAGCTAAGAGAGCTTTGTCAGAATGAGGGAATAACTCTCGTTGTCTGCGACTCCGAGCTTTCGCCGTCGCAGATAAGAAATATGGAGGACGTGCTTAACGAGGGCGACAGCGAGCCGATACGCGTTATCGACCGCTCAATGCTGATCCTCGATATCTT
>JAZORD010000051.1:0-9334 GCA_045656445.1 Eubacteriales bacterium | reverse complement strand
AATCCCAAGTCCAACTATGCAGTTCCCGGTCTTTACTTCTATGATAATGATGTAGTTGAGATTGCAAAGACCATCACTCCCTCTGCCCGCGGCGAGCTGGAGATCACTGCTGTGAACAACGCATATCTCAAGCGCGGCGATTTGAGAGTGGAGCTTTTCGGCAGAGGCCTTGCCTGGCTGGACACCGGTTCCCACGAGAGCCTGCTGGAGGCTGCAAACTTTGTTTCCATTGTTCAGAAACGTCAGGGTCTGTACATAGCCTGCGTGGAGGAAATTGCATTCCGTATGGGTTATATAAATAAGGAACAGCTCATTGAGCTTGCCCAGCCCATGCTGAAGACTGATTACGGCCAGTACCTGCTGCGTGTTGCAGAAGGCCAGATTTAGGAGTTTTTTATGAAGAAAGTACTTGTAACAGGCGGCGCCGGCTTTATCGGCGGAAATTTTATTCACTATATGCTCGGGGCGCATCCCGATTATAAAATCGTTTGTCTTGACTGCCTTACCTATGCAGGAAATCTTGAAACGCTCGCTCCGGTAATGGATAACGAGAATTTCAGGTTTTGCAAGGTGGACATAACCGACAGAGCTGCTGTATACGCAGTTTTTGAAGAGGAGCATCCCGATGTTGTAGTCAACTTTGCAGCTGAAAGCCACGTTGACCGCTCAATAGAAAATCCGGGAGTTTTCCTTAACACTAACATAATGGGCACTGCGGTAATGATGGATGCATGCCGCAAGTACGGCATCAAGCGTTATCATCAGGTTTCTACAGACGAGGTTTACGGTGACCTTCCTCTTGACCGCCCTGATCTTTTCTTCACCGAAACAACGCCTATTCACACGTCGAGCCCCTACTCCGCCTCAAAAGCAAGCGCGGACCTTCTAGTGCAGGCGTATCACAGAACCTTCGGGCTTCCCATCACGATATCCCGTTGCTCAAACAACTACGGACCGTATCACTTCCCCGAAAAGCTCATACCGCTTATGATAGCTAACGCGCTTAACGACAAGCCCCTTCCCGTTTACGGAGAGGGCATAAACGTTCGCGACTGGCTTTACGTCGAGGACCACTGCCGTGCAATTGACCTTATCATACACAAGGGCACAGTTGGTGAGGTTTACAACATCGGAGGTCATAACGAGATGAGAAATATCGATATCGTTAAGATAATAATCAAGGAGCTCGGAAAGAGCGAGGACCTCATAACCTACGTCAAGGACCGCGCTGGTCACGATATGCGTTATGCAATCGACCCAACTAAGATTCACAACGAGCTTGGCTGGCTTCCCGAAACAAAATTTGCAGATGGCATCAAAAAGACTATTAAATGGTATCTTGAAAACCGCGATTGGTGGGAAAACATCATAAGCGGAGAATATCAGGATTATTATAAAAAGATGTACGAGAACAGATAAAAAGCTTGCGTGGCGTTCAAGGCAGCATACCCGTTGCCTTGAAACGCCTATTTGTGCTATGAAGAGGAAATTTTAATGAATAAATTCAGTTTTATTGAAACCGGAATAAAAGATTTATATGTTATTGAGCCCACGGTATTCGGAGATGACCGCGGTTATTTTATGGAAACCTATAACGATGAGTTCAAGCCTTATATAAAGCATCTTGACGGATCGCCTGCGGAGTTTGTTCAGGATAATCAGTCGCGCTCTAAAAAGGGCGTTCTTCGCGGTCTTCATTTTCAAAAAAATAACACTCAAGGTAAGCTTGTGCGCGTTATTGAGGGTGAGGTTTACGACGTTGCCGTTGACTTAAGAGCTGACAGCGAAACCTACGGAAAATGCTACGGCGTTTTCCTCAGCGCCGAGAACAAAAGGCAGTTTTACGTTCCCGAGGGCTTTGCTCACGGATTCCTCGTTACGAGCGAGTTCGCGACGTTCGTTTATAAATGCACCAACCTTTATGACCCCACTAGCGAAGGCGGACTCCTTTGGTGCGACCCTGCGCTTAAAATCGAATGGCCCAAGGTTGACGATATACTCTTGAGCGAAAAGGACAAAAAGCATCCAACGCTTTCGGAGCTTGGATTCTCATTTTAAGGGGATTTAATTTTGAAAAAAAAGATAATACTTGGCTTTGCCGTTGTAGTGTCGGTAGCACTGGGTGCTCTCATTGGCTCGCTGAGCCTTGAAAACGAAGCTATTGATTTCAATATAGCTTATCTTAAATCTAATATGCTGACCTTTGCCATGGCGTGCTTGCTTTCTTTTTTAACTCTGTTTTCCGTTGTTGAAACCGTATTTGACCGAGTAGCCTTCAAAAAAGATGTTTTAGCTATGAGAAGGTATAAATATCTCCTTTGGGATCTTGTCAGCAAAGATATAAAAACAAAGTACCGCCGGTCCGTTCTTGGCGTTCTGTGGAGCATTCTTAACCCACTTTTGATGATGGCTGTATTGACTACGGTCTTCTCTACTATCATAAGAGTAAATGTGGAGGGTGGATTTGCACTCTTCTACCTTACAGGTTATATTATGTTCAATTTTGTATCAGAGGCTACGGGATTTGCTCTTTATACGATAACCAGTGCCGCCCCTCTGATAAAAAAGGTATACATTCCGAAGTACGTGTTCCCACTTCAAAAATGTATTTTCTCGTTTGTAAATATGCTGTTTTCGCTTATTGCATTCGTAATAGTTTTCATTGCTTTTTGCTTTGCGGGAAAGGTGACGCCTCACGTTACCATGCTACTATTCCCTATTCCTATGATATATCTCTTCGTTTTCTGCTTTGGAATATGTCTTATACTTTCCGCAATGATGGTTTTTTTCAGAGATATCGGTCATATTTGGACAATACTTCTTACTGTTTGGATGTACCTGTCTCCCATTATTTATCCGCTCGATATACTTCCTGAAAATCTCATCAAATTCGTGAAGCTAAACCCGCTTACGCATTATATCACCTATTTTAGAGATGTTATGATTTACGGAAGAGTTCCGTCGCTTAGTGAAAACATCATCTGCATATCCTATTCGATTTCCTTCTTCCTTTTCGGCGTGGCAATGTTCCGCAAAAAGCAGGACAAATTCGTTCTGCACATTTAAGGAGTAACTATGGATAAAAATTTGGCAGTAGAAATTAAAAACGTTTCTATGCGCTTTAATATGCCTAAAGAAAAAATCGACAATATGAAGGAATTTTTCGTAAAGCTTCTCAAAAAGCAGCTTCATTACGAGGAATTTCATGCCTTACGCGACGTGTCCTTTTCTGTAGAAAAGGGTGAGGTTGTCGGCATTGTCGGTCTTAACGGCTCGGGTAAAAGCACGCTTTTAAAGATAGTATCGGGAATCCTCTCCCCAACTGTGGGCGAAGCTCATATAAACGGCACAATATCTCCCCTGATTGAGCTTGGAGCGGGATTTGATTTTGAGCTTACAACTAAAGAAAACATCTTTCTTAACGGTTCAGTTCTCGGATTCGACAGAAAATTTATTAAGGAAAAATATGACGAGATTCTTGACTTTGCCGAACTGCGGGATTTTGAAAACGTTGCAATAAAAAACTTCTCCTCCGGAATGGTTGCAAGACTCGGCTTCTCCATAGCAACCCTTGTTAAGCCCGATATACTGATCGTGGATGAGATACTTGCCGTTGGTGATTTCCTTTTTCAGCAAAAATGCGAGAAAAGAATTTCGGATATGATGGCTGGAGGCACTACCGTGCTTATAGTTTCTCATTCGATTGATCAAATAAAACGCCTTTGTAGCCGCGTCGTTTGGCTGGAAAAGGGTCGCGTGAAGAAGATAGGAAATACTCACGAAATTTGTGAAGAATATCAAACAGTTTAAGGATTGCGTTATGTTCAAGTACACTGATAATTCGGTTTTCAATGAAAATACAAGCCACGGTCTTATCGCAGACAGAATAAAAAACGGCGAAAAGATATTGGAGTTTGGATGCTCTAAGGGTGATCTTGCAAGATACGTTTCTCAAAATTTGGGATGTACTGTATTTGGAATTGAAATAAGCCCCGAGGCTCTCTCCATGGCTAAGGAATATCTGACTAAGGCTATTCTGGCAGATATTGAGCTTTACGAATGGGAAAACGAGCTTGCTGGCGAGCTTTTTGACGTCGTCGTTTTCTCCGACGTTCTTGAGCATCTGAAAAATCCCGATTTAGCGATTGTCACTGCTAAGAAATATTTGAAGTGTGACGGAAGAATTATTTTTTCTGTTCCCAACATTGCTCACGCAGACGTAATATCAAAGCTTCTCGACAACCGATTTGATTACACCGATATCGCTCTTCTTGATAATACTCACGTTCATTTCTGGGGCATGAAAAATCTCCCGGAATTTTGCGAAAACGCGGGCTTGTTTCTAAAAGAAATAACAGCAACCTACGCTGTGCCCGGAACTACCGAGCAGCATTGCGACCGTGACATTCTCACTGAACGTGTAATAGATAAATACAAAAATCACGATATATATCAGTTCGTATGCACAGCCTACACGGAAGAATATGCGCGTGAAGCAAACCTGAGGTACGAATGTAACATTAAGTCGCTTCCCTCCGCATTTGCCACGGTTTATTTTGACAGAGGAAATGGCTTTACCGCCAATGATTTTCAAAACTTTTACGATATCGAAGAAAATCGCGTGAATATTTTTATCAACGACCTTACAGGTATCGAAAAAATCAGAGTTGACCTCAGAGAAAACGGCGGATACTTAGCAAAAAACGTAACCTTTGAAATAGACGGTCTCCCCTATTCACCAACTCTTTCGGTAAACGCAATTTCAATTACAAATGGGTACGCTCTTGTTAAAAACGACCCTGCTCATATCTTTGATGTTCCTAAGGGCGCAAAAACCTTTTGTGCAAGAGCAGATATCGTTGATTTGATTGATTGCGATATTCTTTCTTCAACGTTAGAAGAGTTTTTGACCGAAAACGATTTTCTTTCCTCAGAGCTTGATGCAAAATCCCACGCTCTAGAAGCAACGCAAATCGACCTAAAAAAAGCAACTGCGGACCTTGAGCATTATAAAATTCATTACGTTGCTGCAATTGAGCAGCGCGAGGATTTAAAAAGGCAATTGGCATGCGCCAAGATGCAATATGACATCATCTCAAACGCAGTATTCTGGAAAATCACAAAACCCCTCAGGGTTCTCTTTGACTTTTTGAAGCGTATACCGCCGCTTAGAGCCACATACAAGACGTTAAAAAGCATAAAGCAATACGGAATTAAATATACCTTAAAAAAAATCAAACGTAAGCTAAAATCCAAGTCCGTTGCCTCAGCAGTTATATACACAAAAAAGGATTTAGATAAACAGAGAACGGCTATCTTTGATAAAGACGTTAAGTTCAGCATTCTCGTTCCTCTTTACAACACACCTGAAAAATTTTTAAAAGAAATGCTTGATTCCGTAAAGAATCAGACTTATGCTAAGTGGGAGCTTTGCCTTGCTGACGGAAGCGACTCAAAGCACGTCAAGATAGAAAAGATATGCAAAGAATATGCAAAAAAGGACCACAGAATCAAATACCGCAGACTCGAAAAAAATCTTGGAATATCGGGAAATACCAATGCTTGTATAGAAATGGCAACGGGTGATTATATTGCGCTTTTTGATCACGACGACCTTTTGCATCCTGCTGCTCTTTACGAGGTTATGCGAGCGATATGCGATAAAAACGCAGATTTCATATACACTGATGAAAATACATTCCACGATAATCCCAAGGATGCGTTCTGTCCTCACTTTAAGCCGGACTTTTCCCCTGATACTCTCCGAAGCTATAACTATATATGCCACTTCACTATATTTAAAGCTTCGCTCCTAAAAAAAACCGGAGTATTCAGGTCTGATTTTGACGGAAGCCAGGATTACGATATGATTCTTCGCCTTACGGAGCAGGCAGAAAACATTGTTCACATTCCGATAATTCTATATTACTGGCGGGCTCACAAAAATTCGGTGGCATCTGATATCTCCGCGAAGCCTTACACCGTAGTTGCTGCCAAAAAAGCTCTTACAGAGCATCTTGACCGACTTTCTATTAACGGAGTTGTTGAGGACTCTGCTATCCCCTCCACCTACAGAATAAAATACGATATACAGGGCGAGCCGTTAATCTCCATAATTATTCCCAATAAGGACCACGTAGGCGACCTTGACCTGTGTTTAAAATCAATAGAGCAAAAATCTACTTACCGTAATTTTGAGATAATCATCGTTGAAAACAACAGCACAGAACAGGAAACATTTGACTACTACGATGTTATCACAAAAAAATACAGTAACGTGAGGGTCGTTAAGTGGGATTATGAATTTAACTATTCAAAAATCAACAATTTTGGCTTCAAATATGCATCGGGTGACTATATCGTCCTACTCAATAACGATGTAGAAATACTTACGCCTGACTGGCTTCAGGAAATGCTCATGTTCGTACAAAGAAAGGACGTGGGCGCAGCGGGAATGATGCTATACTATTCCGACGACACTATACAGCATGCAGGTGTAATTATCGGTATTGGCGGAGTTGCGGGTCACTCTCATAAGTATTTCAAACGGGGAGATTACGGTTATTCATCGCGTCTCACCATTGCCCAAAACCTAAGCGCAGTAACGGCTGCTGCGGTAATGATACGCAGGGATGTTTTTGAAGAGGTTTCGGGACTTGACGAGTCCTTTGCGGTTGCCTTCAACGACATTGATTTATGCCTTCGTATCAGAAAAGCCGGATATCTTATCGTATGGACTCCTTACGCGGAGGCGTATCACTATGAATCAAAGAGCCGCGGACTTGAAGACACTCCCGAAAAACAGGAACGCTTCAAGCGAGAATGTGATAATTTTTACTCCAGATGGGATGATTTTCTCAAAAAAGGAGACCCATATTATAACCCCAATCTTTCACTTGAAAGAGAAGACTTTAGTACGAGGTGAATTTGATGCTTTTACGTCATCAAGCAAATAATACGCGAAAAAAATCACTTATTTTAATAATTACTTTAATGGCGCTGATAGTAACGGTAACCGTTTTATTGGGTGATAGAATTGCGAACAAAACCAACGTGATAATTGCTATTGTTTTAGGAGTAATAGCAACATCATTTCTTTATGCGTACGACTTTTTAGTATCTCTTACACCTGAGAACAAACGTGTTTATTTGATAATTGCATTAAATACAATATCATCAATAGGATACGCATTTGCGCTGAGCACTTTTTATTGCTCTTTTTTCTCAGACAAACCGCTTGGTGCAGCATCAATATTAAGAGTCGCCTTATTATTTCCATTTACCATACTTATCAGCTGTTTTGCGGTTTACGAACCGTCCCGCGTTCTCCAATTTCTACACGATAAGCGTTGGTTTATCGCTGCCGGACTTTTTCTCTTTATGGTTGCGTTAAACCTTAACTTTTCAAATGCCGCATCATTCCATTATTATATACAACCCAACATTAAAACTGATTTTACCCTTCCGATATTTGGAGTTCACAGGGATATAAGAAGCGATGAGTGGTTGGTTGACACCCCAAGGCGCGCATCTGCCGCGTACAACAACTACGGACTCTATAATTACATCTGCCGCGGAACAGAAAATTTTGGCATTTCTGCGTCGTATTTATATCTTTCCTTTTCTATGTTGTCAAATCCTTTTAATCTTGGCTACTATATTTTAGGCACAGAATACGGTGCCGCTTTCCATTGGTGCGGGTTGTTTATATCGAGTATTATCATCTCTTACGAATTTTCTCTAATAATCTCGAAGGGAAATAAGCGAGTTGCCTTGCTTGGAGCAGCAATTCTCGGATTATCATCATTTAGCCTATGGTGGTCTATAAACATACACATTATAGCTGTTCTTTCGCTCTTAGTATGTGCGTACTACTACTTTAGAACCGAAAACTTTAAAAAGCAAATACTCTTAGCTTTGGGTGTAGCGCTTTCCGCTTCGACGTTTATATGTCAGCTTTACCCTGCATGGCAGGTTCCGCTTGCCTATATACTACTTGCTCTCTTTTCTTGGGTAATAATAGATAACTTTGATAAGGTAAGAAGCCTCAAGGGAAAGCAGTGGGCAACGATTGCTGCGGCATTTGCGCTAATGTGTTCTGTTGTAATTTCCTATCTTTACGATAGCCGCGAGTATAGTAAGGCTGTGGTCGACACGGTATACCCAGGCTCGCGCTTTGACAACGGTGGCAATGCCTTTTACAAGGGCTCGTGGTATATACAAACCCTTCTCTACCCATTCAAAAACACAGGAAACAACAGTGAGGCAGGAATCTTTTTCAATCTGTTTCCTCTTCCGATGATTCTTGCAACTCTGTTGTTTTTATTCCAGATATACAGAAAAATTAGAAACAAATCCGAAAAAATCGACAGTTTTCTGGGGCTTCTTCTTTTACCTACGGTTCTGCTAACCGTTTATTGCACGGTCGGCATACCCAATTGGCTTGCGAAGATAACTCTTTTAAGCTATTCAATAGAAAGCAGAGCTATTGATTTTCTTTCCTTTGCAAATACGCTATTTCTTTTGCGATTGATATCTCGCAAGGACGAAGATCGGCATTTTATTCCTATATCCGCAGGATTGTCGGTTTCGATACTGCTTATATTATACAACATCAAAACCGCAACGACGAATTATCCGCAATATATGGGTTATATATACGTGGCTATTATAACTTTGATTGTAGTCGGATTTTCGCTGCTATTGCTTTCACGCGTTCCTACAAAACTAAAAAATTCAATCTTGACCATCACGATAGCGTCAGTCGCAATTTCAGGATTATCTATTCTTCCGATCAATAGAGGTCTCGACGCTATATATGAAAAGCCCGCCTCCGTGCAGGTTCAAAGCATAAGAAATGCGGAACCAAATGCTAAATGGATAGGCTATGATTCAATAGTTACTCCCCAGTTTTTAATAGCGAACGGTGCTCCTACAATCAATTCGGTCAATTATATACCGAACATGGAGCTATGGCAAAAGCTAGATGAGAATGGCGCATATAATGAGATTTACAACAGATATGCACACGTTTATGTGGTTTTTTGTGAGGAAGAAACTTGGTTTCAACTCGTACAGGCAGACTGTATGGTCTTGCATATAAGCTATAAGGACATAATAAAGACCGACGTCAAATATATATACTCACACTATCCGATAGCAGAAAATTCGGATTATATTGACCTTGAGCTTCTATATAATGAGGACAATTCCTTCATCTACAAACTACTATATAACTAAATCAACGAATTATCGTCTAAATCGAATAATAAGCTATTCTATCCCGTCTTGGAGGAAAAATGAAAAAAAACAAGACACTCTGGTGTATACTGGT
>JAZORD010000050.1:0-18320 GCA_045656445.1 Eubacteriales bacterium | reverse complement strand
GGTAAAAGATTTAAACGCGCGCGAGCGTGTTATCATAGAGATGCGATACGGTCTTGTCAACGGAAAAGAGCTTACTCAAAAGGAGGTTGCGGACATTCTCGGCATCTCACAGAGCTATATTTCAAGGCTTGAGAAAAAAATTATGGTCGAATTGCGAAAAAAAATAGAAGAAAAAATATAAAATTTAAAAAAACTATTGCAAATTAAAAAAATATGTGATATAATAAAATGCAATTAAAATGAATAACTATGTGAAGAGGTGTTAAAATGAAGGCAGGAATACATCCCGAATACAAGGAAGCTACCATTAGATGTGCTTGTGGCGAAACCGTTCTTACTCATTCCGTTAAGGGTGATATGAATGTTGAAATTTGCTCAAAGTGCCATCCTTTCTATACAGGTAAGCAGAAGTTCGTAGATGCTGGCGGACGTGTTGATAAGTTCAAGAAGCGTCTTGCAAAGGTGAAGTAATCTACATTCAGCGAAAAGAGCGCAGGATAGTCTGGAACGGTTATCCTCGCTCTTTTTCTTTAATATTTCAGTCGAAAGGAGCTAAATTGCGTCGATGGAAAAGGATATTTTGGCAATACTTGTGGGAATAACCCGCAGCTCGTCACAGCTTGAGGAATGCGAGCGGTCGTTGGATGAGCTGTCAAGGCTTGCGGATACAGCAGGCGCCATTACGCACGCAAGAGTAATTCAAATAAAAGAAACCTTCGACCCAAGAACGCTCATAGGCAGCGGAAAGGTGGCAGAAATATCCGAGCTTGTCGCCTCCTCCGGCTCGTCACTTGTCGTTTTTGACGAGGAGCTTTCTCCGGCACAGATACGCAACTTGGAAAACGATATAGGTGAAGACGTTACGGTAATAGACCGAAGCATGCTTATACTCGATATATTTGCTCTCCACGCCACAAGCGGAGAGGGCAAGCTTCAGGTTGAGCTTGCACAGCTTAAATATACGGCACCAAGACTCGTGGGCAAGGGACTTCAGCTTTCACGTCAGGGAGGCGGCATCGGCTCTCGCGGCCCCGGTGAATCAAAGCTTGAAACCGACAGGCGTCATTTGCACGAAAAGGTTGTAGCCCTTGAGGCGAAAATCAGGGAGCTTGAAAAAAACAGAGCTGTTATGCGCTCCCAAAGGGATAAAAGCGGTCTTCCAAAGGTTGCGCTCGTCGGATATACAAACGCAGGAAAATCAACTCTCCTAAACCGACTCACCGGTGCAAACGTCTTATCGGAAGACAAGCTTTTTGCAACTCTTGACCCTACAACAAGAAAGACTACTTTGCCCTCCGGTGAGCAAATTTTGCTCACAGATACAGTTGGGTTTATAAGAAAGCTGCCTCACCATTTGGTAAAGGCATTTAAATCTACACTTGACGAGGTCAGGTACGCAGATATTTTGCTTATAGTTTCGGATATATCCGACCCTGAATTAGCTGAGCATATTGCAGTTACTGAGAGCGTCATAAGCGATCTTGGCGCAGGGGGAAAACCCACGGTATACATTTATAACAAAGCAGACAAGTATACTGCTGCGGCACCGGTAGGTGAGGATTCAGTAGCCGTTTCTGCCCGAAATAGCTCGGGTATTGACGAACTTCTTTCCGCGATTGAGGCTATAATTAAAAGAACCAAAAGGTGCGTTGAGATTCTCTTGCCCTATACCGAGCAGTCTCAGCTTAACGGTATATATAATGAATACCAGGTTGAATCCGCGGATTATAGAGAGGATGGAATACTTATTAAAACCGTACTTGACGAACGCGGTGTGGGACTATATAAAAAATACATTTTGAATTAGGAGATAACGGTGGAAGGTTATACGACAATTCAACAACCCTCGCGCTTTGAATACGAGGATAGAAAATCTGTCTTTATAGGAGAGGCACATCCCGTTTCCACGGAGAGAGAGGCTCTTGATTTTATAGCAAGTGTCAAAAAAAAATATTCTGATGCGAGGCATCACGTATATGCATACGTATTGAGAGAAAACTCTATTATGCGTTTTTCTGATGACAGAGAACCTCAGGGAACAGCTGGAATGCCGGTTCTTGATGCGATAAGAAAAAACGGTTGCACCGACACGGCGATAGTAGTGACAAGGTATTTCGGCGGAACTCTGCTTGGCACGGGCGGTCTTGTCAGGGCATACAGCTCAGCGGCGATAGGAGCGCTTCGTGAGGCGAATATAATTACCTACGATATATATTCCATGATTAAGGTTACCGCAAGCTATTCGGATTATCAAAAAATTCTGCCGATACTAAACGAGGTTGGTTTTCGGTGCGAGGACACAAAATATTCGGATAGCGTAATTGTATCGGGGAAAATCAAAAGCTCATTGGAGGAGAATTTCAGTCAAAAATTGACAGAAGCCACCGCCGGAAGATGTGATATGAAATTTCTTGGAAAAAAGTTCGATTTTTGAAAAAATTGTAAATTGTTAATTTTAAAGAGTGTTTGCTGTTGTTTTGTTGTATATTATGTTTGACGAGAATAAATTAAGAAAGGAGATGCACAGTGATAAAAAGAGAAGTAATAGACGAAATTCTTCTGAGAAATGACATTGAGTCGCTTGTTGGCAGTTACGTGTCCTTAAAGCGTGCAGGCTCCAATCTTAAGGGCTTATGTCCGTTCCACAGTGAAAAAACTCCGTCATTTACGGTATATCCTGCTGAGAGTAGCTTTTATTGCTTTGGTTGCGGTGTCGGCGGCAATGCTATTACCTTCATTCGTCAGATTGAGCATCTGGATTATCCTGATGCCGTTGAGTTTCTCGCTAAGAGGGCAGGTGTAACGGTTGTTCGCGATGACGATAAAAGGTATGAAAAGCATAGTATTGATAAAGCCAAGCTTTTGCGTATGAATGTTGATGCGGCAAAGTTTTTTCACAGAGCGCTTTTTGAAGACAACCCAAAGGCAAAGGAAGCTCTTTCTTATTTTACGGAAAAAAGACGACTTTCCTTATCAACCATAAAACACTTTGGACTTGGATATGCTCCCGACAGCTTTGATTCGCTTATGAATTATATGCTAAAGCGAGGATACACTAAGGATGAGCTCGTTATAGGTTACCTTGCAGGAAAGAGTGAAAAGGGGCATTATTATGACTCCTTTCGCAATCGCGTAATGTTTCCTATTATAGACGTATCGGGGGGTGTTATAGCTTTTGGCGGTAGAGTTATGGATGATTCCAAGCCGAAATATAAGAATACGATGGATACTCCCGTGTTTAAGAAGTCGAGAAATTTGTTTGCGCTTAATTTTGCCAAAAACGTTTGCTCTGAGTATATAATTTTGTGCGAGGGATATATGGACGTTATAGCAATGCACGCAGCAGGTTTCACCAACGCAGTTGCAACGCTTGGTACGGCAATAACATCGGAGCAGGCGCGCCTTATGAGCAGATATACTAAGAAGGTTATTATTTCTTACGACGCAGACGAAGCGGGACAAAAGGCGGCACAAAAGGCGATGAAGCTGCTTGGTGAGGTTGGGCTTGACGTGGGAGTTGTAAAGGTGCCCGGAGCAAAAGACCCCGATGAGTATATAAACACCTACGGAAAAGAAAAATTCAAAGAGGTTTTGACCAGTTCAAAATCTAAATTTGAATACAATATGGATGTTGTTTTGTCAAAGTATGACATCAATCTTCCACAGGACAGAATTAATGCTTTAAATGAACTCGCAAACATGATTTCACAGGTTTATTTTAAGGCAGAGCGAGATATTTACATACAATCTGTTGCCGGTCGGCTTGGCGTGGAAGCCAAAAGCCTCAAGGACGATGTTGAGCGCTTGGCGAGGCGGCAGCGCTCACTTTACAAAAAAAACGAAGCGCAGAAAATCAAACAACAGACTGCCGGATATGCTGACAGAGTCAATCCGGATTTTGCAAAAGCTCCGTCGGTTGCCAGAAGCGAGGAAAGCGTTTTGGGACTGCTCCTTTTGTACAAGGAACATCAAAAGTGGGTATTTGATAATAACGTTTTGTCAAGTGAAAATTTTTATACCGACCTTAACCGGCGTGTATTTGAATTTCTTGAAAGTGCATATCACGATCCCAGTACAAAATCCTTGGATATGAACGAAGCCTTCACCACCGATGAAATCGGGCGTATTACGAAAATGAAGCTTGCAAGGATGCAGCTTGAGAACGGTCATACAGTGCTTGAGGAGAGCATTTCTTCGCTTAAAAACAGCTTGAAAAAGAAAACTGCGGAGGCAGTAACCTCCATTGACGATTTGAATAAACTGATTAATTCTATGCGAAAATAAAGTAGAGGATGGTTAAACTTATGGGAAGAGAAAAGATTGACGCAAGTGAAATAATGGATTCTAAAAATGACGGCGGTATACTCAATTCGGATATTATTAAAGCTCTTGAGGATATTGATTACGATCTTACCCAAGTAGATCTTGAAACCGCGAATCCTGACGATCTTGACAACGATTCAATGAAGGACGTTGAAAGAGACGTTGAAAACTATGCGGCAGATAAAATGGACAAGCTTTTGAATTCTGAAGGGCTTGCGATTGACGACCCCGTTCGTATGTATCTCAAAGATATAGGAAAGATTCCTCTTTTAACCCCTGAGCGTGAAACCTATCTTGCCGAGCAGATAGCGCAGGGAAATAAAGCTGCCAAGGACGAGTTGATAGAGGCAAATCTTCGCCTTGTTGTAAGTATTGCTAAACGTCACGTTGGCAAGGGTATGTATTTCCTTGATTTGATTCAGGAGGGCAATCTTGGTCTTATCAAGGCAGTTGAAAAGTTCGACTACAGTAAGGGATATAAATTTTCGACCTATGCAACATGGTGGATACGTCAGGCAATAACCAGAGCTATTGCGGATCAGGCGAGAACTATAAGAATCCCCGTTCATATGGTTGAAACTATACACAAGGTTTCAAGGACTGCCCGTCAGCTGCTTCAGGAGCTTGGACGCGAGCCCAATACCGATGAAATTGCAGAAAGACTCGGAATAACGTCGGAAAAGGTCAGAGAAATAATGAAAATAGCTCAGGACCCCGTTCCTCTTGAAACGCCCATAGGTGAGGAAGAGGATAGTCATCTTGGTGATTTCGTAGAGGATGTTGATTCACCCGCTCCCTCGGATTCCGCTTCCTACTCACTTCTTCGTGAGCAGCTTTGTAATATTCTTCACACCCTTACACCGAGAGAGGAGCAGGTTATAAAGCTTAGGTTCGGTCTTGAGGACGGACGCCCCAGAACGCTTGAGGAGGTTGGAAAGCAGTTCCAAATAACTCGTGAGCGCATAAGGCAGATTGAAGCTAAGGCGCTTCGAAAGCTCAGACATCCATCCCGTTCAAAAACGCTCAAGGATTATCTGACGAATTAAGAACAAGTTGCACAAATATAAGGTGCGGCATTTGTTGGTTCTAACATATCAAGAGATTTAAGGCTATAAAAGCAAAAAATCTCTTGACTTTTCCCTCGCAATGTAGTAAAATATTTTGGTAAGTTAATACCCTTTTTGGAGGTTCTGTACATAATGAAAAAAATTTCGAGCTTAATTATGTGTCTGGTTTTGGTTTGTATGGCACTCGTTGGATGCGCGGATGATCCTATCGGCTCGTATCTTGAAAATTATCCGGAAACTGTGGAAACTGTAGAGCGTTTGGATCTTAATCTCTACATAGTTACCGGTGACGCTACTACCGAAAACGCTAAGACGTCAGTTGCTACGAGAATTGCAGGTCACACTAAGACGGATTATAACACTGTGCTTAACGTTAAATATGTTTCCGCCGCAGAATATGAAACTACTGTAGCTAGCGCTATTGCCGCAGGCGGTAAGGATATGCCCCATATCATTCTTATAACCGGAGAAGCAATGTTAAACTCCCTTATCAACGCAGAGGGCGGAAATAAGCTGGTTTCACTTACTTCATACTATAAAACCCGTGAGTTTGGACGTCTTAATACGCAAATTTCATCAGCTCTTCTTGATGCATCTAAGATTCAGGGTGAGTATTTTACCGTTCCGAATAACCGTGTAATAGGTGAATATACTTACGCTGTAATTAATAAGTCTGTTCTCAATGATTACCATTATAACAATCAGGAAATTATCAATATCAATAGCCTTGAAGCTGTAGAGCAGCTTAAGGCGGAGCTTTTAACTAAGCCTTCTGTTAACGAAGAGAACATATCTTCTCTCGTTCGTATTGAAAGCGGCGCATATGAGAAGCGCTATGCTCTTGATGACGAAGGATTTTGTAACGTAATAGCAACTCCCAAGGTTACAACAGCAGACGCGTTTGCTTCCGCCTTTGCCATTGTTAATACTTCTCAGAAATATAACGACAGAGCTATGAAGATGATATACGCTATTAATAACGACACTGAGCTTAGAAATCTTCTTCAGTACGGTGTCCAAGGCGCTAATTACGATATTGTAGACGGTGATATTGTAACAATTCACGATGATAAAAATACATATCAGATGAACCTCGATTATACCGGCGACATTTTCAAAGCAGCCTATTCATCCGAGCTTGGATGGGTAGAGGGTGTGTATAGCTATCGCCTTCAGCATTCTAAAGAGCTAACTAGGAACTGATTTTTAAAGCGGCAATTGAAATGTTGCCGCTTTTTGCCATAAATTTCTTTACTTTATTTTTATCGCTTGACAAAATAAAAAATATATATTATAATATAAAATGTTAACAAATATATTTTTGCATAGGGGATAACATGAAAAGAAAAAATGAAGAGCTGACCTTCAAGGATATAATATCCGTGTTCGTTCCTAAATTATGGTTTATTCTTATCGTTGCTATTCTGTTTGGAGCGATTATGGGGGTATATTCTTTTGCTTTGAAAAAGGATACCTACACGGCGTCATCTACCATGTTTGTATATAAGGATTCGCAATCTATCACGTCGACCGATATGGTGGTTGCAGAAAATATGGTTAAGGTTTATTCCATAGTTCTTACGTCAGACGATGTACTTAACGACGTAATTGCAAGCCTTCCTGCCGAATACTCTAAATACAACGTTACAGCATCCTTCTTGCGTAGCGTTATGTCAATATCGGAGCAGGGGAACGGTGTTTTCAAAATATCTATAACAACCGACAATCCGCAGCTTTCCTTTGCCTTGGCTGAGGGAATTGAGAATATGGCACCCGCTGCTATAAAAACCAACGTTCAGTCGGTTTTGTCAATAACTATTTTTGAGTCACCCAAGTTACCTACGGCTCCGAACAGCAAGCACGGTATTAGAAACGTTGCTATTGCTTTCCTTTCGGGTGCGCTATTTGCTGCTATCGTCGTGTGGATAATAAACGTTTTTGACGTCGTTATTCGTGATAAGAAAAAGATCGAGGATAGTTTTGACATTCCCATTCTTGGCGTGATTCCCATGCAGGTCTTATCTGATAAAAACAAAGGAGATGATCACGGTAATGCTACTTAAAAAGAAAAAAGTGCACGACTCTTATGAGATCGATATGCTTAAGATTGTTGATGAAAATACTCCTTTTGCGATAAAAGAAGCGTTCGGAACCTTCTGCACGAATATTCTGTATCTTCCAATTGCGGACAAGTGCAAAAAAATCGCCGTCACGAGCTCGGTGCCCGGTGAGGGTAAAACCTATATTTCAATTAATCTCGCCATCACACTTGCACAGAATCTTGTAGGTAAGAATATTTTGCTTGTTGATATGGACGTTCGCAGTCCCAGTATATCAAAGCTTTTCAAAAAATACGACGACAGTAAGTATTCTGCTAAAACCGGACTTTCAGAGTATCTTGTTGGATTGGATAAAGAGCCCAATATCATAAAGTCGGATATTCCCGGGCTTTCGGTTTTATTTGCCGGAGGTTCAAGTTCTAGTCCCGCAGGTTTGATTAACTCTGATACAATGACGGAGTTTTTAAAGTCCTTGGATGATAAATACGATTACGTAATTTTTGATACACCGCCTGTAAACGTAGTTTCGGATGCAACGCTTCTCGTTGGCAGAATTAACGGTTACGTCCTCGCTACGCGCGCGGATTATTCTACGACCAATTCGCTTGAAAATGCAGAAGCATCTCTTACCAAAGTGGGCGCGCAGATACTCGGTGTCGTTCTTACAGGATATAATCCTAAATCTACTAAAAAATACGGCTATTACCGTAAAAACTATTATTACTACGATTACTACAGAGATAAAGACTGATGACACAGAATTTATATCCTGACGTTGTGGATTTTCATTCCCACGTTTTGCCCGGCGCAGACCATGGATCTGCGTCTGTTGAGGATAGCACTATTCAATTAAAATTTGCTAAAAATGCAGGTGTAACAAGAATTATTGCTACACCTCATTTCTATCCTCACCGACACAGTGTTGAAAAATTTTTGTTAAGACGTGAAAAATCATATATGATGCTTAAGGACTCCGGACTTCTTGACGATGCTCCGAGAGTTCGACTTGGCTCCGAGGTGCTTTTGTGTGAAAATCTTCACAAGCTGCCGGGATTAAGCGACCTTTGCATTTACGGTACTAACGTAATACTCCTTGAGCTTCCTTTTTTGGATATTTCGGATAACCACGTAAAAACAGTTTCCAAAATTATGGATATGGGGCTTGATGTAGTTTTGGCTCACGCAGATAAATACGAGCGCGCAGATATTGAACGCTTTATTTATATCGGTGCGCGGCTACAGGTAAACGCCGACGCTTTTTCTTCGTTTTTTTTCAAAAAACCTCATCTTTTTGATTGGATTGATAGGGGAGACGTTGTTTGTCTTGGAAGTGATATTCACGGTAAAAATAAAACGGCATATAAATTTTTTTCAAAGGCTAAAAAAAAGATAGGAAACGACCTATCATATATATGCGAAAAATCAAACGAAATATGGGATAAGTCACGAGATTTTTCTCACGAATAAACAACTGCCAAATAAGTCATATAGCTTATTTGGCAGTTGTTTATTTAGCTTTCCATTTGTTTTCCGAGGAAAATACCGGCGGTTTGTATTAGCTTTGATTCAATACCGTCGGCTATCTTGTCTGTGGTTGGGACATCGTATTGCCAAGCAGAAACGATGCAACCTATTATATCTCCCTCAGCAAGTATTGGCATCGCACAGCTTACATAGTGAGAGCTATCGTCCGTAAGCGGAATTGTTTCACGACCGCTTCCTCTCATATATAAGCTTCTTGATTCTATTATCTCTTCAAGCGAGTGTGAAATTTTTCTGTCAACATATTCACGCTTTGACGCACCGGCGACCGTTATTATTGCATCTCGGTCACATATAAATATTGGCATACCGGCGGTTTTTTGCAAGGTTTCCGCATATTCTGCCGCAAATGCGTGCAGCTCTCCTATAGGTGAATATTTTTTGAATATTACCTCACCATCTCTGTCCGTGTATATTTCCAGCGGGTCACCCTCGCGTATACGCATAGTACGACGAATCTCTTTGGGGATTACAACTCTTCCAAGGTCGTCGATTCGTCTGACAATACCTGTTGCTTTCATATATAAATCTCCTGTGTACTATTGAGCCCTCTTATATAATTTTGCTTCAAAGGCTTGTAGTAGTAGTATTTGAGATGCTTGGTAATTTATACACTAAAAACGTAAAATCTCCTTTGCAACAATTAAAGCAAAGGAGATTAATTTTTATAAGGCTATTACTTTTGAAGCGTTTGACGCTTTATAATAGGATATATAAGAAGTTCCTTTATTAACGGTAAGCTGCTCGCCGTTAAGGGTTCTGAATTTCAGACTGCCATTCTCGTCGATACTCCAGCGTATTTCCGTCAGATAACCTTTGGATATATAATATCCTGTACCACCGCTCAGAGTATCAATAACAAGCTCTGTTCCGTCTGCTTTTTCATATGTGGTAGCATTTGCAAAAAGAACGAAAACGTTTGTAAAGGAAACGTTTTTTCCGTTAAGCATATCAACTTTTCGGCTTCCGGATTTGAAATAAAGATACTGGCCGCTCGTTTCGGAATAGTATAACTCCGTTTCATTCTTATCCGAATAGGGAATTGTTACCGTGAAAGCCTCTTTTGTGCCGTTGATGTCGGTGTCGGTTTCGTTAAAAAGGTATGGTGCTGTTTTGTAGGGTGACGCAGAAAGCGAGGGAGCGGTTTTTGTTGCAATGTCAACAAGCTCCTTGCTGGTGTATATGTAGAGGGTATTTTCTACATAGTAGCAATCCGTAATTTTTGAAATGTCAAGATCAATTTTTGAAGTATCCCATGCGCTGTACTTTACGATGTCATCGTTTCCGTAAGAAACCACCGTTCCTCCAAAGAAGTTTGAGGAGCCGGATATAAAAGCCCTGGTTGGCGCTAGGGAGCCTACTTTCCAGAGCATTGAATAATTTGTTGTGTAGGATAGCATTCTTGTGTTTCCGTCTTCAAGCGGAAATTCTAAGGTCAGGTCGGAGCTTGAGATGCCGTAAAGCGGAGCTGTGGGGTCAAGAACAAAGCCTATTGGAGTCTCGGAGCTTTGCTCTGCGCTAATTTCAAGTCCGGTTATAGGATTCGTATAAACCGGTGCAGGTGTCGTGGGATTTTCGGGTGTTTCTGGTGCATCAACAGGCACGTCGTCTGTGGGTGTGTCGGTTGAATCTGTTTTAGGTGGAATATTGCCGTCTGTATTTTCATCGGTTTCGCCGGTTGTGTCACCGACATTACCGCTATCCGGTTCATCATTAGGGGATTGCCATCCGTCTACCGCAAAGCCGACTGTGCAAATCAAAAGCACGGCAATCACAACAAAAGAAACCAGCTTTTGTAAGCTGTTCATTTTTAACGTCTTCATTTTTGTTACCTCCTTGCGTATTAATAACATGTTAATACGCACGCTGACAATCAGTTTGTCTTATTTATTATAACGTTCAAGCCATGCATCCGCGGTTTCAAGCGCGTCTGTAAAGCTTTTTAAAATGGTTTGCTTTTCGGGGATTTTAGCATCCTTTGCCATAAGCTGCACCATAATAGTTGCAGGAACTTCAGTTCCTTTTGAAGATGGCTTTTCAGCCATTATCATCATAAAAACATGATAGTCATCTGACAGGTCGCCGTAGTATATATCATTGTCTTTACGAACGAGAGGTCTGCCTTTATATTCAAGGAACTCTCCCGATTCAACGCCGGTTGCGTTCAACATAATAAAAACTCCTTTCAATTTATTTGAAAATGACGGCTTCTTTGTCCACTTTCGTATATAATGATAGCAAAGTGCCGAAGATATGTAAATAGCTTCGACAAAACACGATAGCGTTAAGATATCGCACTTAGTTCATTATATAGGGGCTTGTGAGCAGAGAAAGGTTTCCCGATACGTGCATCGGCTTTGTAAGCTGAAATATTGAATCAGCCTTGTCCGAAAGCTGTTTTTGTCGCTTTGCGTCATCCGAGAGCGCAGCGTAAGAGGAAGGCTTTGTCACAATAGGGAAGCTCGAAATTTTCTTAACTTCCTTAAGGATGGATTTGCCGACGTTATCCATAGCAAGAGCTTGAGTGTAAAGTGGAAATTTCTTAACTTCAGAGGAGGTAACGCTAAAGAAAGAAAACCAAATAGCGCGTCTAATTCTTGCTGTGGTGTATTTTTTGGTATCGGCAAGCTCGGTCAATTGGGATATTGTTGACGCTTCAAAACTTGCGTTTTGTAAGCGGTTATATAAACCACCGCCCGCATCGTGAAACTCAGTTTTTGGGCTGGGATTTATTCTGAAATTTGAAATAACAGCGGTTGAGAGTCTATCGCTGTTGCAAGGAAATAAATTGTTTTTCAAACCTTCTAGAAGAGCGTCTTTCAGATTATTCGGCACATATTTTATGGCAGATGATACATCGTTGTGCATAAGCTCTCTGATTGCAGACGCGCTTTGGTAGGGCACCTCTTGAATGCTTTTTTCAGAATATCCGGCACCACTTCTTTTTATGGTATGAGGTTTGATATTGCTTTTTATATCGTAGAGAGCTTTAATATATTCAAGCGCTAGTATATTGTTTGGTAAAGAAATGGAGGATGGGGGAGTAGTTTCGTAAAGTTGCTTATAGGTTTGCTCGCAAAGTTCGGGATAACCCTTTTTGCGCACAGATTTTTGGGATAGGCTTTCCTTAAGCAAATTTTTATATTCTGGTGTGCTCATATTTTTAGCTATCTGAGTTAGGTCGCTTATTGTGCCGGATTCGCTCCCAAAGGATAAGTAATCCACAACACCGATAGAATCTGCAATTCTTACACCGCTTTTTGCAAAGAACTCAGCGCTGGCAGAAGAGAATGGAAAGGGAAGCTCAAGAACTAAATTTACACCGCACATGACAGCGCACTTGGCTCTCAAGGATTTATCCATTATAGCCGTATCACCCCGCTGTGTATAATTACCGCTCATAATCGCAATAACTCTGGTATCATCACCGAATTCTTCACGTATCTTCTTTATTTGATACTCGTGGCCGGAATGAAAGGGATTGTATTCAGTTATAATAGCGACAGTTTTCATCCGACCCCCCTAAAAAATTTTAAAAAGTGTTGATAATTGGTTTTATTTGGTGTATAATAGTAACGTAATTTCAAAAAAGGAGAAAAAAATGAAAGTTTTAGTTGTAAATGCCGGCTCAAGCTCTCTTAAATATCAGCTTTTTGATACTGAGAAGGAAGTAGTTATGGCAAAGGGTAACTGCGAAAGAATTGGTATAAGCGGTTCCAGAATTATGCACAAGACCCAGGGAAAAGAGGAGTACATAAACGAAACGCCTCTTGCTGACCACTCTGCTGCAATTCAGATGGTTGTAAACACACTCCTTGACGAGAAGGTTGGTTGCATCAGCTCGCCCGATGAAATCGAAGCTATCGGACACAGAGTCGTTCACGGCGGCCCATATTTCTCGGAGTCAATGCTTGTTACGGACGAGGTTATGAAAACTCTTGATAAGTGCGTTTCCTACGCTCCTCTGCACACACCCGCGCATATTATGGGTATTAAGGGATGCACGGCTGTAATGCCTAACACACCCCAGGTTCTCGTTTTTGATACCGCTTTCCATCAGACGATGTCTAAGGAAGTTTATATGTACGGTATCTCTTACGATATGTACGAGGAATACGGAATCCGCAGATACGGCGCTCACGGCACATCTCACAGATACGTAAGCGGTGAGATGATTAAGCTTATGGGCGGTAAGGCTGAGGGAACAAAAATTGTTACCTGCCACATTGGAAACGGTTCTTCCATATCTGCAGTCAAAGACGGCAAGTGCGTTGATACGTCTATGGGCTTTACTCCTCTTGACGGTATAATGATGGGTACAAGATGCGGTGCTATTGACCCCGCTATCGTTCCTTTCATTATGGAGAAGAAAAACCTTACTCCCAAAGAGGTTGAGGCTTATATGAATAAGCAGTGCGGATTTATCGGCATAAGTGGCGTAAGCTCGGATTCGCGTGACGTTGAGCGCGCAATGAGCGAGGGCAACGAGAGAGCAAAGCTCACTTACGATATGCTTTGCTATCAGATAAAGAAATTTATCGGCGCTTACTCGGCATCGATGGGCGGTCTTGACGCAATAGTCTTTACCGCAGGTATCGGTGAGCACGCTTGTCACATTCGTGAAAATGCAGTTAAGGGTCTTGAGTATCTAGGAGTTAAACTTGATACGGAAAGAAATAATTTCTCGCATTCCAGCGTTCCTGTAAAGCTCTCCGCAGATGATTCTAAGGTTCTTGTTTATATGATTCCCACGAACGAGGAGCTCGTAATCGCTGCAGATACTGAAAAAATAGTAAAATCTCTCTAATAATTAGTTTCTTCAAGAGGGTGTTGCCATCGGGCAACACCCTCTTTTTGTTGCATTAAAGACAAATGTATCTCTTACAATTCTAGTATTAATAATATACCATATCAGCTGATAAGTCAAGCATTTTATATAAAATAAAATCTTATTACTGCAAAAATCCAGAGAGATAGCGTTATTGCATATCATTAATAATATTTGATGTGAGCAAGAGGTATATTGCGTGTTCTATCGATTTATAAATCTCCTTCAATTTCCCTTATCACTGTGTCACGGATTTTATTTATCTTATCAAAGTCCATCGTCGGAGTATATATTGCTTCAAGCTCAAAATGAGCCGATGAAGCCAGTAAAAACGCCTCCTTTGCCCGAAGCGTCAACTCGTCGTGTAATTTCTCGTAATATTTTATATCGTTGCTCACTTCAATCTCATCGGCAAAGCCAGAGGTATCTATTTTGTTCTCAGAAGCTATGCGGGTTGAAACGAGCGTGTCCGAATCTTCAAAATATATTGCCTCAACTATATCGTGAGATAGCGGGCTTGGAAACAGGGTATATTCAATTTTTCTGCTTTCCGCCGCAACTGTCAGACGGTTCATGAAGAGAGTGTCACTACCGTGTCTGCCAGTGACAAAAATCTTTTTGTTTGCCGATATAATTGCCCCGTCAAGCGTGGAGTATCCCGTTTTTCCAAAAGAACTGATTAGCTTAATTTTTGATTTTCTGCCGCGTTTTTTGGTCGGCAAATCGGACAATAATGAAAATACTAATTCTTCACAGCGACAAGAGGAAAAGCGTAAATTTTGCGTATTAAAGCGTGGGACAAAGTTGCCTGCCAGCTTTAAAAAACCGTATGCGTTTTTATAGTGTAATTTTTTTGAATCGTTAATTTCTATAATACGCTCTCGATGCTTTTTTAGCTTATCCTTATCCCATGCATCTCCGAGATTTATAATTTCGTCAACAGCTCCCGGTATTTTTGCATCTGTTTCGTGAGGGGATGTGCCGTCAAGTATTGCAAATTTTTTGGTTTCGCTGTTAATAATAACTCCGTCGAGCGAAGATGGATCGGAGGAGCATAGAATCGATTCTGTATGAAAACCTAGGTCTCTGAAATGCGTCCCTGTTTTTTTCATTAAACTGCTTTTTCCGGTTCCCGGACCGCCTTTTAAAACGTATATTCGCGTGTATTCGCTTGGCGAGAATATGTTATCAAAATAGCTTCTGAAGCCTTCATATCCGTTGCCCGCCGCAAAATAGGTATTAATTTTCGAACCTGACATAAATAACCCCTTCGTTTTTTTAGTGTCTATATTCTGTGTGGCTCTTAAAATAATATTCTAATTTTATAATTTGTGATAATATAAATCTTGACTTTATGCGCTGACGTAGTGTATAATAATTTATGTAAATCTTTTGGAGGCTTTGGCGTTGAAGGTAATAGGGCTTTGCGGCGGTAGCGGTAGCGGTAAGGGCACTGTTGCAGGAATTTTTTCGGAATTTGATATTCCAAGCATAGATACCGATGAGGTTTATCATAACCTTATTATTCAAAAATCTCCGTGCCTTGATGCTCTTGTCAAGGAATTCGGAGTTGGAATTCTTGCTTCAGATGGCTCGCTTGACCGTAAAAAACTTTCTGAAATTGTCTTTCTCGGAGAGAATTCCGCAGAGAAGAGGCGTAGCTTAAATCAAATATCTCATAAGTTCGTGCTTGAGAAAACCAGAGAAATACTTGATAATTATCGCGTACAGGGTAAAAAGGCGGCACTGGTTGATGCGCCGCTGCTTTTTGAATCAGGCTTTGATAAGGAATGCGATTTCGTTATCGCAGTTATTGCAAACGAAAATATTCGTATGATGAGGATAGTAAAACGTGATAAAATACCTATGAAAAACGCAAAGCTGCGTATACGCACTCAGCTGCCCGACGAATATCTTTCGGCAAATTCAAAATTTACGATAAAAAACGATGGCAGCATCTCAGACCTACGCACGTCTGTTAAAGCGATTGCCGATGAAATACTAAATTCATAAGGAGATAGGCTATGTCCGAAAAAACTATTGGTAAAAAAATGTTAGAGGAGCTCTCATATTCAAAGAAAAACGTCTATGAGTCAGCCTCAAGCGAAAAAATCAAAATTATATATGAGTATGCCGAGGGATATATGAATTATCTTAATAATTCAAAGACCGAGCGCGAGGCTACTGAAACATCTATTGCAATTCTAAAAAATGCTGGGTTTACGGAGTATAAATTCGGTGATAAAATTTCAGTTGGCGATAAAAAATATCTGAATCAACACGGAAAAAGTCTTATTGCCTTTAAGGTTGGAGTCCGCGATATAGAAAAAGAGGGTATACGTCTTGTCGCAGCGCACATAGATTCCCCCCGAATTGATCTTAAGCAGGTTCCTATGTACGAGGATGCCGGTATGGGATTTTTCAAGACTCATTACTACGGCGGCATAAAAAAATATCAGTGGACAGCTATTCCGCTTGCTCTTCACGGTGTAATGGTAAAGGCAGACGGTGAATCTGTGAACGTGGTAATCGGAGAGGCAGATACCGACCCGGTATTCTATATTAACGACCTTTTGCCCCATCTAGGTCAGCGTCAGGCTCAAGAGCCCCTTGGCTCTGCAATTGCCGGAGAAACTCTCAATATTCTTATAGGCGGACTGCCGTACTGCGACGAGGAGGTAAGTGAGAAAATTAAGCTTACCGCGCTTTCCTTGCTTAATGAAAAATACGGCGTTACAGAAGAGGATTTTCTAAGCGCGGAGCTTTCTCTTGTCCCTGCATTCAAAGCGCGTGATATCGGCTTTGACAGAGCGTTTATAGGCTCTTACGGTCATGATGACAGGGTTTGTGCGTATCCGGCGCTCACAGCGCTTGTTGATAATATTGAATCCGAAAACACAGTGATGGTGATTCTTGTTGACAAGGAGGAAGCCGGTAATGAAGGTATAACCGGTATACAGTCCGAGTTTCTGGTTGACCTTATTAACGAGATTTCCGGTAATCTTGGTAAAAACAGCGCGGTTGTAAGAAGCAAATCAAAATGTCTGAGCGCAGATGTAACCGCGGCTTACGATCCTAATTTTTCCGACGTATACGAGAAGAGAAACAGCGCTATGCTATCCTGCGGTGCAGCAATGTGCAAATACACCGGCTCAAGAGGTAAGTCCGGCACAAATGATGCTTCCGCGGAGTTTGTTGGCTTTATAAGACGGCTTTTTGCCGAAAATAACGTAATTTGGCAGTCCTGCGAGTTTGGAAAGGTTGACGTTGGCGGCGGCGGTACGGTTGCTAGATATATTGCAAACCTCAATATTGAAACGGTTGACTTAGGCGTGCCGGTTATTTCTATGCACGCACCGTACGAGGTTGTATCAAAAGCTGACGTATATTCAGCCTACGAGGCATTCTTTGCATTTATGAAGTAGTCATTCCTTTCTTTAAAGCAATTAAGTAAGAAAGGACAAATAGCATGTTTCAAAAGCTTGAGAGAGCAGAGGACAGATTCAGAGAGATAGAGCAGCTCATAACCTTGCCTCACATAGTTTCAAATAACAAAGAATATTCAAGGCTGATGAAGGAATACACAGCTCTTACGCCTGTAATTCAAAAATACAGGGAGTATAAAACCGAAGAAAAGGAAATGAGGGATTCCGACGATATGATGCGAGATTCCTCGCTTGACGCAGAGCTTCGGGAGCTGGCAGAGGAAGAATTTAAGCTGCATAGAGATGCCTGTGAGGCACTTTTACAGGAGCTTCGGGTATTACTTATACCGCGCGACCCCAACGATTCACGGAACGTAATTATAGAGATACGTCAGGGTGCGGGCGGCGAGGAGGCGGCTCTTTTTGCGTCAGATCTTTACCGTATGTATTCGATGTACGCTGCATCCAAGGGCTTTAAAACCGAAACTGTATCACTTAATGAAACCGAGCTCGGCGGAATTAAAGAGATAAACTTTATGGTTATGGGTGATGGAGCATATTCAAGATTCAAATTTGAGAGCGGTGTCCACAGAGTTCAGCGCATACCAGTAACCGAATCCAATGGCAGAATACAAACCTCGACGGTTACTGTTGCAGTGCTACCTGAGGCTGAGGATGTTGAGGTAGAGGTAAATCCCGCAGATATAAAAATAGAGTCTTGCAAGTCCAGCGGTGCAGGGGGTCAGCATATAAATAAAACCGAGTCTGCCGTTCGCCTTACCCATAAGCCCAGCGGTATAGTAATAGAGTGCGACCAGGAAAGAAGCCAGCTTCAGAACAAGGAAAAGGCGATGAAGATTCTGTATACGAAGCTTTATGATATGAAAAGGCAGGAGCAGGATGAAAAAATTGCTTCTACTAGGAAAAGCCAGGTTGGAAGCGGTGACAGAAGCGAAAAAATTCGCACCTATAACTTTCCGCAATCGCGTGTTACGGACCACAGAATTAATAAAACCCTGTTTTCTCTCGGTGCGTTTCTTAACGGTGACATTGACTCGCTAATAACCGATCTCAT
>JAZORD010000049.1:0-12741 GCA_045656445.1 Eubacteriales bacterium | reverse complement strand
GTAGGCCAAAAGCAAAAAAGCACTCCTTGCGGGTGCTTTTTTGTTTTTCGCTTATCACAAAGTTCGACCTTGCACGAAGGTCACGCCGAGTGCCGAAGGTTCGCATACCGCCTGCGGTATCTGCGAGCATGCGAGCATACCCTTTCGGGTAGGCCAAAAGCAAAAAAGCACTCCTTGCGGGTGCTTTTTTGTTTTTCGCTTATCACAAAGTTCGACCTTGCACGAAGGCAAAGCCAAGTACTGAAGGTATTGCCGCTCGCGATAAAATTACATCTGATTGAGCAATTCATTTTTGATTTTTACAGCATCTGCTCTCTTGGCAAGATGCCATCTGCGATGGAATGCGCATACCGCCTGCGGTATCTGCGAGCATGCGAGCTTATCCCTCCGGTTAAAAAACGTTTTAACACAGTTCTTAATCATTATCTTGACAATAGTTCAAAACAGTGATATAATATTCTCGCCAAACAAACTAAATATACAGCAAATGGTTTTTTAGGGATATTTATGCCCTTTTTTACCAATACTTTTTGTCGTGATGAATTTGATAAAATGCAAGTTCCGTACACGATGATAGTATTGCAAAATGCCTAATCTGTATATAGTTTGTTTGGCGACAGCTGGAATTTGCGTTTTTGTGCGCTGATTTCGGTCGGCGCACTTTTTGTACTATATCAGCAAAACAAAAAGCGTCTTATACCAAAGTAGGCACAGGACGCTTTTGAATAAATTCATATTTAAAAAGGCGGGCAGGTTTTTATTCATATTTATATTTGTCTATTTCGGTTAAAATGCGTAATATTTGTTCTTGCTCTGATTTAGATTTTTCTGAAACAAATTCGTAGCATTCAAGCGGTATGCTACGCGTTGGAATATCCTCTGCGCCAAGCTTTTCAAACAGCTTCGAGAGCGAAACGTTTAAGGCTGTGGATATCTTTTCTATACTTTCAATAGTGGCGTTTTTCTCACCGCGCTCAATCTGACCAATATACGCGGGATGACAAGCGGAAAGCTCTGCCAGCTTTTCCTGACTCAAGCCTTTAGACGTTCTGTAGTTTCTGATTCTCTGACCCAAAATCTTTGTAATATCACTCATAGAAATTCTTCTCCTTCAGCAACTCTACATATAGTCTATAAATATTCAAATGCGTTTTCTATAAACTATTGATATTTTTTCTTGGTTTTGATATACTATGAATATCAAATATCATTTTTTTATGCTTATAGTAACTAAAAAGGGGTGATAAAAATGAAAAACAACAGTGAACTTAAGCAAAATAACGAAAATATAAACACCGAAAATTTAATTGAAGATAAAACAAGCGAAAACAGGGAATATTTTAAACGCGCGCTTGCGGAAGCGATAGAAAATAAAATGCGCGAGGAAGAGGAGCAAATCAAGAATATTGAAGCTGCGACTACAAGAAGGCACAGAATACGAATGAACCGCTGGTTTCGCGAGCAGGTCGGCGGCTCTCGCATTCCGTTTCCGGAGGTGGATAATTTATATGAAAGAATACGTAGCAAGCTCGTGGTAAAGCTAAAAATCAAGCGGCAGCGAAAGCGCAGAATAAAGAAATGAAAAGCGGAAAAAGACACGGGTAAGCACAAAATGCCTTGCCCGTGTCTTTTTTGCCTAAATTTACGGCACATTATTATTCTTTATCTTGCCCGTTTTTGTTGTTTGAGTTTTGACTGTTAAGGTTTACTTTTTCGAGCGCTTTCTTCGCAAAATCACGTCCGCCTATGCCAAAGGCTATTGCAAATGCCACGGCAAGTGCCGATATAGTTATGATAAAGGCGTAGTTTACTATAACGGTTGCAAATTCGAGCTGGCTGAGTATCATAAACGCGGCTACTACGTAGATAATACTTTTTAGTATTTTTACAGCTAATCCGCCGCCGAGCGAGGATTTTGACATAGCCGATTCAAGAAGGCTTGCGCCGTAAAGAGCAGCGATGGCGATAACGAGAGCCTTTATAACCATAGGCAGATACGAAATTATCACTGCTGTGATGCCGGACAGCACCGAAAGGCCGAGAATGTCAACGCCCTCTGCCACAACGAAGAGAATTATTATCACGCGAACAACGTTTACAGCAAGTCTTGTGAGCGAAAAACTTGTGCTCATGCCGGGCAGAATCTTTTTCATAAGTCCGTCAAGGTTAAGACCGGTGAGAATGTTTTTAAGAAACGCGCAGGCGATATTTGCTATAACGAGTCCGAGCGCTATTACTATAACCGCAAGGAAAATGCTCGGTATTACGCCAAATACTGCCTCTATTATAGAAAGTGCGGGCGCGGAAACGGCTTCGATGTTAAGCACGGTCAGAGCCTCTACTATTGAGATAAGCACAACTGCGCCGTTTACCGTCTTTCCGATAATCGAGGAAATGCTTATACCCATATCATTATCATCAGTATTCTCTGAGTTCTCTTCGGTATCGGTAGTATTTGATGCGCTTTTCCGGGATAGCTTTTTGGTAAGCTCGTCGAGCTTGGTTTTCATAAGCAGCGCGCTTACGACCTCTTCAAGTATCTGCCCGACGAAAATGCCGATGAAAACGAGTATCGCAGCGGCAATTATATTGGGAATATATCTGATAAAGGTGCTTGTAAAATCGGTTATGGGATCGGAAACCGATTCAAGTCCGAGCGCCTCAAGAATTGACGGCAGGAATAAGAGAAATACGATTAAAAATATCAGCTTTCCCGTCAGTCTGACCGCCGTGCTGCCTCTTTCTTCCCATTTGTTTTGTCTGCTTTTCGGGATAACCAGCTTTAAAAGCTTTCTGACTATAAAGCTCGCCACCCAACCCAAAACCAGAGCAATCAAAAGATAAGCGAGCGCTCTTACGAAAGAAATTTCCCATATTCTTTCAAAGGTTTCAAGAAAATTATCCATAGCTTTCTCCTTTTTAATGTTTTTACTTACGTAAAATATACCCAAACAACGATAAGTATATTCAATTTTATGCAAAAAAAGCAAAAAGGTTAAAGACATATCAGAATTGTTACGCAATTGTTTTTGAAAACAAAGAATACATCTTACGAAAAATTTTCGACTTTTTCCGTTTATGTTGACAAGACTTTTTGCGGTTGATATAATTTAAATAAATTTGATTTAATATGTTTGGAGGCATATAATATGAAAAAGTTGCTTATAGGATGGGCAGAGGAAAGCCTTGTGCCCGAAAAGAAAATAAGCCTTGCAGGACAGTTTTACGAAAGAATATCTCAGTACGTAGAGTCTGAGATAACCGCTACCGCGATGGCTGTTGAGTCAAACGGAGAACAGATGATTCTCGTCAGCGCAGACCTTGGCGGCATCCCCGGTTTTCTTATGGATGAAGTAAGGGGGAAAATAGCAAAAATCAATCCTGAAATTGATACGATGAAGATTATCGTGGCTGCGACTCATACGCACACCTCCCACACCCTTGGCGACCCTAATCACAAAAGCGACAAAAACGCTATAGCAAGCACACGCGAGATACTGAAGGAATTTATGAAGGGCGACCAGGAATATAAGCCGCTCGTTACTGCTGACGACAGTGTTATGAAGCCCGCAGAGGCTACCGAGTTCGTTGCCGAAAAGATAGCTTCGGCAATTAACAGAGCTTGGGAAGCTCGCGCTGAGGCGCTTTACGCTAATGAATTCGGCAGAGCAGCTGTCGGTATGTGCAGAAGAGTTTCATATGATGACGGCACGGCTGAAATGTGGGGCGACACCAATACGGCAAATTTCACGGCTCTTGAGGGCGGAAACGACTCGGGCGTCGAGCTTATCTATACCTTTGATAAAGACAAAAACCTCACGGGCGTTGTTGCAAATATTGCATGTCCGTCGCAGATTCTTGAGCAGAGAAGCTTTATATCCGCAGATTTCTGGGGACGCGCTAAGGCGAATATCAGAGCAAAGCTTGGTAAGAACGTATATCTTCTCGGACTTGCCGGAGCAGGAGGCGACCAGTGCCCCCGCGACCTTGTAAGATGGGTAGAGCCCGAAACTCCCATTGACGACCCGCACGTTAAGCGCCCCAATCCCATAAGACGTAAGGCAGACCCCTCGATGTTTGATATTTCCGGCTGCAATAAGGCGGGCAAAAGAATATCGAACGAAATACTTTCGGTGCTTGAGGATATAACCGAATATAAGTCGGAGGCTATTTTAGAGCACAGAGTTAGGAAAATTGACCTTCCTTTAAGAAAGGCTACCAAGAGTGATTACGCAAAGGCAGTACGAGAGATTGAGTACTACGTTGATAAAAATGCCGATTCAGGTGTATTTACCTTTGAGGATAACGCAAAGGTTTACGTTCACGCAGGTCTTATAAGCCGCTTCAGAGAACAACAGTTTAAAGAGATGTTCTCAATTGAGTCGCATATAGTCAGATTCGGCGACGTGGCTTTTGCTACAAGTCCCTTCGAGCTTTTCCTCGACTACGGTAACAGAATAAAGGCAAGAAGCTATGCCGCGCAGACCTTTATAGTTCAGCTCTCTTGCGGCAAGGGCGGATACCTTCCTACCGAAAAGGCAGAAAAGGCAGGACATTATTCCGCATACATAACCAGCGGAAACGTTGGACACGAGGGCGGCGACCTTCTCGTAAGGGAGCAACTTAAGGAAATCAACGAAATGTTTAAAGACGAGGATATTTACGTAAAATAAAAAACAAAAAAGCAAGAGGCGGAGCTTAAAAACTCCGCCTCTTGCTAGGTCTTAAAATGATTACGCCTTGAATTTCTCAAGCTTTTCAAAGAAATCGTCCGCATACTCTGTGTGAGCGATAACCGTTATGGGTGAGAGCAGGTCGAGTGAAAATATACCCATAATCGACTTTGCATCTATAAGGTATCTGCCCTGAGCCAAGTCCACCTCGTATTCGAGAAGCACCACGATGTTTACGAAATCTCTGACGTCTTTAACGTTTGAGAGAGTTATTTCTGTTTTAGCCATTTTGAAAGCCTCCTTTCACTAACAATGAAATTATAACAAATACTTTAGTGTTTGTCAACTCTTATAAAAAAATAAAAGCAAACTATTGACATCCATTTTTAACTGTGTTATAATGTTCTAAGAAAAATATTTTGCCCGCGCGGCAAACGGAGGATAAACCGATGAACAGAATCAAGACTATCGAAACAAAAGACATTGCGAACACCGTTGCAAACGGCGGATGCGGCGAGTGCCAGACCTCATGCCAGTCTGCTTGCAAGACCTCTTGCGGCGTTGCAAATCAGCAATGTGAGAACTCGAATAAGTAATATTATTCAAATTTGTTTTACGACGCTGCCTTAGATAAGGCAGCGTTTCGTCTATAAGGAGTTAAAATGGTACATCAGTATAAACTTAACGGCTATAACATTGTTCTTGATACCGCGAGCGGCTCGGTTCACGCAGTTGACGAGGTCGCTTACGATATAATCGAAATGTATAAAGAAAAGACTGCCGAGGAGATAGTTTCGGTTATCCTTGAAAAATATAAGGGTCAAGAGGACGTGACAAGGGAGGATGTTCTTCTTTGCATCAACGACGCAAGAGAGCTTGAGGCGGCGGGAAAGCTTTTTTCGGAAGATAAGTACGAAAGCCTTGCCTACACCTATAAAAACAACTCAAACGTCATAAAGGCAATGTGCCTGCACGTTGCCCACACCTGCAACCTTAACTGCTCATATTGCTTTGCAAGCCAAGGAAAATATCAAGGCGACAGAGCCGTAATGAGCTACGAGGTCGGCAAGCGCGCCTTCGATTTTCTTATAGAAAAGTCGGGTTCGAGAAGGAATCTTGAGGTTGACTTCTTCGGCGGCGAGCCGCTTATGAACTGGGACGTGGTCAAAAAGCTTGTCGCCTATGCGAGAAGTATAGAAAAAGAGCATAACAAGAATTTTCGGTTTACGCTCACGACAAACGGTATGCTTATAGACGACGAGGTTATAGATTTTCTCAACAAGGAGATGTCAAACGTCGTTTTAAGCCTTGACGGAAGAAAAGAGGTAAACGACCATTTCCGTAAGGATTACAAGGGTAACGGAAGCTACGACAAAATAGTGCCGAAGTTTTTGCGCCTTGTCGAAGCGAGAGGCGGCAAAAACTATTACGTCCGCGGCACATACACCCACAATAATACCGATTTCACAAACGACATTTTACATATGGCAGACCTCGGCTTTACCGAGCTGAGTATGGAGCCTGTGGTATGCCCTCCGGGCGACCCCTACGCGCTTACCGAGGAGGACCTGCCGAAGCTTTTCGAGCAGTACGAGCTTCTGGCTGAGGAAATGATAAAGAGAAAGAGGGAGGGCAGGGGCTTTACCTTCTATCACTATATGCTTGACCTCAAAAACGGGCCTTGTATTTACAAGCGTATAACCGGATGCGGCTCTGGAACGGAGTACGTTTCTGTTACTCCTTGGGGCGAGCTTTACCCCTGCCATCAGTTTGTAGGAGATGAAAAATACAGTCTTGGCAATATCTGGGACGGTATTACCAATACCGTCGTGCAGGACGAGTTCCGCAGCTGCAACGCTTACGCGAGAGAGGAGTGCCGCGACTGCTGGGCAAAGCTTTATTGCTCCGGCGGATGCGCTGCAAACGCCTATCACGCAACGGGAAATATAAACGGAATTTATAAGTATGGATGCGAGCTTTTCAAAAAGAGAATTGAGTGCGCCGTTATGATTAAGGTTGCGGAATCTTTTGAACAATGAAAACTCCGATTTTTGATTTTGTAAAAAAATACGCCGAATCCCGCGTGACCCGCTTTCATATGCCGGGGCATAAGGGCAAGGGCTTCCTTGGCTGTGAAAAGTACGACATAACCGAAATTTTCGGTGCAGATAACCTTTATTCAGCCGACGGAATAATAGCTGAAAGCGAGGGGTATGCATCCGAGCTTTTCGGCACGGCGCGAAGCTTTTATTCAACAGAGGGCTCAACGCTCGCAATAAGGGCAATGCTTGCTCTCGCCCTTGCGGGAGCTGAGAAAAGCGGCACAAGACCTCTCGTTTTAGCGGCGAGAGGAGCGCATAAGGCGTTTCTTACCTCGGCGGCACTTTTAGACTTTGATATTGAGTGGATATCTTCGCCGAGGAGCGCGCATATAGCTTGCGCTGCGGTTAGCGCAGATGAGGTTGAGCGCGCGCTTTCCCGCGCAAAGAATCCTGCGGCTGTGTATATTACCTCGCCGGATTATCTCGGTAATATTTCAAGGGTGGATGAAATTTCGGCTGTCTGCCGTAAGTATGGCGTACCGCTTCTCGTTGACAACGCGCACGGGGCTTATCTTGCATTTCTTAAGCCGAGTATGCATCCGATAGCGCTGGGCGCTGATATGTGCTGTGACTCAGCTCATAAAACGCTTCCGGTTCTGACGGGCGGAGCGTATCTGCACATTTCAGAAAAAGCGAAAAAATATATACCGTCTGCAAGAGGCAGGCTTTCGCTCTTTGCATCGACAAGCCCATCCTACCTCATACTTGAGTCGCTAGACCTTTGCAACAAACATCTTGCAGAGGGGTATGCGGAAGGGCTTTCTCTTGCCGTGACAAAGGTAGAGGAAGCTAAGGAAGCTATAAAGGAACGCGGACTCTCGGTTTTATCGACAGAGCCGCTTAAAATAGTAATAGCTCCCCGCTCATTCGGTTACACGGGCGAAGAGCTTTCCGAATATCTGCGCTCGCGTGAAATTGAAACCGAGTTTTCCGACTGTGAATATACCGTTCTTATGGCAACGCCGGAAAATGACGCGGGAGATTTTCACCGTCTTATCTCGGCAATAGACGAGCTTTCTCAGAAGCCTCCGCTTCCTGTAGCCTTGCCGGCAGATGCGGGCTTGCCGAGGGCGGTGATGTCGGTCAGAGAGGCTATGCTTTCGGAGAGCGAGGTTTTACCAACCGACGAGGCTGTCGGAAGAATCTGCGCCGCGCCGACGGTTTCTTGCCCGCCGGCAGTGCCCATAGCGGTGAGCGGCGAGCTTATAGACGGCCGCGTAGCAGAGCTGTTAAAGAAATACGGAATAAAAAATATAGAGATTGTGAAATGATGAACATAAGTACTGAGCTAAAAAGGAGCTATACGAAAATATTCTTCCGTTCTGGGATAAATATACGCCGGATATGAAATACAGCGGAGTTTTCACCTGCTTTTAAAACAGCGGTGACTGTATGTTTTCAGAGGATAAGTATATATGGAGCAGGTTTGGGTGCTCTCAAGGCTCCTAAAGCGCTCAGAGATAGAACAAGAGTTTCTTGAAAAAGAGTTAAATCCGTAATATAATTACTTGTGAGGTGGCATGATGAAATCAATTAAGGATATATACAAAATAGGCAAAGGTCCGTCAAGCTCTCATACTATGGGACCCGCAAAGGCGATGGGAATATTCGTTTCTGAAAATCCCGATGCCGATTCTTATGAGGTCACCCTTTACGGCTCGCTTTCTGACACGGGGCGCG
Organism: Eubacteriales bacterium; assembly: GCA_045656445.1. Classification (GTDB taxonomy): domain Bacteria; phylum Bacillota; class Clostridia; order Oscillospirales; family CAG-272; genus UBA1740. Next base: position 4,286 of record JAZORD010000049.1, on the reverse strand, counting down.
GTCACGGAACCGATATAGCTATAAAGAGTATGTGCGGGGATAAGCCGGTTCGGATTATCTTTAATTCGGCGGACAGAGATATACCCCACGAGAATACTATGGATATACGAGCCATAAGACGCAGCGCTGCGGGTGAGCCGATGCGTGTTTTGAGCGTTGGAGGCGGTGATATAAAAATTCTCGGCCGCGATGAGTTTGATTCGCCCGACATATATCCCGAATCGAGCTTTACCGAAATTTCGGAGCTTTGCAAAAAAGAAGGAATAAGACTCTCGGATTACGTAGTAATGCGGGAGGGTGAGGAAATATATTCCTTTCTTTCTAAGATCTGGGGAGTTATGACGCACTCGATTCACGAGGGGCTCACAACCTCGGGAATACTTCCCGGCGGACTTTCGGTTGAGAGAAAGGCGCAGCATCTCTATAATCAAAGACACATAGACGAATCCCCCGTGACCCGTGAAAACCGCCTGGTTTGCTCCTACGCCTATGCCGTAAGCGAGCAGAATGCAGACAACGGAACGATAGTAACCGCTCCAACCTGCGGAGCATGCGCGGTTTTGCCGTCGGTGCTGAAATATATGCAGGATAAGCACGGCTTTTCTGATAAGGATATATACCGCGCGCTTGCGGTTGCGGGACTTGTCGGAAACCTTGTCAAGACCAACGCTTCAATAAGCGGCGCGGAATGCGGCTGTCAGGCAGAGATAGGAACGGCGTGCTCTATGGCGTCGGCTGCTCTATGCGAGCTTTTTGAGATGGGTATAGACCAAATAGAATACGCTGCGGAGATAGCCTTTGAGCATCATCTCGGTCTTACCTGCGACCCTATATGCGGACTCGTGCAGATACCCTGTATAGAGCGTAATGCCGTCGCGGCAATGAGGGCGATAAACGCTATGAGCCTTGCAAATTTCCTCTCCGGGTCAAGAAAAATATCGCTTGACCTCGTTATAAAAACAATGTATGAAACCGGCAAGGACCTCTCGCATCTTTACAGAGAAACCTCAGAGGGCGGACTTGCTAAGCTCTATAAGGCGTAAGGAGAAATATTTTGGATAAGATAAAGGTAGACAGAATTAACGAGCTTGGAAGAATCTCAAAGGAGAGAGAGCTAACCGATTCGGAAAAGGCAGAGCAGAAGGCTCTTCGCGAGGAGTATCTCAAGGAATTCCGCGCAGCGCTCGGAAAGTAAAAAACAGGGGATAAATTTATGGATTCGATTTGTTCTATATGCAAAGCGACACTTGATACCGAAAACGCGGCTATACTCACTATGAGCGGATACGGAACTCCAAGATATATTTGCGACGGATGCGAGGGTGACATTTCCGCGGCAACGGGTGCGCGTGAGATTTCCGTGATAAGCTCGGCAATGGACAGAATAGGCAAGAAAATGACGGAAAATAATCCCGACGACTCTGCCGTTTTAAAGTCGGTTGAGGAAATAATGACCGAGGCGAGATTGCGCGCTGAGAAAATCAAAAGCGGTGAATACGATTTCGACGAGGAAGCGGAAATCGCTGAGCAAGAGAGTGGGGAAGAAATTCCCGAGGAGCTTCTTGAAACCGAAGAGGACCGCGAGCTTGACCGCAAGGAGCGAGAGAAGAATAAAAAAATAGATAGGATTACTAATGTTGTGTGCATGGTTTTGCTGCTCGCGGCATTCGGATTTTTAGCATACAAGATAATATCAAGATTTCTTTAACGAATAAAAGAAAAAACCTCCGCATATTTTCAAGCGGAGGATTTTTTATGTCTATACTTGGGCTTTTGCCGATGCTTATTGTGGGCGTCGGTGTTTATTTTCTTATAAAGCTTCGTTTTTTCTTTATTTTACATCCTATAAAAACCGTGAAAAAGACCTTCCTCTCGGGGTTTGATAAAAAATCGCGCAAGGCGCTGTCATTAGCCCTTGCGGGCACGCTGGGCGTTGGAAATATCGTTGGGGTAGCCTACGGAATATCTGTTGGGGGCGCGGGGTGTCTTTTTTGGATATTCGTTTCCGGAATTTTTTCCTCGGTGATAAAATACTGTGAATCTGCCCTGGGCGCGAACTTTGGAAAAGAGGGCCGCGGCGGTATGATGTACGTCATAACCAAAACGGTGGGAAGGCTTGGGAGGGCTTTCGGCTCGGCATACTCGGTTCTCTGCCTTCTTCTTGCGCTGTTTATGGGCGCGGCTCTTCAAGCGCAAAGCGTTGCGGTGTCGGCTTCCGCGGCGCTCGGATTAAAGCCGTACGCATTTTCATTTATCTTTGCCGCCATCGTTTTTGTAACCGTCAGCGGCGGAGCAAAAAAGATAGAAAATGCAACCGCAAGGGTAATACCGATGGCAACAATTGCTTACATATTCATCTGCCTTGCGATTATATTATCCGGCGCGCAGGGTTTATCCTCGGTGCTTGCCGCCGTATTCCGCGAAGCCTTCTCTGTAAAGAGCGCTGCGGGGGGCGTGTTAGCTTTTTTTGCTTCAAGCCCAATGCGAGAGGGCTTTGCTAGAGGGCTTCTTTCAAATGAGGCGGGCGCGGGAACGTCATCAATTGCGCAGAGCCGCTCCCACGGCTCACATCCTGCAAAGGTCGGGCTTTTCGGTATGTGCGAGGTGTTTTTCGACACCACCCTTTTATGCACTCTGACAGGACTTGCGGTTCTATGCTCCGGGGTCAGTGTGACGGGCTCGGGTATAGTGACGGTTCTTTTTGCCTTTGCCACGGTGCTTGGCAGAGGCGCTCCGCTTCTATTATTTATTCTGATATTCGCCTTTGCCTACTCCACTGTAGTCTGCTGGTATTTTTACGCATCCGAGGCTATCTTCTTCCTTTTCGGAAAGGAAAAAAGCGCAGCCTTCACCGTCGTATTTTTCGCTTCATTGCTCATCGGAGCGCTTGTTCCCGAGGGATTTCTTATGCTTTCAATTGACAGCGTTCTTTTTATGATGAGCATAATAACGCTATTTACCTTAGCAAAAAGCTCCGAGAGGATAGTCTTTCTCTCGGAGCAATACGGATTATTAAAATCAAAGCATTCTGATATGCGATAGGGGGGTAATACCAAGCTGTTTCAGCTTTTCGTTTACTGCCGACTCGGTAAGCGGAGCGGTGAGAAGCGCGTATTCCTTAGAGTCGATTTGAGATGCATCTGCAAAAAAGCTCTCAACCTTTTCTCTGTCCGCGGGATTAAACGCGAGATAGTGCCTCGACTCAAAGCTGCCGAAGTCAGCCACATCGTCACTTTTTGTGAATACAGGAGCGCCCGCGCTGCCAAGGCGCATAATTTGCATAAGGTCGCCCACGACTGCAGAGGCTGTCGCGCCTGCTCCTGCGCCCTTGCCGTAAAACATTACGTTGCCGAGAGGCTCGCCCACGACTTCTACAGCGTTGTAAACGCCTGACACGTCCGAAAGCGCGGAATCCTTACCGAGCATAAAGGGAAGAACCATAATATAAGGCTTGTCCGACGCGCAGATGCATCTGCCAAGGAGCTTTATTTTACAGCCGAGCTTTTCTGCCGCGGCAACATCCTCAGCTCTTATAGCGGTGATGCCCTCGGTGTGAATTTTATCAGTGGAAACGAGCATACCCGTTGCAAGAGCCGCAAGTATGGCAATCTTTCTTGACGCGTCGATGCCGAGTATATCAGCATCGGGATTTCTCTCGGCGTAGCCCTTGGCTTGCGCGTCCTTAAGCGCTGACTCAAAGCTATCGCCAAATGAAAACATTTTTGTAAGAATGTAGTTCGTCGTTCCGTTAAGGATTCCTCTGACCTCGGTTATCTTATTCTGACCTATGCAGCTTATCATAGGTGATATAACGGGTATTCCGCCGCCGACTGCCGCCTCAAAGCGATATGATGCACAGGACCTTTTAGCAATTTCAAGAAATTCGTCACCGAAATTTGCAACGACCTCTTTATTCGAGGTTATGACGTTTTTACCGGCGGAAAGCGCCGCAACGGTAAACTCGTAAGCGGGATGCGAGCCGCCCATTACCTCAATCACAGTTGAGACAGACTCGTCGTTAAGTATTATATTAAAGTCGTGCACAACTCTGTCGGCAAAGGGAGAATCCGGGAAATCCCTCAGGTCAAGTATATACTTTATGTTGATTTCATCGCCGCCAAGTCTTGTGACCTCGGCGAAGTTTTTAGTGATAAGGTCGGCAACGCCGCCGCCTACAACGCCGAAGCCGAGAATTGCAATGTTGGTCATTTTTTCTCTCCGCATATACAAATATAGAGATATTGTATCACATTAAAGCGAAAAATTCAAGTAGGAACGGCAAAAAA
>JAZORD010000048.1:0-11542 GCA_045656445.1 Eubacteriales bacterium | reverse complement strand
AGCGTTGTGTTACAAATCGCACAACGCTATTTTCTTATAATTTTTCTTATAATCGAGCGGAATTTATGCAAAAGCCATCTCAGCGGATACATAAAATTCCAAAACCTAGAATAAAGCTTATATCCAAATTCAGTAACCTTATGATGCTTTCCCTTTCTCGTAAAGGAAACCATATAGGCTATCACACATTCGCGCGGCACGTATTCTTTTCTATACGTATTGTCACCGCGTATAACGAGAAGAGAACCTTTGATTCCGATAACCCTGTGAAGAATATATTTATCTGCGCCGGTATAAAGAACCACGTCGTACTTTTTTATTTTGCGGTCAGGCGCAGCAAGAAAAACCGCATCTCTTTGATTCAAAAGCGGACGCATACTCGTGCCTACTGTATTCGTGGCGCAGGTTCCGTGCTTGCTTATCTCATCCTCGATTTTTGGGGAGGTAATGTTTATAGACTCCATTATTCCAGTATTCCCGCGTCGCGAAGCTTTGCAACAAAGGCTAAAGCATCAGCCGTTACCTGTTCGCGAGTTACGCCCTCGTAAACCTTCAGTACCTCGTCTACAAGCTCGTCACAAGTTATATCCTTATCCTTCATAAGATTCCAGAAGAAAGCTCCCGTGCCGTTAAGGCGTACCATACCGTTAAAGGACTCGGCAGAGTCACCAACAGCGACGGCAAGATAAGAACCTCCAACCTCTTCAATAACAAAACCGTTTTTTATTTTCATAGTGATAAAATTCCCTGCTAAATTTACTGTATCAATAGTATATCATATAAATATTTTTTTTGCAAGACGAAAAAATATTTTATTGCGCTTGCTTTAAAAATATAAATAATCAAAGAAAATGACGGAAAAATCTCGCGTTTTTCCGTCATTTTCTATTCTAATACACCGGAGCAAAAAGCTCTGACTCAATTTTCATAAGGCGGTTATATTTAGCCGTTCGCTCGGCTCTCGTCGGCGCTCCCGTTTTTATAAAATCACAGTTCATTGCCACTGCAAAATCGGCTATAAAGGTGTCCTCGGTATCTCCGCTTCGGTGGGACATAACAGTCTTATAGCCGCCGGATTTTGCCGCAAGCACTGCGTCAGCGGCTTCCGTAACCGTTCCTACCTGATTAGGTTTAATTAATACGGCTGTGGCTATTCCCTCCTCTATTCCGTGATACACCTTGGAGGATGAGGTTACAAAGAGGTCATCTCCGACGAGTATGCATTTTTTTGAAAGCCTGTCGGTAATCCTTTTCCATCCGTAAAAATCCTCCTCGCCTACGGCATCCTCTATGCTCAATATGGGATAGCTTTCCGCAAGTGATGCAAAATATTCAATAAGCTCATCTGAGGTGTAGAACCTGCCCCTTTTTTTCATAACGTATCCGCCCTCGGTTTTCCACTCAGATGCCGCGGCATCAAGGCCAAGCATAAAATCCACCCCTGCCTTGTATCCCGTTTTTTCTATTGCCGATATTATAAGCTTTATTGCCTCCTCGTCTGATGAAAGGCTGGGCGCAAAGCCTCCCTCGTCACCGACAGCTGTTGAAAACCCTTCTGCTGTCAGTATGTTTTTCAAGGTGTGATACACCTCAGAGCACATTCGAACCCCGTCGCTAAGGCTCTGCGCTCCCGACGGGATTATCATAAACTCCTGAATATCTACGTTATTTTCCGCGTGCGCTCCACCGTTAAGAATATTCATCATAGGTATAGGCATACGCTTGACGAGCTGCCCTCCAAGATATCTGTAAAGCGGCATTCCAAGTGATTTAGCTCCAGCCTTTGCTATTGCGGCGGAAACCGAAAGAATAGCGTTTGCACCGAGATTTGATTTGTTATAAGCTCCGTCAAGGGCTATCATAACCGAGTCCGCCTCATCTATATCAAAAGCGTCCATACCGATAAGAGCAGGATTGATTATGTCGTTTACGTTTTTTACAGCGTCGAGCACCCCTTTTTTATGATATCTTTGACTCTCTTTGTCACGAAGCTCAAACGCCTCATACTTACCCGTGGACGCCCCCGATGGCACTTGCGCCGCTGCAACCGTTCCGTCAGAGAGAAAAACCTCCGCCTCAACCGTAGGATTGCCTCTAGAATCTATAATTTCCCTTGCAGTCACCTTTACTATATCACTCATAAAATCACCGCCCGTGTTATTTTTTCCTTCTAATTATTTACAAAGGTGTGACAAATAATACGCTCCGGAATAAAATAAAAGTAATCTTATAAGGAAAGAAAGGAGCTTTACCGATATGAAAATACATACTGTAAAAGCAGGAGATACGGTCTTCAAAATAGCGCGGGAGCACTCAACCTCCCCTATGAAAATAATTGAGAATAACGAGCTTGAAAACCCCGACAGGCTGGTAGTAGGACAAAAGCTTTTGATACTGACACCGACAAGAACCTATAACGTTCGCGGCTCGGACACTCTTGAGAGAATCTCAGACAGATTCGAAGTAAAACGGAAATCGCTCTTGGCAAAAAACCCATATCTTTCGGGCACGGACAAAATTTACCCGGGTCAGCTTCTATCAATTAAATACGATTCCCCGAGCTATGGGCTTGCTTGTGCTAACGGATACTGCTACCGAGGTGTAACAAGGGATAGGTTATCTCTTACAGCTCCGTATCTTACCTATCTGACAGTTGGCGCGGGTGTTCGCGACGGAAATGAAATAAGGCTTACCTTTGACGACACCGAGCCGCTTTCCTTTGCCAAGGAGAACGGGATTACTCCCCTTTTTCGTGTGTACGACGACAGTCTCGACTTTTCCGATAAATACATCGACAATCTTTTACTTATGGCAAAAGCGCACGGATATGGGGGAGTTACCTCAGCTTCATACGCTGCGGCAAAGAAAGAGCCGAGAGGGTACGAAGATTTTCTGAGAAGGCTTAAAAACGGACTTTCGGAATATGACATGTCGCTTTTCTTAGAGGTCGACGGCAATTCCGAGATGGACGTTCCTGACTTGGCGGACGGCTGCGTTATTATGTATGAAAAAACTCCGCTTGAAGACATCCCCTCCTTTGATATGGGCGAGCGCCGTATGATGACGGATTTTGCCGAGAAAAACAGCTCTTGGGGGGCATATATGGACATTGCAACGCTTGGTTATATGGGCGATGAGGAAATAAGGAAATCGGATTTTGAGAGGCTGGCTCATTCATCCGGAAAGGAAATACTTTATGACGAGGAGCGCGGAATTTGCCATTTTGAATACAATAAATACAGAAACGGAAAGAAAGAGAGCGTGAGGGTTGTTTTCGAAGCACTTGAAAATATAAAAGCCAAGCTGGCGCTTGTCGGCGAGCTTGGCTTTATGGGAATAAGCTTTGACGTTATGAACGTTCCGGTCGAATATCTTATGATGTTTGAAACGATGTTCAGCCGTCCTGAGCTTTAATGTATTCTCTTACGCGAAGAGGTACACCCACCTTTTCACTTATACGCACACACTCTGAAAGCTCGGTCGGCGTAAGGAATTGCCGAACCACCGTAAATACGACGTTTTGCACATAATTCTTTACATTTTCAGCAAAAGCAATTATAGCAGGAAACGTCATTTCAGAAAACACGGGGTGGCAGGTGTTTATATATCCTTCGTTGCTCGGTGAGTTCAGGCTTATAGAAACAGTATCAAATATACCCTGATAAAGCGGGGCTGTGTTTCTTTTTAGTATAAGGTCGGAGTGCCCGTTTGTATTTATTCGTACTTTTAGGTTTTGGAATCGTGCCCTAAGCCCTAATACGACCTCTCTTATATCAAGAAGTCGGTAGCTTGGCTCACCGTAGCCGCAAAATACAATTTCGCTATACGAGCTCACGTCGCGTGAGAAAATCGACTCAAGTATTTCATCCGTCGTAGGCTCGTGGGCAAGCCAAAGCGACTCTGAGCCATAGGCTCCGTCGCCGTTATTTCTTATACAGAAATCGCATCTGTTTGAGCATCTGTTTGTGACGTTTACGTAAAGCGAGTCTTCAACCTCGTATGTTATACACATACCCTTTTTCATATTCCGAAAAACCTCCTCGCATTTTTCTGAGTCAGAGCGGCGGATTCATCCTCAGTAAGCATAAACAGCTCGGCAAGCGTTCTGTTCGTATATTCAAGATACCCCGAGTGATTAAGTTTTCCTCTGTTTGGGTGCGGAGCGAGATATGGCGCATCTGTTTCTATAAGGATAGATTCTATGGGAAGCCTTGCCGCCACCTCGCGAACCCTTTTTGCGTTGGTAAACGTGAGAGTACCCGAAAAGGATATCATATAACCGAGCGATACCAGCTCCTGTGCCATTTCGTATGACCCTGAATAGCTGTGCAAAACACCGCGCACGCCAGGAAAATCCCTTATTACGTCCATTATATCTCCATGCGCTTCTCTGTCGTGTATACACACAGGAATATCAAGCTCACGCGCAAGGGCCATCTGCTCTCGGAAAAACACCATCTGGCGCGTCTTGTCCGTGTCCGGATAATGATAGTCAAGACCTATTTCTCCGAGGCATACGCATTTATTCTCCGTAGGCCTTATGAGCGAGAGCGTGTCGCATAGCGCATCATCAATCCCCACATCAAGATATTGTGAATCTGAGGGATGAATGCCTACTGCGGTATACATTCCGTCAAAACGCTTCGCCTGCTCTATGGCAAGGCGTGATGTCGCAGGTGACGTTCCTACGTTTATAATACCCGATACGCTTGCAGAAAGCAGGGCGCCGATAAGTTTATCGACGCCCATCTCACATTCTGATTCAAAGCGCTCGTCGTAATAGTGGGCGTGAGAATCGAAATATTTCATCAGTGCACTCTATCCCCGTTCTTTGCCGAGGGGTCGAGAAAGACGACCTTTACATCCTCTTCACCCGAAGCGAGAAGCATACCGTAGCTGTCCACTCCGCAAAGCTTTGCGGGCTTGAGGTTAGATACTATGATTACCTTTTTTCCGACAAGCTCGTCGGGAGTGTAGAATTTAGCGATTCCCGAAACGACCTGACGCTTTTCATATCCGAGGTCAACCTGCAAACGAAGGAGCTTTTTAGCCTTGGGTATAGGCTCACACTCAAGTATTTCGGCAACTCTGAGCTCGACCGCGCCAAAGGATTCTATACCTATCTCCGCCTCATGCTCAGGCTCGGGAATGGATTCAGACGAAGCCGCTGCCGTCATTTTTGCCTGCATATCCTCAAGAAATTTTTTCTCGTCTATTCTTGCAAAAAGCGTAAATGCCTCACCTAGAGGCTTGCCGGGCACAAGTGCGCCGAACTCAGAAAGAGTTGAAGCGTCGCGCATATCGGTTGAAAGCTGAGAGAAGATGGCGTCTGCCGTCCCCGGAATATATGGGACAAGCAATACGGCGGCTATTCTTATGGCTTCAAGAAGGTTATATATGACCGTTGCGAGACGCGGACGGTCAGCTTCATTTTTAGCAAGCACCCAAGGCATCGTTTCGTCTATATACTTATTTGCGCGTCTGAGCATAGAGAATATTTCGTCAAGAGAATCAGCCACGTGATATGAATCCATAAGAGCTATCGACCTATCAATTCCCACTCTGACAGCCGCCTTAAGCTCTGCGTCTATATCAAGAGCTTTATCGGGTGCAGGAACTATGCCGTCAAAATACTTCTTCGTCATTGCGTGAGTGCGACTAACGAGATTTCCAAGGTTGTTGGCAAGGTCGTTATTATATCTTGTAATAACGCTCTCGTATGTTATCGAGCCGTCGGAATTATACGGCATATCGGAGAGCGCGTAATAACGGACCCCGTCCACTCCGAATATTTCGGCAAGCTCATCTGCAAAAACCACGTTACCCTTGGACTTGCTCATCTTATCGTTTCCAAAATTAAACCACGGATGCCCGAACACCTTTTTCGGAAGCGGCAGGTCGAGAGCCATCAGGAATATCGGCCAGTATATCGTATGGAAGCGGAGAATATCCTTTCCGATAATGTGAACGTCACAGGGCCAATATTTTTTAAATTTCTCATTTTGCTCATCAAAAGACTTGTCCGGGTCGTAGCCGAGCGCAGTTATATAGTTCGTAAGAGCGTCAAGCCATACGTAAACTACGTGCTTCGGGTCAAAATCTACGGGGATACCCCACTTGAACGAGGTTCTCGATACACAAAGGTCCTGAAGCCCTGCCTTAAGAAAATTATTCACCATTTCCTTTTTGCGACTTTCAGGCTCAATGAAGCCCGGATTCTTCTCTATATGCTCGATAAGCCTGTCGGCATATTTCGACATTTTGAAAAAATACGCCTCCTCGCGAGCCTGAGAAACCTCTCTGCCGCAATCGGGGCACTTGCCGCCCTCAACCTGAGTTTCGGTAAAGAAGGACTCGCAAGGGGTGCAATACCAGCCCTCGTAATATCCCTTATATATATCGCCCTTATCGTAAAATTTCTTGAATATTTTTGCTACGCAGGACTCGTGATAGCTGTCGGTCGTACGGATAAAATAATCGTAATCGACGTTCATAAGGTCCCATATACCCTTAATCTCGCCTGCTACTTTATCAACGTATGCCTTTGGGCTGATACCCGCCTCGCCTGCAAGGTTTTCTATCTTTTGACCGTGCTCGTCAGTACCCGTGCAAAGAAAAACGTCCTTGCCCATACGGCGCTGAAAGCGAGCAAAGGCGTCCGCCATTATAATTTCATAGGTATTGCCGAAATGCGGCTTTCTTGATGCGTAAGCAATAGCAGTTGTTAAGTAAAACTTTTCCATAGTTTAAAACCTCCACGAAAGGCAAATGAGCCTTTCTTCTTCTATTCTAGTATTTTAGCATATAATACCGCAAATTACAATATTTTTTTAATATTTTTAAAAATATCTTTCCATTGACTTTTGACCGAGTAGTTGTTATAATAGTATTGTAGACGAGTGAAGGGTGGTGCGGTATGCGAAAATATTTTTCCGGGCTTTACGGCAACGATGCTGTAAAAGCAAGACTTGGCGCCGCCGTAGAAAGAGGCACTCTTCCGCACGCATTTCTCGTGATAGGCGCCGGCGGCTCAGGCAAAAAAACTCTGGCCCTTGAGCTTTCCGCGGCATTGAATTGCGAATCTAAAAACGATGCAAGCCAACCTCTTCCCTGTAAGAGATGCAGCTCTTGCAGAAGAATTTTTGATAGAAATTACGCTGATATCAAAACTCTTTCAAGACAGTCCGGCAAGGCAACGATAGGCGTTGAGGAGATAAGGCTCTTCCGCGAGGATATGTATCTGTCCCCAACCGAATCAAGCTTTAAAATATACGTGATAGAAGAAGCCGATAGGCTGACTGCGAATGCGCAGAACGCGCTTCTTACAGTTCTTGAAGAGCCGCCCGGAAACGTTATAATATTTTTGCTTGCGGAGTCGGGGGACAAAATACTGACCACAATCAAAAGCCGCGCCCAGACCGTTGCTATGCAAAGGTTTGAGAGCGACGCTATGCGCTCATATCTGATTACACACAGTGAGAGGGCGGCTGTTTATGCAAGGACTGACGTCTTGGCGCTTGATAGTATTATAATGAGCTCAGACGGCAGAATAGGACGCGCGCTTCTGCTTCTTTCCGATAAGCAGTCAAAGGAAAGCTCAAAAAGCCGCGCCGTTACAGAAAAAATAGTCGGTGCGCTTGGTCCCGGCACGTCATTCGCAGAGCTTTACTCAGCCGTCAGCGACCTTCCAGCCGCAAGGGCGGAGTTTTGCGAAGCTGTTGAAGAGCTAATGTGCGCCATACGCGATATAACGCTCGTAAAACTTGACCCCACAGCACCCCTTATCTTTTATACCTCGCGGGACACTGCAAAGAGGTTGGCGGGTGAGATAAGTACAAAAAGACTTATTACGATATACGAATTATTAAAGGATGCGCTTGAGGACGCATCAAAAAACGTCGGCATCCCCGCCATCATGGCGATGCTCGGCGCAAGGATAAAGCTAATATAGAGAGGACGGTGACTTAAATGTCCGAAGAAAATAAAAACAAAACAGAGCTCGGCAATGCTGCCCCCTCGGATGAGCTCGTTGAAATTGTCGGTATAAATTTCAGAGAGGTTGGAAAGATATATTATTTTGCTCCGGGAAATCACAAGCTTTCCGCCGGGGAGCGAGTTATCGTGGAAACCGCTCGCGGAGTGGAAATAGGCACGGTTAAAATACCAAATAAATTTCTTCCCGCATCCGAGATAGTTTCACCGCTTAAGGAGATAAACAGAAAAGCCACGCCCGACGACGTGGCGCGCGATAAGAAAAACAAGGAAGCCGAGCTTGACGCGGCGCTCGTGTGCAAGAAAAAGATTCAGAATCATGGGCTTGATATGAGCCTTGTCGGTGCTGAGTACACCTTTGACAACTCGAAGCTGATATTCTATTTTACCTGCGAAACCAGGGTTGATTTCCGCGAGCTTGTAAAGGATCTTGCCGCAACCTTCCGTACGAGAATCGAGCTTCGCCAGATAGGCATCAGGGATGAAGCTAAGATGATGGGCGGACTCGGTGTTTGCGGAAGAAAATACTGTTGCGCGGGATTTCTCACCGATTTTGTTCAGGTGTCAATAAAGATGGCAAAGGAGCAGAATTTTTCCCTCAACTCAGCGAAGGTTTCGGGAGCGTGCGGAAGACTCATGTGCTGTCTGCGCTACGAGCATAGTACCTACGAAGAAGCTATAAAAAAGGTTCCGCCTGTGAACTCTACCGTAAAAACCGCGGATGGAATCGGTGTGGTTACAGAAATCAAGCCGCTTGCCGAGGAAATAAAGGTCAAGCTCGATGAAAACGAGAAGGACGCTCCAAAGACCTACAAGGCAAAGGATGTCAAAATATTAAAAATGCCCGGAAAGCACGAGCAGAAAAGTGAAGACAACGCTGCGCAAGAGGAGTAATTTTTTCCTTTTTGATGTTTTTTTCAAAATACTCTTGATTTTTTTCATAAATATGTTAGAATAGTACTGTACACTATAATATGGAGGTATATAAAATGGCTTACAAGATTACAGACGATTGCATCGCGTGCGGCGCTTGCGCTTCCGAATGCCCTGTTAGCTGCATTTCCGAGGGTGACGTTTACGTTATTAACCCTGACGAGTGCATCAGCTGCGGCAACTGTGCAGAGGTTTGCCCCGTCGGAGCACCCGTTGAGGAATAATTCCTTATTAATACTTACAAAAGCGGAGTTTGATTCTCCGCTTTTTCTTTAAGAGGAAATATGATTATTTACGATAATGAAAGATTAGACAGAGTAAATGACTCTCTGACCTTAATACAAAAACCCGACGGACTCACATTTGGCACTGACGCCCTTTTGCTTTCGGGATATATTTCGGGAAAATACTCGAATGGGACTGAGCTTGGAGGTGGCAGCGGAATAATTTCAATGCTCCTGCTTACACGGGATAAGGTCAGTACCTGCACAGCTTATGAAATACAGAAAGAATACGCTGAGCTTATATCAAGAAACGCAGAATACAACTCTCTTTCGGAAAGGCTCACTGCGATTTGCGCTGATATAAGAGAGCTACCTGCTAAAGAGGAGTGCGACATTGTCTTTACAAACCCACCGTATATGAAGTCAACCAGCGGAAAATCAAACGCATCCGATAAAAAGGCGATAGCAAGACACGAGGTTTTCGGTAGCATTTCAGACTTCGCTAAAGCGGCAGGCCGTCTTTTGAAGTTTGGCGGAGCATTTTACGCAGTTTACCGCCCGGACAGGCTTGCGGATATTGTTTGCGCTATGCGCGAATGCGGTATTGAACCAAAGCGAATGACCTTCGTCCATGCCGACACAGACGCTGAGGCGTCCATGGTGCTTATTGAAGGCAAGCGCGGCGGAAAATCCGGCATGCAGCTTACAAAGCCACTTATTATATACAAGGACAAATCACATAAGGAATATCGGGACGAGATGAATTACATAATGGAAAACGGCTCGTTTCCTCCCGAATATAAACGGTAAATTATGGAAAATAGAGAAAAAAACAGGCTGGAGCGCTCAACCCTATATCTTGTCGGAACGCCGATAGGAAATCTTTCGGACATATCCGAGCGCGCGATAAAGGTGCTAAATGAGGTGGATTTTATCGCTGCCGAGGATACTCGCAACTCAATGAAGCTGTGCGCGGCTCTTGGAATAAAAAAAGAGCTTGTCAGCTATTTTGAGCACAACAAGAAAAGCAGCGGTGAAAGAATTGTTGCAAGACTGCTTTCGGGCGAGTCCTGCGCCTTAGTTACCGACGCGGGAATGCCCGCCGTAAGCGACCCCGGAGAAGATATAGTAAGGCTTTGCGCCGATGCGGGCATCAACGTTTCGATAATTCCCGGCCCGTGCGCCGCAGTATCCGCCTTGGCGCTCTCCGCTCTGCCGACCGCAAGATTTACCTTTGAGGGATTTTTGCCGGCGCAAAAAAGCGATAGAAAAAAACGTCTTGACGCCCTTATCCGAGAGGAGCGCACAATGATATTTTACGAAGCTCCGCATAAGCTGAAAGCCACCCTTGCCGATATGTGCGACGCCTTTGGCAGTGAGCGTCGGGTCTCGCTTTGCAGAGAGCTGACGAAGCTTAATGAAGAGGTGATAAGAACCACGCTTGGCGGCGCTGTGCTCACGTACAGTGAAAAGGAGCCGCGAGGTGAATACGTTCTCGTCCTTGACGGCATAGATAAAAACAACCTTTTGGCAGAGGAGGAAAACACGTTGCTCTCCCTCTCACCAAGCGAGCACGTGAATCACTACGTAATTTGCGGTCTTTCAAAAATGGATGCAATCAAGGCTGCCGCAAAGGACAGAAAGATACCGAAATCCGAAATGTATAAGCTTGTGCTTTAATATATGAAAACGTTCAGTAAAATTGCAGTTATTATTTTTAATATATGCCTCATTTTATCCTCAGGCATAACAACGGCGCTCACACTCGCCTCATCAAAAGACTTTTACCGCGTTCAATTTGAGGAAAACGGTATTTATTCAACCGAGGGCGAGCTTGGAGAGGCGCGGCGCCGCATATATTTTGTAGGCGGAAACGCTAACATGTCGGCAACCTTTTCCGACGAACAATACGACAAAATGATTGACCACATAACAGATTACCTTTTTGGAGATACCGAAAGCTTTGAGCTTTCCCTTGACGAAGTCGAGGTGTGGGGTGTCGGCAGATGTGATGGGGTTTCGGTGTTTGGCGAAAAGGCTGTTTTACATATGGCTGACGTTAAGGCATTAATAAAGTCGGCTTCGGTTATCCGTTCTGTTGCGGCATGCCTGTCGGCAGTTCTTCTCATTTTCTTTATTGTTAGGAGACGGGACGCCTCGGAATTTTTGTTTCGCTACACCGGCTATTTTTACACCGCAATTACAATCTTTATAGCCGGATTTTGCCTCTTTTCGCTTATAGGCTCATGGATTACCTCAACCACCTTCCTTTATAGGCTTTGGGGAAATCTCCACTACCTTCTCTTTCCCTTTCAGCCCGAAAAATACGAAAACTCCTACCTTGCCGACCCGCTGACGCAAATACTTAGCCTTGAGTTTTTTATCACAGCGCT
>JAZORD010000047.1:0-14951 GCA_045656445.1 Eubacteriales bacterium | reverse complement strand
GCCAAGACGACCCGTCATCAGCCTTCACTGTGGAGTTCACCAAGGATGACGCGCAGTTGACTGTAGAAAAGGTTCAGAATATGTTGATTGCCGATTTTCAGAAGAAAGTGTATTTTCGACGACGAGAGGCAGAGACTTAATAAAAAAAGAGTGTTTTGAAAACACTCTTTTTTGTTTGAATTTGTAATTGTTTATTTACTTATTTGTGGATTTTTTCAAAAACTCACGCAACTTTGCGAGTGGCATAGGCTTCGCAAGATAGTAGCCCTGAATTCCGTCCACACCGTACTGCTGAAGAAGCTCTACCTGCTCTCTCGTCTCTGCCCCCTCTGCGACTACGTTGAGCCCCATATCGTGAAAGAGGTCGGTAAGGATACATACGAGGCTATTATTTTCCTTTAGCTTTTCGGTCGTTGCGGTAAGCGACATATCAAGCTTTACCGTTTTAATCGGAAGTCTTAATACACAGTTGAAATTCGAATATCCTACTCCGAAATCGTCGAGGTAAAAGGTGTATCCCGAGCTCGCGAGCTTCCGCATATTCTTATCGGCGACGCCGAGGTCGTCAAGAATAACTCTCTCTGTAAATTCAAAGCTTATTCTTTCGTGACTTACTCCGTATCCGTCTACAATTTGGTTGAGCCTGCCCTCAAAATTCGGGTCAATGAGGTGAAGCATGGGCAGGTTTATTGAGGCGCGAATTCCGTCAAGCTCCGGATTCCCTGCGAGCGCTTTGCATGTTTCCTCTATAACGAACCAGGTTATCGGGATTATCTGTCCCGTCTTTTCTGCGATGGGTATAAATTCTGCAGGACTTATAAACGATCCGTTCTTTTCCTTGAGTCTTAATAACACCTCCATGGAAGAAAACGCCGCTTTGGAATTGCTGTAAATAGGCTGAAACCATATTTCAAATCCCTCGTCCGCCGATATCTTTTCCGTGCGGTTTATGAGGTATTTTTTCCTAATTCTTGCTATTTCGAGGTCAAGAGTGTATTCGATATATTTACGCTTCTCCTCTTTAGCTATAGAGAGCGCGTATTCAAGCTTTTCGTAGAAGGTATCGGCAGTCGCTTCATCCTCCTGCCAGGAATGCTCGGATACTATGTAATCAAAAGCGAGCTGCTTTTGCATATAGGTAACGCCAAGATTAAGTTGAGCGATAATCCTATCCTTTAGTTTATCGCTGTTTTCGTCATCGTTAGCAACGAGAATAAAATTCGTGCCGTGCATATGGAACATTTGCCCGTCTAAAAACGCTCTTTCAAAAGCAAATGCAAACTGATACAAAAGCTCATCGCCCGTCTTATGACCGTAATTCTGCTTTATTATCCCAAGATTTCTTATATTGATAAGATATGCCCTGAACGGCTCTTTTTTCTTAATGCGTCTGTTTATTTCGTTGAAGAAGCTTCTTCCGTCGTGAAGCTTGGTAATTCCGTTCGTACCCATGCGCTGATGCTGGAAGTTAAGAAAGAAAATCAACTCAATGAGTGTTACGGCAAGCACGAAGGTTGACATCTCCGGGTACAAAATTTTTGAAATACTCACAAAAACGAGAGGAACCAGCGATTCAATCAACGCGCGCTTTATACTCTTCGTCAGCCTCTTTCTGTACATTACGCAGTACATAGCGACTACAGCCACTTGAGGTATCACGAAAAGATATGGTAAATACGCGACAGCTCCCTCGCTGTAAACTCCGTCTTCACTGACGGCGAATATATACTCAAACGGAAGATTAAAGATAAGCGTCAGGAATAATACCGAATAAATTATAAACAGTGACACTTTAGCAAATTTTAATTTTTCTTCGGCAAAGAAATGCTCGGTAATCTTACACACCAGATAAAGAGCGAGCGCAGTGGTAAGAAGCAGCATTAAGCAAAAGTCAAGCGATATTACGAGCGAGAGCCACACGCGTGAAAAGAGAGCCTTTCTAACCCCCTCAAGACGCATTATATTTACTGTCGCCGTGATAAACGAAAGCAGTAAGCACGCCACGTAATAGTTACTTGCTTTAGTAAAATACTTGTTTCTGAAGAAAACCTGAACAATCAGAACTAGTACGCAAATAGCTATACAGTTTCCTATAATAGTCATTGAATTTTCTGCCTTTCAAGCTTTGTATCCATTAGTGATTATACACAAAAATTCCTCGTCTGTCAATCTAAAACTGGTAATTTGTTTTAATGTATTGAAAAAGATTAAAAATCGTGCTATAATTATAAGCGGAAAATTTATAACAAACTTTCAAGAAGGGATTATATGAAATCTATACAATCCAAGTTTTTAATTATGGTTATATCGGGAATGCTGCTTTTAGCCATATCGATAACCGGCATCAGTCTTTTCTACATAGGAAGGGTGCTTAACACGGATTCGGATATAATAACCGAATCGGTTGCTGATACAGAGGCTCTCCGTATAAGTCACTATTTGAAAGACGTTGAATACTCTGTTATGACGATGGAAAATTACACAACCCTGACTCTTCAGGGCCGCGCACACATACTGAAAGAGGAAGAGCACAGACTGGAATATGAGAAGAATGCCATAAACGCCTTCTACGCTCCCGTGGAAAATATGGAAGGAATAATGGGATTTTATCTGCGTTTAGATACCGAATTTGTCGGTGCTGAATACACCGGACTTTACGCAGGAAAAGCAACCGAGGAGGCTTCTAAATTCGTAGAAAAAGAGCCGATTGACGTTAAAGACTGGGACGGTGAGTGGTATTCTATGGCAAAAGCCAAGGGAACTCCGATATGGCTCAACCCTTATATCTGTAACAATACCGGAGCCGAGATAATTTCTTACGTTTCCCCGATTTACATAGATAATACCTTTATCGGTGTCGTTGGCGTTGACGTTGCGTTTTCTTTGATCACTGATATGGTAACAGAGATTTCGGTTTATGACAACGGCTTTGCTTATCTTGCCGGAACCGAATCTAAAGATAAGGTATTTTTCACTCCCGACGAGCATTTGCTTAACCGCGCGGAAACGCACGATCACGGTTTTGCCGAGGAGCGCAGGTCTCTTGACAACGGAATGACTCTTATTATTCACGCGGATTACAGTGATATTCAGAGAGACAGCTACCGTATGACTATGCTCATAGTCGCTATACTCGTAGTCATCCTTGCGTGCTTTATAGCCATAACGTACGTTCTTACAAAAAGGATTGTACGCCCTCTGAAAGAGATTACGTCAGCCGCAGAAAATCTTGCGGACGGCAAAACCGATTTGAACCTTGACGGATGCAAGACGCAGGATGAGATTGGTGTTCTTGCTACCGCGTTTAAGAAAACGGCAGAAAAGCTTGGTGGATATATGAATTACATAAGCTCAATTGCATATAAGGACTCCTTGACCGGCGTAAAGAACCGTACTGCCTATAACGAAATTGTTACGGAACTTGATTTGGCGATGGAGCTTGGTAACTGCGAGCCCTTTGCCATAGTCGTAGCTGATATAAACGGACTCAAAAAGACTAATGACAGATACGGTCACGAGATTGGAAACAAGCACATCATAAAAGCCGCCCGGGTTATTTGCGACGTCTTTAAGCATAGCCCCGTTTACCGTATCGGCGGAGACGAATTCGTCGTTCTGTTGAGAGGGCAGGATTTTGAAGCTCGTCATGATTTGCTCAACGCTATGGATGAGCAGTATATTGACGCTTCAATTACGGCAGGTGAAGAAATAATCCCCATTTCAGTTGCCAGAGCGATGGAGGAATACGACCTGGGTCTTGACTTTTCCTTTGACGACGTCTTCAACCGTGCAGACAAGAAGATGTACGAGCATAAGAATTTTGCAAGGCAATAAAAAACGTCGCATCGAGATGCGTGCGTTCTGAAACAGAAAGGGGTGTCTCATTAAGAATTCAATAAAATCAAGGTAAAAATAGAAAAATGCAGTGGAAATTACAATTTCAGCGAATTCTTAATGAGAACACACCGGGGTCTTTCGAATTTAGAGGAGAAATCGTCGGCTAACGAGCGAGAGGCGTACAAGGGTTCGTCGAGCGAGGAAACGGCGATAGAATAAAAAACCGAATTAAAATGAAGAAAACCGCAGGTTTTCATCATCAGAATCAATTAAATACGTACAAAGTGAAAGTGGAGGCACTGTATTACAATGCCTCCGCTTGTTTTTATTCGGTTATCCCTAAATGAGACAGCCCCTTTCCTATAAAATAATTATATATTGGGACCTGCTTCAACGAGAGCCTTACCGGCATCGTTACCGGTGTACTTCTCGAAGTTCTTCACAAAGCGAGCCGCGAGGTCCTATGCCTTTTTATCCCATTCTGAAGCATCGGCATAGGTATCTCTGGGGTCGAGAAGGCTTACTCTATATAATGGCAATAGAACGTAAGCAAAGACAAAAGCAAAAAATGAGTAAACGACGTACTGTTTTCGCCCGGGAAGGTTGATATGATGGTGTAATTGTGGTATAATTTCATTGTGTTCTTAGTGCCTTCCCAAGCTAAATGAAAGGAAAGGAACTAAAGATGAGTACAAAGAAAAAAGCGGCTTTACGTAGGGTTACATAAAGTTAAAGAATAAAACCCCCACTATGAAGCCGGAAGCATAATAAACAAAGAGCTGTGAACAAGCGTTATCTCGCGTCATAGCTCTTTTATATAGGAAAAGTAACTGTAAAAACCTTTTATATTGATTTTGCTTGATTTATTCACACTTATTTGATATTATGATGTTGTAGGACACAAAATAAGGATGAAACAAGATGATGGAAATGGAAAATTACCCCAAAAAAACGGGGGCAAATGAAAAAAAGCTTAGCTTTTTCGATTGGCTAGATAATTTTTGGTATCATTACAAATGGCACTCTATTGTTGCCTTGTTCTTAATTTTCGCTATATCCGTATGCTCATTTCAGATGTGCCAAAAGGAAAGCTACGATATACACGTTTTATATTCCGGCAGCTATGAAATAAACAGAAAGAGCGTCGACGGCAACGCTCCGGAATACAAAATCATGCTATCAAGCCTTGGACGCATAACGGATGATTTTGATGATAACGGAGAGGTGTCAGTAACACTCAAGGACCTCTTTATGCTCTCCTCAGAGGAAATACAAAAGGTTGAATCAGAAAACGAAGATTACGAGGTCAACTACGCCCTCTTAAACGAAAATAAACAAATACTGCGTGATACGATGATGTATAGCAGCTATTACGTTTGTCTTCTCTCCCCCGCAGTATATAATGAATACAAAACAGTCGACGGAGTAGAGATGTTCGAACCCCTCGGTGCACATATAACCGAAAATAGCGAGGTCGAATTTTACGACGCGAGCGCAGTATATCTTTCCTCAACTCGCTTTTACTCGTTGCCGGGAGTATCCTCCCTGCCAAAAGATACCCTCGTGTGCTTAAGAAGTCCAAGCGTATTCGCTTCTCACTTCAACAAAAAGGATACAGAGAGAGATTATGAACGCGGCAAAGCTACCGTTATAAAAATTCTAAATTACGAATAATGTAAATAAATATTTACAAAAGACAAGCATTAGAGCGATTAAAAGTCCGATTTAGCTCTAGTGCTTGCTTTTGTTTATGGAGTTATGCAAGGAGTAAATTATCTTTAAACACTTCGGCTTACAGATGCCTTTATTCTTCTAAATGGCTATTTACGTATTATTACAAACATGCCCGTCTATCGAAAAGGAAACGGGTGAAAACTCCCTGCCGTCGTAGGTAAGGGTGCTGTAAGAAGAGTTTGTAGGAAAAGGAACCGCCGATGCCATTTCGTCAACGCAAACTCCGGAAATCTTACACCAAAATGCTCTTATAACAGCCGCGTGACTCGTTATAACGATATTTTTACCGAGGTTTTCATCTGCAATTCTTTTTACCTCCTTATAAAACCTGTCTGCAGCGGCAATAACGCTTTCCCCGCCTGGAAAGGTGAAACTTCCAAAATTCTCACCCCAATCCAAAACAAATTCTTTATAATGCAGGGTTTTAAGGTCATGTATTAACGCCCCCTCCCATTCACCTAAGAATATTTCACGAAGCTCCTTAGAGTCAACTATATCTATTCCTAAAATTTTAGAAAGAGGAAGAGCTGTTTCATGCGCTCTTTTAAGGTCACTTGAATATATTGCGTCTATGTTCTCCTTCGACAGCACCGCGGCTGTCTGTTGCGCCTGCATTTTACCAAGCTCTGTCAAGCCAAGGTCAGTATGACCAAGATACCTATGCCACGCGTTACCGATGCTCTGACCGTGTCTTATTATAAAAATTTTTGTTTGCATCATATTACCTCGAAATAGAACTATAGGTATTATACACCAATAAAGCAAAAAAATCAATTACACGCCGGAAAATCAAAAGGTTTACTTAAACAGAAGAAAATATAAACTCATATTTAACGAATAAAAATGCTAAAATCTCACTCAAAAGAAGAACGGAACTGTTTTTCAAAAAATCGGACTTTGCCGTCGTTTACAAGAATATATACACCACTTCTTAGAGTGTTTTTTGATATTTTACGCCATAGCTCCCCACTATATGCGTATTATACAAAATCCATCCTGCTCTTTAAATTAAAAACACGAAAACATTTCAGACATAATATTCATAATATGCACATTTTTATTTCGTAATTATTATTAATCAAATCGGCAAAAACCTCTATGAAACGCCGTTTTTTGCACTTTTGGCGCTCGTTTCTTTTAGTGTTTCGTAAAAGTTACAACAAATCTTTTTAAAAAACAATAAAAACCACACGGAAATAGTAGGAGAGGTTCGCATTTTACATATTTTACCATTTTTGCGCGTTTTATAGGTGCACTTTGCGTTTTGCTAGCTTCACAGCCACTTTCAACGTCGCAAGCAAGTCGTTGATGAATATCACGAATTTAATGTTTCACGTGAAACATTTTTTCAATAAAATTGATAATAAATTGTAATATTTGCGTCATATATATTGACTTTATACCTTCCGAATAGTATAATTATATTAAATGAATGTATAATAACGATCTAAAGGAGCAAACATGGCCAAAGTAGTATCATTTTCCAACCAAAAGGGCGGCGTTGGCAAAACAACTTCCTGTGTAAACATAGGTGCTCAGATAGCGAGCAAAGGCAATAAAAAAGTGCTTATAATTGATATGGACCCACAAGGAAATGCAACCAGCGGTCTCGGAATTGCAAAATCCAAGGTTAAAAAGACTATCTACGACGTAATCATCGGCAAATGTCCTATAGAAGACGCTATAATCAAAACTAAATTTAAGAATTTGTGGGTGGTTTCCTCAAACATCGATCTCGCCGGAGCGGAGTTAGAGCTTCAAGAGCTTGATGAGGGGCTTAATTTCACGCAAATAGCTCTTGATAGCATAAAAAGCGACTTTGATTACATATTTATTGACTGTCCACCATCCTTGGGTATGTTAACCGTAAAGGCGCTTTCGGTTTCAGACGGAATAGTTATCCCTATGCAATGTGAGTTTTATTCGCTCGAGGGAATGTCGCAGCTTCTGAATACAGTTAAGAAAATTCGTCAGTTATACAATCCACACCTACAAATTGTTGGAATTTTGCTCACAATGTATAACGGCAGACTCACCTTGACCGGTCAAGTAGTATCTGAACTTAAAAAATATTACAGCGACAAGCTTTTCAAGGTTCCCATATCAAGAACGGTAAGGATTTCCGAAGCTCCGGGATATGGAGAGCCTATATGCTACCACGATCCATATGGCAAGGGTTCATTAGAATACGCAGCGGTAGCAAAGGAATTAATGCTGAGAATATAAATGTTTCACGTGAAACATTTGCAGTTTAATTCCCATACTTTATTCAAAAGAACAAATATAATATTGCTTTAATTAAAAAGCTACAAAAATCGACAAAAAAACAAAATAGAACGTCTACTTTTACAAAAAATCTAAGATGTTTAAGATGGTTTGGTAATTTTTGCCAATTCGCACTTAAAGGAGAAGAATATGCCTAAAAAGAAAAACAGCGGTCTTGGTAGGGGTCTCGACGCAATTTTTTTTGAAAACACACTGGAAAAGGAAAATGAAAAATCCGAAAATCAGATATCCCTTTTAAGAATTTCGCTGGTTGACCCCAAAAGCGACCAGCCACGCAAAAGCTTTGACAAAAACTCCCTTGAGGAGCTTGCCGACTCCATAGCTCAAAACGGTCTTCTTCAGCCCATTCTTGTTCGCGAATACGGTGACGGCAGATACCAGATTATAGCCGGCGAACGCCGTTTTAGAGCGTCCAAAATAGCAGGACTTACAGAAATCCCGGCTATCATTCTTGACAAAGATGACAGAAAAGCCGCCGAAATAGCTTTGATAGAGAATATTCAAAGAGAAGACCTCAACCCCATAGAAGAGGCAATGGCATTCAGGGCGCTTGCCGTTGAATATGCGCTCACCCAAGAGGAGCTATCTATAAAAGTGGGAAAAAGCCGCAGCGCAATCGCCAACGCCACGCGCCTGCTCGAGCTTCCGGAAGAGGTTCTCGGTATGGTCGCAAACGGAGAAATATCAGCAGGTCACGGAAGAACGCTTCTCGGTCTTAAATCAAAAGAGGATATGCTTACTCTTGCCATAAAAACAGTCGCTGATGACCTGTCAGTAAGACAACTTGAGGAAGAAGTCAAAAAGGCTAACAAGCCAAAAAAAGAGCAGACCGAAGAGCCTCTTCCCATCGTTGACTATTTCAGAGAGCTCGAGGTCCGCGTTCAGTCGCATCTTGGCAGAAAGGTTAAAATAGAAGGAAAGGGAAGAAAGAAGACCCTGACTCTCTACTACGAGGACAACGAGGATTTAGATGAGATTTTGGGGACTCTCTGCGGAAAGGACTTTTTAAATCAGATATAAAAATGTCTGAGCACTTGCAAGTCTTATCTCCAGCTCTTGACCAATAAGAAACCCGCGAAAACATTTAAAATGTAAATAATAGTTTTCAAATTCACGGAGAATCATATGAAATTTATAAAAGATTTTTTTCTTCTTGACCTAAGCCAATTCGAGAATATCGCCATTTACCTTCCGATAGGGGTCATTTTTACCTCATTGGCTTTAGCGCTGTGCGTAGCCGTATTTATAATCAACTACCACAAGCGCTACACCACACAGCTCCTAACGCAGCTTATTCGCCACGAAGCGCTTGACGAGCAGGGTGCGAAAACTCTTGGTGCCCTAAGACTTGACAAGCTTTTTGGCCTTAAATCCGCCCTTTCAAGAAAAGGGCAGCTCACTTATATGGTAAGGAGGGTAGGGGAAACCCAACAAACCTACGAGGAATACTTAGCCGTATCAAAAAAACGGGGATACAAGGAGGAGAAAATTAACTTTGATGAAGCTCGCTTCTACATCGACCCCGAACGTGCAGACAGAGCCAAAAGGCTCGTTGAAACCACAAACACAGAATGGTGGCGCCCTACGCTGATGGCAGTGTTCATCATTGCCATCTGGGTTATTATGGCTCTCTCTTTGCCCGAGCTTCTTGAGTGGCTAAACGAAGCCGCCGCCGATTAAAGCTCGTGAAGCCTAGAGCACAGCTACATTCTCAGAACCCGAAGAGCGTAGAGTTCATAGTCACAAACGCAACCAAAAAGAAGAAACTCGGTGCATCAAATGGTGTTCCGAGTTTCTTTGAAAAAGGACTAGAAAAAGATATTTTCGTGTGAAAAGGCTATAAAAAATATGCTTTCGAGTGAGTGCTTACGAGATTTGAACTTGACAGATTAGTCAACAATTACATATTATCTTTCATTTTCTTGTTGAACGATTGCTTCCAAGCGTCGCTTATAGTCATCCAAGAAACGCCCCCAGAGCTCGCTGTTGATGAACTCATTTCGTCCGGTCTTTACAAACATTTCATACTTTCCGTTGGTGTCGTTGTTCCATGTATGATTACCGATAAAAATGTCAACCTTTTCTTCATTCAAGCGTTCAAGCGAGAGAAAATACGCCTCGCGGCATCCGTCAAAATCAAACCAAGCAGGAACAAGCGTATTAAGACCCGCTCCGCCAAACATGCCGACACGGTAGACGTGCTCGCCATCAGTGTCATCATAAAAGAATGATATCGTTCCCTTCGTATGTCCCGGGGTGTGCACAAATCGAACGGTGATGTTTCCAAGATTGAGCGTATCACCGTCATCGACGATGATATCGGGAACGAAATACTGTTTCGCTTTTTCTACATCATCTCGACCGAGAAGCGTTTTTGCACCCGAAAGGTCTGCAAACGCAGCCGTCGCCTCGGTATGATCCCCATGCCAATGCGTGTTGATGATATACTTGATATCCTGCGGACGAAAACCCAATTGATAAATGGAGTCAATTACTAGATAGGCTGTATTGGAATATCCGGGATCGATCATGATCAAGCCGTCCCCCGTATCTATCAAATGGCACGAAGCCTGATATGTACCCACAAAATAAGTGTTTCCAAACACCCGAAAAGGTGACATCTTGCCCAGCCATGGGCATTTTTTCACACGGTCCAATTGCTCGTACATAGGTCCAAACCGAAACATATTTTTTCTCCTTTTACATTTTCCCCTCCTCGTTGTGAAGGGTAATCAAAGCAATTTTTCAAGAAGCTTTACGGTTTCTTCTACATACATCTGTCCGCCCTCTGGAGTGGTTACTGTACTGAAGATCATAGTGGAATACCCACCGTGATTAATGGCCTCTGCCGTGGGAAGATATCCCAGACTATCGTCAGTTAGCTGAACGTCCACCACCGTATGCTTCGGGAATTTTGTGCGTATTTGATTTGCGTACTCTACAAACAGCTCTGCCGGCGCCGTACAAAACAAAACATCTCCCATACGAAGCAAATGGATGCGAGCTTTGTAATATTTATCCTGCATTTTGCTGACCTTGTACACGTGCGCGGCTTTGGCTTTTTCTTTCCAATCAATCGCATTTCCATTCTCATCAAAATTGGCGGGATTATTCAAATACTGCGTTGCGTGTTCTATCTCCTCTAAAGAAGGCGTTCTTATAGGAAAGTTCAACTCAGTCGTGATTGCTTTGAGCAGGATATTCTCGTCATCAAAAACACGTACAGGAAAGCTTCGCTCGTTGATCACAGCTTGCGCAATGCGATTGCCCAAGCGGCGAGTTGCCTCAACGCCACGATCCTCCCCGCCAAACCCCGCATCAAGTCGGAGCATTCTGTGAGGCGAAAGTTCTCCTGCCGCACGGCAAACGCCAAACACCCTCACCTCACTGCCAAACTCCTCAGCAATGCGCTCTCTAACCACCGCCCAATAATCAGCGGTAATGTGTACAGAATTCTCGTCCATTTGCGCGGGACAGGGAACGGCGGCAAATATGCCGATCAAAGAATGTGACTCTTTGGTGTAAAAATATAGGATCTGCGTCCCTGCGCCATCTGGATATTCCATTCTCAAAAAATCATCACGGTGTACGTCTCCGTACATAGCCGCAGAGCCGTCCTTGTAAAGAACTCTTCTGCAAAATCCGGTCAGGATCTCAGCAGTGGCAAATTCCACCGTACATTCGGTTGCGCTTTCCAGGGCTTTCATAACAGCTACAACGATACCCTCACACACCTGTGATCTAGTCTCCTCCAAGGGCATAATTGCTTCGAGGTCCACGTCGAAAGTGGAGTTCAAAAACTCATCATCCGTCAAATAAAAGCAAGCTGTTGCATGGGTAGCGCTGAGGATCAACTCATCCTCGTGAAAATCAGGCAAACGCTTTTTCAGCAAGGCAATGACGTCGTCCGTAAGCCGCTTTGTTGGATGGCACATATCACAACTGACCCATATCGTTCTCGTGTCATTTTGCTGCATTACAAAAGCAATAGCTTGAACGTCGTTATATACTACATCCGTGTATCGGACGGGAATTTTTCCGCAATGACGATTTTTCCACCTCGGGGAGTAATACTCGCCTGACCAAATCCAACCTTCATCTTGTTTCTCCTTGCTTTTGAGCATATGCGCACGATAATTTAACCAGCAGTTTCATTTATACCGATCCATAATTCTGTGTTAATATAATAATAACATAAAGATTTAAAGAATGCAATACAGTCCGTCTAAATTCATAGAAATTAATCCCCTCGCCAACTCATTGCTTAGTTGTGTCAACCGTCGTTAAAACAACACTCAGTTGCTTTAACTCAGGTCACAGATTATTCGTCCGAACCCCGAAGAGACTCGCGTAAGCAAACAAACGTTTCATTCTGACAATTTATTTTCTTTGCTTTGATCCTTAATCTGTATAAAAATAGCTAGAACTATAAGTATGAGTCCGGCAATAGACAATGAACTTATCGGTTCTTTCAATATAAAAAACGTCCATATGAGCGAGAGAAATGGAGTAATATATGCAATATTAGATACCTTTGCAGTACCTCCTGCTTTTAGCGCTAAGGCCCAGGTTACAGTCGCCAGAGCCATTACGAAAACTCCGTTCCATACAAACCCCAATATTTGAGGATTTCCCACGCCAAATTCTGATCCCATCAGCAGATTGATGATAAGTGATAGAAAAGACGATGCGAAAAAGGAAAGCATCATTGAAATCCAACAATCGTAATTCCATTTGCTGTTCAACGCGGTAAAAGCGCCGTAAGAGATTGCGGCAAGAACATATAAGACAACGCCGCTCAGTGTTTCTGTTTCAAATAGAAACAGTTCCTTGCCTGCCACGGTTATTACACCCAAAAAGGATATGAAAAAGGCAATACATTTTCGCACAGTTAGCTTTTCCTTTAAAATTATGCAGGCGAAAACCACACTCACGATCGACCATAAATAAAAATAGTTAAGAAAACGAAGCGCAAACATAGCAACGGGTTATTTGCTACGCGGGATACACTATGCGGTAATTGTTCCACTTGTATTACACACCGTGTTATGCAATATTCCGCCATCCGTATTGGGGGAACCGATCCCAATCGATATTTATACCTTTTGTATTTCTTTTACTTTTGAGTGTTCAAATTCTCATAACTTATCTTTGCAAAACGCGAAGTGTACGCAAAGAGCGGAAGGCCGTGTGGTTCAACTCCTCGCAATTCGCGTAAGCGAAAGAAAGAAGCAGTCCAAGCGGACTGCTTCTTTCTTTGTGAAAGTGCTATAAAAAAGATTTTTTGGCGTTTTACTTACGGGATTTGAACCTTAGCGCTTAATAATTATTTAATTTCTTCGCGTGTTCAAAAGTCGCCGCAATATAATTTCGCCTCATCAATAAGTCAGATGATAGTTGTGCATCTCTTTCAGAGCTTTATACAGTTCTCCGAAATCTTCGTTATCTATAAGCTCAGCACGAATAAAACGGTAAAGCAGAGATCTCAAGCCCTGTGCGGGAGAGGAAAGGAGATGAGCACCAAAGTACAAGCTGATCTTATTTTCAATGTCTACTGCCGGGAAACCGCTAGCCGCGCCTCCCCATCCAAAATCAATATACTTTTCATTACCCCTGGGACATCTGACACCAAGACCGTAGCCATGAGTTTCGCGTCTCCAAAAACTCCGTTCTTGAGATTCTGTCAAACGGCTTGTCGTCATCAATTTAAGTGTTTCGGGCTTTAATAGCTTGTGTGTGCGAAGGGCCTCCAAAAACTTTATGTAATCATCCACGGTAGAAATTCCACCCGCACCACCCGATGCGTATTCGCTGCCAAACTTGTAGGGTGCGATACTTTTTCCAATATTTACGGCTCGACCGTCTTCAAATCTATATTGCTCTGCGATGGTATCCATTTCTTCTTCGGGCAACATGAAGGTTGAGTGCATCATACCGACAGCGTCAAATATGTTCTTTTTGACGTACAGTTCAAATTTTTCGCCCGATATTACTTCGACAAGTGCCGCCAGCACATCGTGACAAAGGCTATACTCCCATCTGTCACCCGGCTCGAAGAGCAGAGGCTCCTTTGCCAAACACCTCACAATCTCACGGGTAGGGCATTTTCCGTTTGTATCGTCAAATGCCTTTTTGATTTGCGGCGAATCACAATTGTACGAAAAGCCTGCCGTCATTTCAAACAAGTGGCGGATCAATATCGGTTTTTCGGCTTTTTTAATCTCATCCTCCGTTCTGACGGTCATTTCCTTAAATTCGGGCATATAGACCGACAGTTCATCTTCAAGATCAAACAATCCTTTTTCCCACAGTTGCAAGGCGGCAACACAGGTAAACACCTTTGAGCAGGAATATATATTGTATCTCTCATTGCCGTTCATTTTGACTTTGTTTTCAACATCACTATATCCATTCATGTAGCGCAAAATGCACTTGCCATCCTGATATACCGCCAAATCAAACCCTGGAACACCAAGTTGCAAAAATGAATCACAAAAAGCCTTTGTCCTTTCAAACACAACGTACCCTCCTAATTTTTGAGCCAAGTGTTAATCCTACTTTGCTGTTCATATGTGCTGTACAGCCAATTTAGATGCCTCTATCGCGACCTTTATTGACCTGCTTGAGCATATATATATTGCACAAAGGCTTCAAAGGCGCATTTCATACCGTTTTCATCTAACTTAAAATCGTTT
The DNA here is from genome assembly GCA_045656445.1 of Eubacteriales bacterium. Taxonomy (GTDB): domain Bacteria; phylum Bacillota; class Clostridia; order Oscillospirales; family CAG-272; genus UBA1740. The sequence continues at coordinate 399 of JAZORD010000047.1, read as the reverse complement.
CTGTGGGCAAGTGCTGTGCAACCAAGCGCCTCGTTTCTTGTACCGAATCTGAAAATCATTCCGGGGATTTTTGTCAAATACCAACCAAAATCTTCACTGCTTATTCTCTGTGGCATATCCTGAACGTTCAAATCTGCATTTCTTGCAATTTTCTCAAAACTCTCTGTGATTTTTTCGTCATTATGGACCGCACCGGTGCTCATATTCCAGACAAATTCCACTTCACCGCCGTATTTTTTGGCTATTTCCCCACAAATGCTCCGCACATTTTCTTCAACTCGTTTCGCAAAATCCATATCATAAAAACGAAAAGAAATATCCATTTCACATAAATCTGCAATAACATTATGCACATGACCGCCCTGAAAGTGACCAACAGACCATATATATTTAGCTATA
>JAZORD010000046.1:0-49650 GCA_045656445.1 Eubacteriales bacterium | reverse complement strand
ATAGGCAAGGTGCTTGTCGGCGTGGTTGACCCAACAAAGTTCCTTTACATCAAGGACGGAACGACGACGATTAGCGAGGGAGTATTCGACGGACTTACTCAGCTTAAGTACGTTTACGTTCCGGACACTGTTATTACTTATGAAAACGGCGTGTTTGCGGATTGCACTAATCTTACCCTCGTGCTCCAGGCTGCCCGCATGAGCGGAAGCGGCATTAACGATTTCAACCGCATAAGATTCAACAAAGAGGTTACCGAAGACGGATTTGAATATTACATTCCCTCAAACGGTGTTGTTATATCAAAATACTTCGGTGAAGATACTACACTTGAGATTCCCGATATGATTAAAGGCGAGCAGGTATTGACCGTTGGCTACGGCGAGCCTCTTGCGGAGCACATCAACCTCACGTCAGTGACGCTTCCCGGCACTGTAGTTCAAATCGGTGCAGGCGCATTCATGAATAACAGCTCACTTGAAAGCATAAACATTTCCGCAAGCGTTTACGCGATAAATGAGTACGCGTTCTCGGGATGCACATCACTTACAACGGTAACAGTAGAAGGAATCAGTTTCAATCTTTACGATAATGAGTCAACACCCGGCGTCGACCCTTCATATGCAACCGTAGAAATTAACGATGCTGACTTTATAAAAAAGCTCACTACGACTTACACCGCTTATCACTGGACAAGATATTTGAATTTCGGTTAAACGAAGAAGCCCCGATTTTTCGGGGCTTTTTTATTTGAGATTGGATATTATATTTTTCAGGACTTCCGTATCTATTTTTTTCTTGTTACCTTTTATTGTCAGAGTGAGATTTTTGGGGGTGAAAATTTCACACGCTGCCCCTCTTACCTCTTCAGGAGTAACCGAAGCATACGCGCCCTTGCGCTCGTCAAGCGAGGCGTATCCAAGATTCATTATGTGATTATCATACGCCATTGTGAAATTAAGCTCGCGTGCGTCATCGTATAGCATATCGGCATTATCCACGTATCCCGCGCTCATCATTTCATCGGGGGCGCGGAGTTTGTGCTTTATGCTATTAAGTATATCAACGGTGAGGGATATTGCTTCGCTTATATTTCTTTCACGAAGCTCGTATGAAAAATAAAGCTCGCCGATATTTCGGTATCTTTCCACAGCGCCCGAAATATCGTAAAAGAGTCCGCGCACCTCGCTCATTTCTATAAACAGCTTTGAGCTGTATCCCGAAAGCAATATATCGTATAAAAGGTCAGTCACGGGAACTGTGAGCTTATTCATATCAAGGTCAAAGGTGAATCGTACAGAGGTGAAATTTGAATTTTTCACCTGCGCCTCGGGCTCGCGCCTAAAGTGGTTTTCGGAAACGGGAGCTATGTTTTCGTGTGATTTCCCACCGTCCTCAAGGATATACCCATCGATGCATTCGGAAAGACATTTTATATCTGTATCCGTAAAATTACCGGTTACGTAAAAGAAGATATTTTCTTTTGTAAAGGTGGTTTTTCTGTATTCCTCAAGTCGCTTTGCTGTAATCGCGCCAACACTCGAAAGAGTCCCCGTTATGCTGCGCGAGAGCGATGTGCTTTTGTGCACTATGCCGTTTGTGAAAAAGGATAGCGAATTTTTGTCATCCGCCTCGCGTATCTCCGCCTTTATGCGACGGCGCTCTGCATCAATTTCAGCGCCCGTCAAAATTATAGGAGAAAGGAGACGGGTCAGAGTGGTTGCGGCGAATGAAAATTTGTCAGGAGCTCCGGATATATAAAACTGAACCATTTCCGCATAGGTAGATGCGTTAAACTCAACCCCTTGCCTATCAAGCTCGGAATAGAGCCTGCCCCCCATCTGCTTATTGACGTTTCTTATCGCGACGTGCTCAAAAAAATGAGTGATACCGTTATCTCTTTCGGACTCGTACATACTGCCCGCACGCAAAAATAGAGATATAAAGAATCCGTGCAACGCGGGATTTTTATATCCGTATATTTCAATACCGCCTTTGGTTAAAAATTTTTCTTCCACGGAAATCACCCCTCTCATTTTTATTAAGTATATCACTTTATCGTCTTCAAGTCAATCAATATTTTAATATATTGACTTTGCTCAGAAAATGCGATATAATACACTAGTAAAAACCTTTGGGGAAATATAATATGCTTGATGAAAAATTTCTTAGCCGTATGCGTGCGCTTCTCGGTAACGACTTCTCTTCTTTTGCCGAGGAACTCTCAAATGAGGATGCAGTTCGCGGCGCGCGCGTGAATACGCTCAAGACTGATATCCTTGCATTTCTCAATAATCAGCCGTTTACCCTTACACCGCTTACCTATGCCAAGGACGGCTTTATAGTTGAGGATTCCGCGGGAATAGGAAACACCCCTGAGCATCACGCAGGTATGATATACGTTCAGGACCCCGGCGCTATGGCTACCTTAAACGCGCTTGACGTTTTACCGGGCTGGCGTGTTCTTGATATGTGCGCGGCTCCCGGCGGAAAGTCCGGGCAGGCGGCAGCGAAAATCGGTGAGGGGGGCTTTCTTCTCTCAAACGAGTTTGTGCCGAAGCGAGCAAAGACGGTCGTTTCAAATTTTGAGCGCCTTGGAGTAAAAAACGCAATAGTCACCTCACTTGACACGTCCGAACTTCCAAAGCTTTTTTCTCATTTTTTTGACCTTGTGATAGCCGACGTTCCCTGCTCGGGCGAGGGAATGTTCCGAAAGAGTGAGGAGGCTGTCAGCGATTGGAGCGAGCAAAACGTTCAGGCGTGCGCCAAAAGACAAAGAGAGATTATCAAAAACGCAGTCCCTCTCGTAAAGGCGGGGGGATATTTACTCTACTCCACCTGCACTTATTCTCTCGAAGAAAACGAGATGGTGGTTGATGCGTTTCTAAAAGAAAACCGCGACTTTTCGCTTGTCAAGGTAAAGGACGCCCTTTCTGCCGTAACGAGCGACGGCATAGTTTTTTCAGAGGATGCAGAACCGAGCCTTGCTTTGACAAGACGATTCTATCCGCATATCTCTCGCGGCGAGGGGCAGTTTATTGCTTTGATGAGGCGAAATGCTGACGATAGCGATACGCAAACAATACTTTACAAAGATTCATCATCTCAGCCGTCAAAGGCTGAAATGCTCGCAATAGAAAAATTCTTCAAAGACAACCTCACGTGTGCTCCGAACGGCAAAGTAATAAAGGTTGGAGAAAATCTTGTAATAAACGCACACGGAATACCTGTTCCTCAGCGCTCGGTGTTTTCAGCCGGAGTTCTTATAGGAAGAATTGAAAAGGGGATTTTATTTCCTTCTCATCACTTTTTCTCTGCCTATGGACACCTCTTCAAGCGGCAAGAAAAGATTACACGGGGCGACCCTAAAGCTATAAAATATCTTTCGGGCGAGGAAATTTCGGCAATGTGCTTTTCAGACAGCGGCTGGTGCTCTGTAATATACGAGGACGCAGCGCTTGGCGGCGGGAAAGCAAGCCTTGGAAAAATCAAAAACCACTACCCTAAAGGGTTAAGAATAAGAAAATAATTTTTGAAACGGAGAAATAAAATGGCAGAAAAAACACTTGCTACGGTTGGCGGTATTGCGATAACCGAAAGAGAGGTAAACGAATTTATCGCGAGCCTTGGACAAAGAGGACAGGCGTACAACTCCCCCGAAGGAAGACGCGCCGTGCTTAATCAAATTATCGGAAACAAGCTCCTTTTGCTTGATGCAAAGAGAAATCTGATTGAGGCTGAAGCAGCCTTCAGAGAGCAGCTTAACAGAATGAAGGATAATCTCCTCATAAGCTATGCAGGGGAGAAGATTCTTTCCGCGGTTAACGTAACCGAAGCCGAGGCTAAGGAATATTACGAGAAGAACAAATCCGAGTTTAAATCAGGCGAAAGCGTAAACGCAAGCCACATACTCGTTGACAGCGAAGAAAAGGCACGCGCTATATACGAGGAAATTTCCTCGGGCGCAAAGAGCTTTGAGGATGCGGCAAAGGAATACTCCTCCTGTCCTTCAAAAGCGTCAGGCGGCAATCTTGGCGATTTCGGGCGCGGACAGATGGTGCCGGAATTTGACACCGCTGTTTTTGAGATGTCAGAGGGCGAGATAACAAAGACTCCCGTAAAAACGCAATTCGGCTATCACCTTATAAAGCTCAACGCAAAAAATCCCGAAAAGGAAATGAGCTACGACGAGGTTAAGGATGAGCTTTTGGCAGGGCTTCTTAACGAGAAGCGCCGTAAGGCTTACGAGTCGAAGATTAATCAGCTCAAAATTATGTACCCCGTTGATATGGCTACGTTCTGATGGATGGTTCAGAGCTTTTAAAGAAAAGATTCCGAGAGCTTGCCGACAAATCCTACAATTCCGGGGTATACTTTTTCACCGACTTTTTAGGACTTGCCGAGCAGGCGCTCTTTGCAGAAATTAAGCAATCCATATCTCACGTGCCGTATACCGCGTTTGGCGGAGATGAGGGGTGTGAGCGGGTTATGATTCGCTTTGGCGACGAGGAGAGCTTCGGATATACCGAAAAGTTCCCTATCGTTTGTATAAAAGCCGAGCCCGTGTCGCAAAAATTTGCAGACAAGCTTACTCACCGCGACTTTCTCGGCGCGCTTTTAAATCTCGGAATAGAGCGCTCTACCCTTGGAGATATACCAATAGTCGACAATGTCGGATATGTTTTCGCAAAGGAAGATATTGCGCCTTTCATACTTTCGGAGTTAAAAAGAGTTAAGCATACCGATATTAAGCTACAGGTAACCGAAAATATACCCACAGGTAAGCTTTTCAAAACCGAGAGAAGAAAAATTCAGGCTGTCGGAGAGCGAATAGACGCGGTCGTTGCCAAATTGTTTTCGGTTTCGAGAAGCGACTGCTCAGCACTTTTTTCAAGGAAGCTCGTTTACGTAAACGGCAAGCTTTGTGAAAACACATCCTACACACCTAAGCGCAGTGAAATAATAAGCGTAAGGGGATATGGACGTTTTATATATCTCGGTTATGAAACAACATCAAAAAAAGGCAAGCTTAACATTGAGGTTGAGCTTTACATATAAAGAAAGCGAAGATTGCTTCGCTTTTTTATATTTGTAAATTTATATTTACATTTATCTGTCACCCTTGCTTTTTCAACCATTTTTCAACCAAAAGTAGTAAAAATCAACCAATTTCATATTGAGTTTCTCAACCAGCCGTGGTATCATTAAGAAAAAAACGAAAGGACACCTTTATGGAACAAGAGCTTACACTTGGCAAAAAACTATCAACTTATAGAAAGAATCGTGACATGACGCAGCAAGAGCTCGCGGAGCATTTAAATTTATCTGCACAGGCTATATCAAAATGGGAAAACGACACCTCTCAGCCTGATATAGAGAATCTGATGAAGCTGGCAAAGCTTTACGACGTATCTATAGACGAGTTGCTAGGCATGAGCAACAGCAAAACCGAAAAATCACAAAGCATTGACACGGACGCTGTGGTTGATACAATGTACACAAAAATCGAAGAGCAGATAAAATACGACACTCCGATAGGTTATTGTAAAAACTGCGGAATTGCCGTTAAAGAAGATAACCTAGCAGAAAAAGAGCCCGTAATACTTTGCAAAAGTTGCAAAGAAAAAATAGAAAAGGAAAAATTAGCACGCGAAAACGCTGCAAGAGAAAGAAAGGAAAGAGAAAGGGAGCAACGCATCCGTGCACACGAGGACGGAATGGACTCTATGCGCCGATATAGAAATAAGAGTCTTATCTGGGCAGCTGTTGCAGCCATACCTCTATTTATAATCTGTTTAATCGGAGTGTTTTCCGACATTACCTCAGGGGATGCATGGGGGGGAGCGCTCATTCTTATTATCCTTGACTTTTTTATATTTTCCTTTGTTTTCGTTATGTTTTACGACACATTCGTCAGGGAAGCGGTTACATATATGCTGACCGCATCTGTCAATTGGCCCGGACTTATTTTCACCTTTGACCTTGACGGTTTTATCTTTCTTATCGCTATGAAGATTATTTTTGCGGTACTAGGCTTTATAATCGGTGTTCTGGCGGCGCTTCTCGGTCTGCTATTCGGTCTTCTTGTATCTCCGTTTGTTCTTCCCTTTGTTCTTATCAGATATAACTACAAGATTTCGCACGGAATATACGAAGATCCTGATTTGGAAATTATTTAAGCGAGGAGAAATAGAAAATGACAAAATATAAGACTCTCGATCTCTGGAATGAGCGTTATCCCAACGATGAAGAGGTTTACGATTACGCGGGGCGCTTAATGAAAAAATCCGCGTGCGGAAATCCAGACAGCAAATTTCACCCCACAATTGACCATATACGTCCTCAAAATGAAAAAGAGAAAGGAAAAGACATAAAGGAAAACATTAAAATTTGCCATCGCAAAACCAATGAAGAAAAAGGTGATAAATTTCCGCATTGGGAAGCAAACGGCAAGAAGTTCAAGGCAAAAAAGAAAAAGGCTACAAATGGAGGTTACGAAATCGTATCGGACGAAAAATAGTACATAACCTAATTCTTTAAAACAACCGCTGAAATATTCTGGCGGTTGTTTTTTATTACTATTGATTTAAAGCAAATTTTGTGCTACAATGTTTGGTGTTATTGTTTTTAAGAGAGGAAACCACAATGTACTACGGCTACAACATCAGCGACTATACTGCAAGCCTTGCAAGAAAGGCGGAAGAGGATTGCCGCGAGGTATTTAAGAAAATAGAGGAAAACTCGCTTCTCTGCTCTGCTAAGGTGCTCTCGGCTTTTCAGGAATGCAGGGTTTCGACCGCGGATTTCATAGAAATAACAGGCTATGGCTATACCGATTCGGGCCGTGATAAGCTTGAGGAGATATACGCGCGTGTTTTTGGCGCAGAGGATGCTCTCGTGCGCCCTCAGCTTATGTCGGGAACGCACGCGCTGGCTGTGACGCTTGGCGGACTTTTGAAGCACGGGGATACCCTTCTTTACATTTCGGGCGAGCCGTACGATACTCTGAAGAGCGTTATCGGCACCGCAGGCGACAGCAGAAATTCACTTATAAAATGCGGTGTCAAATACGAGGAAATAGACCTTGTCGGAAATGAATTTAATATCACCGCTATAAAAGAAAGAATTGCGCGCGGTGGTGTAAAGGTTGCCGCTATACAGAGAAGCCGCGGTTACTCTCAGAGAAAGAGCCTTACGATAGAAAAAATTGAAGAAGCAATACGCGCCGTAAAGGAAATTTCACCCGATACTATTGTTATGGTTGATAACTGCTACGGAGAATTTACAGAGGACAGAGAGCCCACCGACGTTGGAGCTGACGTTTTCGTTGGATCAATGATGAAAAATCTCGGCGCAGGCTTTGCCGTTAGCGGCGGCTATTGCGTTGGGCGTGCCGACGTTATAGAGGATATAGCGGAAAGACTGACAGCTCCATGCGTAGGAAAAAGCCTTGGCGCAAATTTCAATCAGCTCGCATCCTTCTACAAGGGATTTTTTATGGCACCTGCCGCAGTTGCATCTACGCTTAAGTCGATGGCGTTTGCCGCAAGGCTTCTTGAGCTTGCAGGATTTTCCGACGTTTCACCAAGGTATGACGAGAAGCGCACGGATATAGTTCAGACTATGGACTTGCACTCGGCTGACAGGCTTATAAAATTCTGCAAGGGAATACAGATGGGCTCACCCATTGAATCATATTGCATACCCGAGCCGGGCGATATGCCCGGATACCCACACCCCGAAATAATGGCGGCGGGAACGTTCGTTACAGGAGCGACAAACGAGCTTAGCTGCGACGGACCGCTATGCGAGCCGTATACCGCCTATATGCAGGGCGGACTCACCTACGAATACGGCAAGCTCGGTGTAATGCGCGCACTTGACGAAATGCTTGATTTGCACCCCCAAGGCTGAGGTCAGACAGGAGATGGCTATGAAAACTTGCTATATCGTAGGAGCGGGGGATTTTGAGCTATGCTTTACCCCAGGCTGTGACGACCTTGTCATTGCTGCTGACGGCGGATATTCGTCGCTTCGCAAAAAAGGTATAAGATGCGATCTGCTTGTTGGGGATATGGACTCCATAAGCGAGGTTGCGTCCGGTGTGGAATTGATAAAATTCCCGGTAGAAAAGGACGAAACCGACATGTATTTATCATATCTTGAGGGGCTTCGGCGCGGATATGAAATGTTTGAGATATATGGTGGCACAGGTGGACGTTCAGACCATACGTTTGCAAACTATTGTTTACTCTTAAGCATCAAAAATAACGGCGGCAACGCCGCGCTTTATTCCGATACCGAGGTTGCTTACGTACTTAAAAATGAGCGGGTACGTGTAAGTGGAATTCCTCAAAAAAAGCTGTCAGTATTTGCTATCGGCGGGGCTGCCGTGGGGGTTAATATCAAGGGGCTTTATTATGAGCTTTCAGACGGAACGCTCACCCCCGATTTTCCGCTTGGAGTGTCGAATAGCTTTGTCACCGACACGGCAGAAATAGAGGTAAAAAACGGAGCTGTTCTCGTAATTCAGGAAATATAGGCTTGACAAACCAAGCAAGGCGTGATATAATCATACCGAACCAAACAGAATATAACGTCAGGGGTGCCTTGCGCTGAGATGACTAACGTCAAACCCTTTAACCTGATACGGATAATGCCGTCGTAGGAAGATTGTTTTTACTTGCAGTAATCTACCGCACGGACGTTACGTCCTGTGCGGTATTTTATTTTCATTTGGAGGTTTTCAAGAATGACTTCTTCAAAAACGGTTCGCGCTTTGGTTGAGAGCGCAATGATGGTCGCACTTGCGACAGTTTTGAGCATATTCAAGATGGTGGATATGCCTTACGGCGGTTCGGTTACGATAGCTTCGATGCTGCCTATGATTATACTTGCATACAGGCAAGGCATTGCTTGGGGTCTTGGTTCGGGCCTTACCTATGCCGTTATTCAACAACTGCTGGGACTAAATACTCTCTCCTACGTTACCGGATGGCAATCGGTAGTCGCTGTAATCTTGCTTGACTACATAATTGCTTACACTCTCGTCGGACTCGGAGGAATATTCCGCAAGACCTGCAAATCGCAAAGGGGCGCTCTCGTGGCAGGCGCGTCACTCATTTCGGTACTTCGTTACGTATGCCACGTAATATCCGGCGCTACGGTGTGGGCGGGACTTTCAATTCCTGACGAGGCAGCGATTCTCTATTCTTTGGGATACAATGCTACTTATATGATTCCGGAAACGATAATTCTTATAGCCGTTTCCTACTATCTTGGCGGAATCGTAGATTTTTCAAGACCCATTCCGATAAGAATTGCAGGTGAGCATCTCACGGAAAGAAAAAGCTCCCTTAATCTCTTTGCGGGCTCAAGCTTTCTTCTCGGCGGAATAATTGACGTGTGGCTCATCGCGCCTTGCCTTCAAGACGAGGAGACCGGTAAGTTCATTTTTGAGGGTCTTGCCAACGTGAACTGGATAGCAGTTGCAGTCGTGAGTGTCTTAACCGCGGCGCTGGGAAGCGCCTTGGCGATAACGGCAAAAAAAGCAAAAGAGAACGAATAAATCAAAAACCATGCCCACTCAGCGCCCGAGTGGGCTTTTTTCACGACATATGTTTGTATAATGTGCACAATCATTTTTATGTATTCCTACGAAGTTTTCCTTTCCATCCTTTTTGTTACGATTTATTAATTGACAATTTGCGTGTTTGCGTGTATAATCTAATGTATACTTTGCTAAATAAACACACAAGAGGCGGCGTCTGCCGCCGTGTTAAAAATCAAAAGGAGAAAACAATGAAAAACGCAAAGAAAATTTTAATCCTCCTTCTTTCGCTTGCGATGATTTTTGCTCTCTTTGCCTGTGGCAAGTGCAAGCACTCGGATGAGGATGACGACGGAATCTGCGACCTTTGCGAAGAGGAGATGGAGGTAGTCGTTGCTGACGTTCCACTCATTGAAGGCGCCTACGCGAACTTTCAATTTGTAGTAAGCGACGACGCATCAACCAACGCTGACGTTAAAAAAGCAGTTGACACCATTGTTAAGACCTTGGACGAAGACTACTATATCGATGTTGCCAACGTCCCGGACAGATCTGACAATATTCAAGATATTGAGGTCCTTATCGGAGACGTTACTACCAGAGGCAAAAAGTATCAGATTGACAAGCACACTCTTGGCATCGAGGGATACGTTATCAAGATAGTTGGCACAAAGGTTATTATCAACGCAGGCTCTTATGAGAAGCTTGCTGAGGCTATTGAGGAGTTTGGCGACGATATAATCGGTCTTATAGATGAGCCCGATGAGATTTGGGACGTAATTATGACTCCGGACCAGATTGTTGAGTATATCCAGGATGACTACCGCATTACAGCGCTTAAGATAAACGAAACCGATATCAAAGGCTACACGATAGCCATAGATGAATCCTATAAGGATGCTTCGCTTTACAAAACGGCAGCACAGGAGCTTCAGGATCTTCTTTATAAGAGAGCGGGATACTGGCTTGAGATAGTGGATATTGATAATGCTGACAAATCCATAATTATAAAGCACGTGGATAAAAACCCCAATGCGCTCCCCAAGGGCTTTAAGATAAGCGTAAACAGCAACGGTCAGATGGTTATAGAATGCGCTTACGATAATATGCTTTCCGATGCGCTTGACGCCTTTGCCGCGGCCAAGATAATCCTTGCCAACGGCGAGATTAACTTTACCGGCAACGTTTATGATGCTTTTGAAGCGAGCGTTATAAACTACGATGACTTCGGAGCCAAGGGCGACGGCAAGACCAATGACTATAAAGCAATATACGAAGCTCACGTTAAGGCTAATGCAGGCGGTCAGTTGGTTACGGCAACAGCGGGCAAGACCTATTATTTGGAATCTCCCGTTGTGGGTGGGACACCCGTCTCCATTCCGGTTATGACAAACGTCAACTGGAACGGCGCCAAGTTCATCGTAGATGACAGAAAGATAGGCGCGAAGGAAGGAAACAAAAATAATAACGATTCTTGGAACAGACCCGTTTTCAGCGTTCAGTCTGATTTCGGATCTGCAATTCTTAGAGAAAACAACGCAAATCAAAAGAAAATTCTTGATAAAATCATTGCCGACGGTCTTAACAGAGATACCAAAAAAATAGACCTTGGCGATGGCTTTAAATACGGCGCTCTTTTGATTACGAGTAACGAGAAGCACAATCTATACAGGCGTAAAGGCTACGGCGCTTACGCCGGCGTTTCTATGACCGAGGTAATAGTTATAGATAAGGACGGAAACGTTTCTCCTGACACTCCCATAGCTTACGATTATATAGCTCTTTCCTCGCTTGAGATTTTGAAGCTTGACGGACTTGAGCCCATAACTCTCGAGAACGGCGAATTTACCACCAGAGCATCCCAGTATAACTGTATACGTATGGTAGACGGAGTCAGAGATACCGTTTCACCATACATCTCAAGAGGTATTGTCGTAAACCGTTCCTATACCACCGTCAAAAACGTTACGCACAAAGTTACCGACGAGGCTCAATGGAGTGATTGCGTTAACAGCTCCGGGGAAATTCTGTTCGTAGGTTCGACCTATCGCGGCTTCTATTATGCCGAGCGTTGCAGCGACGTTCTTTTTGAGGACTGCGTTGTGACGGGCAGAAGATGCTACAGAAGACCTGCTAAATCCGGCGATGGCACAGGCGGCACTTACGACCTTGGTGGAGATACCGCTAACAATATCACGTTCAAGGGCTGCACTCAGACGAACTTCTGGATTACGGTTAGCGACCTCAACAGCGGACACGTGATAACGCCTGCCAAGGAAGGCGACCAGGGAGCGCAGTCCTGTATGGAAATCTTCCCCACCCAAGCAAAGACTGACGACGGTGGTGAGGTAGGCTATCAGATGTACTGGGGTGTCGGCGGCACTAACCTTTGCAAAAACTTTGTATATGAAGACTGTATGCTTTCGCGCTATGACGCGCACGAGGGTCTTTACGGCGGTAAGATTATAAACTCAACTGTTACCACTATCGCTCTTACAGGCGGCGGAGAGATGTTGCTTAAGGATTCGAGAATATTCCCTACCGGAACTAACGTTTTCACATTACGCGAAGACTACGGTTCACCATGGAACGGCTCGATTACAATAGATAATCTTCAGGTTCACATTGATTCAAGCAGCGCCAAGGAAGTGACCATAATGAAGAGAGTGTACAATAACTGGTATTACGGCTATCTTGCGTCCGAGCCATCTATTTCTATAAACGACTTAGTATACTATTACGGTAAAAATTTCACTGTTGACGACAGCGGTCCTGAAAGAAAAATAACCTACGAGCAGGTTCCGAGCGACGTTCCGGTTTATCTTTGCACCACGCAAATAAACTCGAAGGACGGCAAAGCGCCTATGACTAAGGACACCACGATTCATCTTGACAAAACCACCTTTGAGCCTATATACTCGGTCGAGGATAAGGATAAGGACGGCTACGTGGATATCCCCGATACTGACGGCGACGGTAAGTGGGGTAACACAGCTTGGGAATACGAGGAAATAAAAAAGAGTTATGGTTCCGGCGGATTCCTTGCTTCCAAGGTAACTCCCAACTATGAGCCGCCTACAGACGGACTTTACGATAACTTTAGCAAAACGCCACCGCCTGCGTACATTAAGATACTCAGCAACAAGGGCAATTATAAGTACTACGTAATGAATACCGGCGGACTGGAAATATCAAACGGCGGTCATTACGGAGTCGCAGAAAACAACAAGGGATTCTACGGCTCGACGAAGTTCTATTATAACGAGAATGAGTATTATCAAGGTCCTCCCACAGAGGCTGAAAAGAATCCGAATGACACCGTATTCGTATTCTATTAATTAAACAAAGCATTTTGGGCAGAGCCGTATGACTCTGCCCTTTTTTGTTATTGGTGCGCCGCTGGCTATGCTAACGGTGATAATAAGATTGGTGCACCGTAAAAAAATAAAAAAGGGTGCCGATTGGGGCGACACCCTTTTTCTCTTCATGCTTTAGCAACTACTCAATTAAAAGTTTGCAAGCGGGCTATCATTGTAATTAATTTCACTTGCTGCAAGGCAGTCCGCACTATCGAGTAACACTATTTCACATGTAGGATTTTCATACTTCATATGTATTACCTCCGGTACACATAGAAAGCATAACTGATTGTGTAATAATTATAGCACGCTTTTTTTTAAAAAGCAAGAGGTTTTGAAAATTTTTATTTTTCTTCTTTCTCTTGCATTAAAATTCCTATTCAGCAGCCGCGCTTTGCGGCTTTCTGCGCGGCTTTCTGCGCCTTGATTTTCTCTTGACACAGCTGCGCTCAAGTCCTTTTTTAAATTCCTCTATACGCGCTTCATCGGCAAGCTCAAGCGTGCGCTTTGCCCTCCAGGTTTCGTTAAAATTGCGGTGCAGCTTTAACGACAGAAGCATATTGCCGTCATTTTTACAGCTGTAAAAATAGGTATATCTCTGCCCCTTTGAGTGAAGGCATTTTAGATTCATTGCAAGCTTTTGCGAGCAAACGGGACACACGGGCGACTTAACGCAGTCATCATCAAGCAGCTCGGTTATGGTTACGTATCCGTCCTCACCTGCGTCCGCATCGCCTATCACATATTCCTCAAGAAGTATGCCTCGACGCACGTTATAGGTTTTTATGCCTTCTTCTACGTTAAGGCGCGCGGCAACGAGAGCGGTGAAATACGCATCGTTGAGTGCATCGTGCGCCGGCAGGGTGAGGGGAATTTCAAAATGCTCCATTGCGTATTCAAGTGAGCGTTGCTTCGTTCCGTCATCAGTCTGCCTATTAAATATAAGCTGCAGGTCGTAGTTTGCATCAAGCCACGACGAAGGTAAGTCGTGTACTCTGAAATTTTCCTTGAGCATCGGTATATCGTCAGGTCCCCATGTTAAAAAGGCGAAATCCTTGCCGCACCATTTGCGAAATCTTTCAGCAGCCTCCGGCAAGCTGACACCGAGGTCCATTTGCTCCTGCGTTATACCCGTAAGAACCGACACGTGCTTATGTATTTTTTTGAAATACTTAGGCTTAACGATTATCTGGTAGGAGCCGCAGGGCCTCATATTTTTATCTAGCTTCACCGCGCCTATTTGAATAACCTCACCGCGCAGACGTCGGGATAGCCTTTTCTGGACGGCTAGCGCCTTTTCAGCGTATGCCTGATTCCACTCAAGGTCTAGGGTTATGTAATACATTTATAAATCCTTTTAATTCTTTGACATTCACACCTCATTATTATAACATCAGCATATATAAAAGTCAATAGTAAAAAACATTGACTTTCCCCTAACAATAGTATATAATATATTTGTCAAAATGTTAATTTATGCAAATTTATCTAAAAAGGTTGGATTTTGAGATGGAAAACAAGCGTATTCCCGATATATTTGCTTCCTGCGTTTTCAGCGAGGACGTTATGAGGGAAAGACTTCCCAAGGACGTTTATAAATCGCTTATAAACACCATGGCTATGGGAAAGGAAATAGATGCAAGCATTGCAGATGTCGTTGCCGGCGCTATGAAGGATTGGGCTATTGAGCACGGCGCAACGCACTTTACGCACTGGTTCCAGCCCCTTACGGGTGTTACGGCTGAAAAGCACGACGCTTTTTTAACTCCCGTTGGCGGAGGCAAGGCTATAATGGAATTCTCAGGCAAGGAGCTTATCAAGGGCGAGCCGGATGCATCCTCATTCCCCTCCGGCGGTCTTAGGGCAACCTTTGAGGCAAGAGGATATACCGCTTGGGACCCCGCGTCCTACGCCTTCATAAAGGACGGCTCGCTTTATATTCCCACGGCGTTTTGCTCTTACACGGGTGAGGCGTTGGATACTAAAACTCCGCTTCTTCGCTCTATGGACGCCATATGCGCTGAGGCGCTTAGAATTTTACGCCTTTTTGGCGACACCGCAACGAAACGTGTTACCCCCACCGTTGGAGCTGAGCAGGAATATTTTCTTATAGACGAGGAGGATTTCCTTAATAGGCGCGACCTTTTCTACTGCGGCCGTACTCTTTTCGGAGCACCCGCTGTTAAGGGTCAGGAGCTTGAGGACCATTATTTCGGTGTTCTTCCTCCGAGAGTAAACGCCTTTATGAAGGAGCTTGACGAGGAGCTTTGGCGGCTTGGAATATCCGCAAAAACCAAGCACAACGAGGCAGCCCCCTCTCAACACGAGCTTGCTCCCATATTCTCCACCACAAACATAGCAGTTGACCACAATCTGCTTACAATGGAGTACATGCGTAAGATTGCGCCAAAATATAAGATGGCGTGCCTTCTCGCCGAAAAGCCCTTCGTGGGAATAAACGGCTCCGGAAAGCACAACAACTGGTCGCTCGGAACGGATTCCGGTGTAAATCTTTTGAAGCCGGGAAAAACCCCTGCTGAAAACAAGCTGTTTTTACTTATGCTTGCCGCAGTTATAAAGGCGGTTGACGAGTATCAGGACCTTCTCAGAATTTCCGCAGCTACGGCAGGAAACGACCATCGCCTTGGCGGTGACGAGGCGCCGCCCGCTATAATTTCCATTTTCCTCGGCGACGAGCTTGAAAGAATTATAGATTCTATCATAGAGGGCTCGGTTTACTCCAAAAAGGACGCTAAATATATGTCCTTCGGCGTAGCATCAGTTCCATCGATAAGACGCGACAACACCGACAGAAACAGAACCTCACCGTTTGCATTCACAGGCAATAAGTTCGAATTCAGAATGGTGGGCTCATCTCAGAACATCGCTCTCTCAAACATAGTACTCAATACGGCTGTTGCAAATTCCTTCTCAGAGTTTGCGGATATTCTTGAGGGCGCCCCCGACTTTGACGGGGCGCTTGACAAACTTCTTGCCGACACCTTTAAGACTCACAGGAGAATACTTTTTGCCGGCAACTCCTATTCTAACGAATGGGAAATGGAGGCTATGGAGCGAGGACTTTCAAACTTCAAGACCTCACCTGAGGCATACGAGCATTTTACTGACGAAAAAAACATACTTTTGTTTACAAAATTCGGTGTAATGAGCGAAACCGAGATGCGCTCGCGCCGCGAGATACTCTTTGAAAGCTATAGGAAAATTAAGAATATTGAGGCGCGCACTATGCTTGAGATGACCATTCGCGATATCATTCCTGCGGTTTCAAGATATATCGGTGAGCTTTCTGAGCGTGTGAACGCAAAGCGCGCGGCGGTAAAGAATGTAAACGTTGAGTGTGAAAGTGTTGTTATAGATAAGCTCTCGACACTTCTTTCAAAAACCTACGACGCCTACACTGCCCTTGAGAGAGCCGAGAAAACCGCGGTTCTTAAAAAGTGCGATGAGGAGGCGGCTTTCTACTACAAGGACACCGTAGAAGCAAAAATGTCAGCTCTTCGCAAGGTTGTAGACGAGATGGAGGTTCTAACGGCGCGCGAGGCGTGGCCGATGCCCACATACGGAGATATGATTTTTAAGATATAAAAAGAACAGTACTTAAATAAAAAACAGCATCTTTTGGTTTTGTAGCCGATGAGATGCTGTTTTTTATAGATATTTTAAAATAATCTCCGTTATTAAAACCGAAAGTGCCGAGCTTGCCGCAACTGTAACCAGGCTTTTTCCGAAATAGGATACGATTACTGCAACAGCCGTTCCCAAAATTGCAGACGGAAGCGAGCCTGTTGAATAAAATATTGCCGGCACGGTCATTGACGCGAGCACCGCGTACGGTACATAGTAGAGAAAGGAGCGTATAAAACGCGACTTTATTTTCTTGCGAAAAAACACCAGCGGCAGCATTCTTACAAGATAGGTGACGCCCGCCATAACGAGTAGGTAGAGAAAAAAGGTCAGTATCTCATTCACCGTCTGCTGCCTCCTTTTCGTCGGGGATAGGCGCTATCAGTGCAAATAGTGCACTGACGCTGACCGCACATATTATTATAACGAAGCCTGACGGCACCGTATTTAACACGGGTAAGTATTTAAATAAGCAGGACAAAACAATTGCCGAAAGCACCGCAAAGGCGGTTTTCAGATTCGTTTTGACCGCGGGAACGATTATGGCAATGAACATAGCATATATCGCTATTCCGAGGGCGGATATAATTATGGCAGGGAGTATATTGCCGCACACAGCGCCTATAAGTGTTCCAAGTGTCCAGCCAAAAAACGACGGTAATATAAGACCGTAAAGGTAAGCTCTGCCAACCAGCCCATCTCTTCCCGACGCCACCGCAAAAACCTCGTCGGTATTAACGAAGGCTATTGCGAATCTATCCTTTAGCGTTACCGTCCTGTCCATTTTCTGAGAAAGCGACACCGACATCAGAGAATATCTTGCGTTGATAACGAGCTGGGTCAAGGCAAGCTCAATTACAGAACCACGCGCTGCTACTATCGGCGCGCCTGCAAGCTGACCCGCAGAGGTTACGTTGAACATTGATATAAAAACAGCTTCCCATACCGAGAGTCCAAGCCCGGTTGCAAATATGCCGAAGGCAAAGGCAACCGAAAGATAGCCTATACATATAGGCATCCCATCCTTTGCTCCTTTTATAAATTCTCTTTTGCCAAGATTTCCGTTCATTTCTTATACCGTTCTGATGTGATAGGAATAAAGCTTTTTATATTCTCCGTCTAACCTAAGAAGCTCCTCGTGCGTTCCCTTTTCTACTATACCCGTGTTGTCTATAACAGCTATTTCATCCGCGCCCTTAACGGTAGAGAGCCTGTGGGCAACGACTATAACAGTTCTGCCTGCGGACAGCTCCTCAAGGGATGCCTGAATCTGCATTTCGGTGACGTTATCAAGAGCGCTCGTCGCTTCGTCAAGTATAAGCAGCTTCGGGTTTTTGAGGAAGACTCTTGCTATGGCAATTCTTTGCTTCTGACCGCCGGAGAGCTTGACTCCGCGCTCACCGACCTCGGTGTCGTAGCCTTTGTCAAGAGTTATTATATAATCGTGAATATTCGCCTTTTTGGCAGCCGAAACGATTTCTTCCTCCGTAGCGTCAAGATTTCCATATGCTATATTATCCCTTACAGTGCCGTCGAAGAGGAAGATATTTTGAGAAACTATACCGATATTCTTTCTAAGGCTTTGAAGCCTTATATCTCTTATATCCACTCCGTCAAGGGTTACCCTACCCGAATTTATATTATAAAACCTTGGGATAAGATTGCAAATAGTGCTTTTTCCGCCACCGGACGGACCGACGAGGGCAAGCGTTTTGCCGGCTTCTATTCGAAGACTCATATTTGATATGACAAGCTTTTCGTCAGCCTCTGCGCCTTGAGTGTAGCCAAAGGAAACGTTATCGAAAACTATTTCACCGCCTACCTCATCAAGCTCCACCGTGCCGTTGTCGATTTCCGATTCCTCATTCATTATCTCGTGAAATCTGGTGTATCCCGACATGCCCTCCTGCATTTGCTCAAAGAGAGTTACAAAGCGGTTTATTGGGTCAAGGAACATACTTATATAGAGTATGAAAGCTGTAAATTCACCGGGATCTATTTTTTCGTAGTAAAGGAAAAGTCCGCCGATAAATATAATAACGAGGTATAGCAGGTCCTTAAGAAACTGCATCACCGAATGAAAAAGTCCAAGAGAGAACATTGCCTCGGTTCTTGCTTTGAGAAACCTCTTATTTGAAGAGTTGAATTTACATATTTCGTGATGCTCTGCGACGTAGGACTTGGTTTCGCGAACACCGCTCACCGAATTTTCAACGTTCACGTTTATCGCTGACATCTCTTTTCTTGACTGCGCCATAGCCTTCATCATAGACCTTCGGGAGATTACAGTAAAGAGAACTATAAAGGGAATTATTGCGAACATTATGAGGGTGAGAGTTACATTTATGCTCATCAGCACACCAAACGAGCCTGCAAGCATAAGAATCGACAAAAAGAGATTTTCGGGACCGTGGTGAGCAAGCTCTGCCACGTCAAAAAGGTCGTTTGAGAGTCTTGATATAAGGTCGCCGGTCTTATGGTCGTCAAAGTAAGAAAACGGAAGAGATTCATACTTTTTAAACAAATCCCTTCTCATATCAGCCTGCATTCTGACTCCTACGACGTGACCGTAATATCCCATAACGTAGTTAAAATACGCCTTAATAATATAAAGGCCAAGGAGCACAGCCGACCATATTATAAGCCTCTTCGGAGTTTCATCAAACACGTATTCGTTTATTATTTCTTTTACTATCGATGGATAAAAAAGGCTTGCAACAGCAACTATTATAGCTGCAACCATATCAAAGGCAAAAAGCCTTATATGCGGCTTATAATAGCTTATGAATCTTTTTAACATACAGAGTACCCGTTTTTGTATAATATTTTCTTATATTCTTCCTCAGAAGCGTCTTGAAGTAATCTTTCCTTTGCCTCGTCAAAATCAATTTCACCGCGAGAAATAAGGTCATCTATAACCTCTTCGACCTCGCTTTTCTTATATCCCTTTGAAACGAGCTTCGGTATAAGTTTCCTAGGACCTGAGTTTTTTATATTAACCTCGCTTGACACAAGCTTTTCAAGCTGCCGCCGAGAATTTATATAGCCCAGCGCAACCATCTCGGAAACAACCTCGCAGGCAACGCCGCGGCTGATGCCGGCGGCAGTGAGCTTTCTCATCAGCATACCCTCGCTGTTATCCCCATAGGAGAGGACTCTCAGAGCCTTTGTCCTAGCTCTGTATCTCTCGTCTGCGAGCTTAAGAGCCGAGAGGAGCTCCGCATCTAAGCTGTCGCCCGGCAAAACTGAGCCGGCATCGGCGTATTCTCGCTCGGCAACCGTAAAGGAAAGATTTTTTTCTCCGTCCAAAACACCGATACGCAGGTATCCCTTAGCGCTCGATGGCTTTATATATACAACCTTCAAGATAAGCACCTCCAAAACAGAGAGGCCGCCCTAATTTTATTAAGACGGCCTGCAAATAAGATTAAATTACGCTTCGCTATCGTCAAAATCCTTAATCTCGAAATCGTCGTCTGCCATCGCATCCTCGTCAATAGGTCTGTTCTTAACCTTTTCCCTGACGAGAGTCTCAAGCCTGTCCATAAGCTCCTTATCACTCTCTATGAGCTTTCTTACGTTGTCCTTGCCCTGACCGAGTCTATCTCCGTCAAAATAGAACCAAGCCCCACTCTTTTCAACTATTTCAAGCTGAATGGCAAGGTCGATTATCTCTGATGACTTGGATATTCCGGAGCCGTACAGTATGTCAAATTCCGCCGTTTTGAAGGGGGGAGCTACCTTGTTTTTAACGACCTTACACTTAGTGTGAGAGCCGTATACCTCGCTTCCGTTTTTAAGCACCTCTGCGCGACGCACGTCTATTCTCACAGACGCGTAGAACTTGAGCGCGCGGCCGCCTGTCGTTACCTCGGGATTACCGTACATTACTCCAACCTTCTCGCGAAGCTGGTTGGTAAATATAACTATACAGTTTGATTTCGCTATTGAGCCGGAAAGCTTTCTCATAGCCTGCGACATAAGGCGAGCCTGTATTCCGACGTGCGACGCGCCCATATCGCCCTCTATCTCCTGACGGGGAACAAGAGCCGCTACCGAGTCTATTACAATAATATCTATCGCTCCTGAATTAACGAGCGTTTCGGCAATCTCAAGCGCCTGCTCTCCGCAATCAGGCTGAGAGACCAGGAGATTATTTATATCTACGCCAAGCTTTTTTGCGTAAACTGGGTCGAGCGCGTGCTCTGCGTCTATAAACGCTGCCTCACCGCCCTGCTTTTGCACCTCTGCAACTACGTGAAGCGCAATGGTGGTTTTACCTGAGGACTCCGGTCCGTATATTTCGGTTATTCTTCCTCTCGGAATACCTCCGATGCCAAGAGCAAAGTCAAGTGTAAGAGAGCCGGTGGAAACGGCCGAAACGTTCATTGCGGCATTCTCCCCAAGTCTCATAATAGAGCCCTTTCCGCACTCTCGCTCGATTCTTGACATCACGGTTTCTACCGCTGCCTTCTTATCAGCGGGAGCTACCTTCTCTACGGTATTTGTGGTTTGTGTTTTCTTGGTTGCCATAATTATCTCCTTTGTTTACAGTGACTTTCTGCGTATATTATAAAGGGTTATCTGTACTATAAATCGGACTAAAAAAGTCTTACCGCGCCGTCCGGCCGCACGCTATATTCCTCTGCTGCACCTTCGCCAAACACTGCGTTTATATATTTTATATATCCCGGCACGTCCTCTTTTTTAAGGAAAAGCTGTATTGTTCCGGCAAAGCCTCCGCCATGGACGCGGCAGACTGCGCCGCCGTTTTTGAAATATCCCTCGGTCAAAGCAAGTGCAAGAGAAAGCCCCTGTTCCCCTACGTTTGAATTCGAATAGACGTTTTGAAGATATTCGAAGGACGACCTGCCTGATTCCTTAATCCCAAAAAAGAAGGATTCGAGGTCGCCTGCCTTTAGAGCCTCCTTAATTTTGCCCACCCTCTCGTTTTCTCTTAAGAAGTGAAGCGAGCGGAGAACGGCTCTGTCACCGACAAGACGGCGTATGTTATTAAGATTTTTGACTATATCCTCTTCTCTTAGACCCCGCAGAGTCTTTCTTCCGAGAAGCTTTGCAACAGCGCACATTTCGCCGGGAATCAGAGCGTAGTCCTCATTCAAGTCTGCGTGGCTGGCACCCGTGTTTACTATACACATTGTATATCCTCTGTCAGAAAGAGAAAAGTCTATTCTCTCCACTTCGGGCGCTTCGCTGTTCTCAAAATCTATATACACGAATCCGCCGACAGCACACGCCATCTGGTCCATAAGTCCCGATGGCTTACCGAAGAATACGTTCTCGGCGTATTTTGACAAAATTGCGATTTCCGTATTTTCTATTTTTCCGCCGTTATAAAGATGATTTAAAATATTACCGAGCATTACCTCGTACGCTGCAGAGGATGATATACCGCTTCCCTGAAGCACCTCTGAGGTTGCGTAGGCGTCGTATCCGCCGACCGTGTGACCGTTATTCAAAAATCCGCGGGTCATTCCCGCTATAAGAGCGGCTGATGTGTATTCCTTAAAATTCAGAGGCGTGTCGGTTTTTTGAATATCGACCGCTTCCTCCGGATAACCGTCGGAATGAAAGCGAATAATTCCTTCGTCGTTTTTTGCGGCAACGGCAATTATATCTCTATTGATAGCGCCTGCAAGAACGCAACCGAGATTGTGGTCAGTATGGTTTCCTGATATTTCACTTCTTCCGGGGACGGAGAAGACCATAACCTCGCGGTCCTTACCGTAAAGCTCGCCGAAGGAATCAAGAGCCTTAATAAACCGCTTTGTTTGATATGGTATATCGCAGTAAAGATGCCCGTATTTTTCAAGGGCTCCGTTTGAAATTTCTTCTTTTATCTGCGTTAAGTTCATTTATTAAATCCTTCTGTGAAACGCCGTGCGGCGTCCTTTGCTTCATTTATGATTTCGGGAGTACTACGCATTTGCCCTTCTTCATTATCAATGTAAAGACGGTATGCGCGCGCCTCGTGTCTAAACCAGGTGAGCTGGCGCTTGGCGTATCTTCTTGTGGAAAGCTTTATCAGCTCACGCGCCTGGTCAAGTGATATTTCACCGTTAAGATAGCTCACCGTTTCCTTATATCCTATTGCCTGCGACGCGGTTGTTTTCGGCATAAGGAGTCCTCGCCGGTAAAGCGACTCCACCTCCTCGACAAGTCCCCCATCAAGCATTTCATCAACCCGCCTGTCAACTCTTAAATAAAGGTTTTCTCTGTTATGAAAATCAAGCGTTATCATATCGAGCCTTATATCCGAGCTCTCCTTTTTTGAGAGCGCGTCAAGGCTGCTTTTAGTCTTCCCCGTCACCTCGTATATCTCAAGCGCGCGAATTACGCGCCTGACGTTGTTTTTGTGTATCGCCGCGGCAGACTCAGGGTCTATTTCCCTAAGTCTTTCCCAAAGCGCAAGGATGTCCTCTTCTGTTTTTATCTTATCTAAAACTGCATCTCTGTATTCACGAGAGCTCTCGGGCACGCAACGCATAGGCGCGCGCATGAGCGCGTCGACGTAAAGCCCCGTACCGCCAACGAGCATCGGCAGCTTTCCACGAGAGCTTATGTCAAGGGCTGCTGCAATTGCAGCTTCCCTATATGCCTCAACGCTGAAATTATCAAGAGGTGATACGATGTCCAGCATATGATGCGGCACGGCGCTTTGCTCCTTTTCCGTAGCCTTTGCCGTTCCTATGTTCATCTCTTTATATATCTGCATAGAATCGCAGGAGATTATCTCAGCCGACAGAGTCTTTGCAAGCTCTATTGAAATTGCGGTTTTTCCGGATGCTGTGGGTCCTGTTATTGCCAAAGAGTGTATCATATTACGCCGTCGACCCACCCTACTATATCGGCAAATACCTCTTCACTGTTTGTTTCATTAAAGAGCTCGTGTCTTGCCCCCTCGTACATTTTTATATCTACCTTTTTGCACCCCGCAATTAAAAGGTGTTTATATACGTAATCCGGTCCCTTGCCGTAATTGCCGACGGGGTCCATATCTCCGCTGATTACAAGAGTGGCAAGCTCCTTTGGATATTCCGAAAACCAGCTATGAGAGTTCGCTCTTTTTATCATATCGAAAAGGTCGGCATATCCCGACACCGTGAATAAAAAGCCGGTATATTTATCCTCAGCTCTGCCCGAAACCCTCTCAACGTCCCTCGTAAGCCAAGCGTTGCTTCCTTCGGATTTAGGGAATTTTGAGTTATACGAACCAAATGCAAGCTTGGTTATAAGCCTGCTTCTGTGTCTTGGTCCCTTTAGCTTGGAAATCAGCGAGGCAAGAGTCCTGCCAAACGGCAAAAGCGGATTAGGTCCGCTCGTTCCGTGAATTATGACTCCACGCATACTGTGCGGGTGTTCCTCTATGTAAAGTCTGGTTATAAAAGAGCCCATACTATGACCCATAATTATCAGCGGCAGCGTGGGGAAGGTATCCCGCAGGTACTTATTCATCGTGTGCATATCGGCTATGAGAAGGTCTATACCGCCCTTTTCGGCAAATATACCGAAATCCTCACTACGAGATGCAGATTTGCCGTGTCCTAAGTGATGGTGTCCCGCAAATATATATCCCTCGCCGGTAAGATAATCGGCAAGCCTTTCATAACGTCCTACGTAATCTATCATTCCGTGCGCTAGCTGTATTATGCCCTTTGCCGAGCGAAGCTTAGGGGTATATAGCTCGGCATAGATGGTGTGCTTCCCGTCCTTAGACGGAAAGGTTATTTCGGAAAAATTATAATTCATAAAGCTCCCCTTGTTAAATTTATTATTGCTGGGGTCTTCTGCTTATAAAGTCTGAAAGCTCCTCAGCGGTCGGCATCGAAGAGGACGCTCCCTCTCTTGACACTGTGAGAGCGCCTGCGGCAGCTCCGTATTTTGCCGCACGCATAATATCTCCGCACCTTAAATATTCAAGGGTAAGGGCAGCCGTAAAGGCATCTCCCGCAGCCGTTGAATCGACTATCTTGTCCGGCCGGTATGCAGACACTATGCTGTAATGCTTTCCGTCATAAATAAATACTCCTCTTGCGCCCTGCTTTATGACAAGATACCTGCACTTAACGCGTTTCCAAAGCGCGAGGGCGGCTCTGAGGGAGGAATCCACTCCCTGCGGAAGAATGCCCGTGTATTCCTTCGTTTCGCTTTCGTTGGGGCTAAACACCTCGACGTATGGCAAAAGCTCAAGCGCGTGATTTTTATCTGCAGGCGCTGCGTCAATGAATATCGGCACGGAGCGCTCGCTTGCTATTCTTGCTGCAAGAAGAGCTACCTCAAAGGATACCTCAAAGCCTATGTAGACAGCGTCCGGCATACAGGAAAAGGCTTCCATGAGGTTTTCCTTTGTTATGTGCGTATTTGCGCCGGGATAGTATATTATTCTGTTTTGACCGTCCGACTCCTTGATAACTGCAGCAAAGCCCGTGGGAAAATCTCGGTCGACCTTTATATTAGAGGTATTTATTCCGTTGCTCTTGAAATATTCGTAGAGCTTCTGACCGTGCATATCCGCGCCGAGCTTGGTGGCAAACACACAGTCTGCGCCAAGTCTTTTAAAAGCAATCGCCGCGTTAGCACCTTTACCGCCCGGAGTATAGGCGACTCCGCCGTCGTCAAGCAGGGTTTCTCCCTTTTCGGGAAGCTTATACATATTGAGAGAAAGATCCATATTGGAGCTTCCTATAACAAGTATCCGTTTTGACATTTGCATCTGCCCTTCTTATGATTTTTCTTACTAAACTATTGCTTCCTCGCTTCTTGAAAGCTTGAAAACCTCGGTTTTCTTTGAAAGCTCGGTGGCAAGCGCCCCTTCCCGCGCCCTGCAGGTGAATATAAAGCTCTGATGTCCATCCTCCGCAAGCGCATGGATAGCCTTCATCATAGATTTTGCCCTTATGTTATCCTGATGAGCAAAGCTCTCATCGAAGCAGATGGGTGGCTTTTCAGTATAGAGCATATCAATAAGCGCCATACGGACGGCTATGTATGCGAGGTCCCTCGTTCCGCCTGAGAGAAAATCAACAGATTTATCATTGCCAAGCCCATCCTTGAAGGTAACCTTCAAGCCGTCACTTACGTCAAACGAGGTATATTTTTTATTCGTCATAATCTCCATAAGCCCTGTGGAATATTCGCCAAGACGGGGAGATATTTCATCACGCAGGTTATCACTTGCGTTCTCGATGGCTTTAAGAGCTACATAATATGCCTTGTGCTGCTGCTTAAGCTCCTCTATTCGAGCGTCGTTTTCCTGTATTTTTGAATATAGCTCGCCTGGGTCTATTGCGTTTGCTTTAAGAGCAAAAAGCTCCCTTTCGACCTCCCCGGCAAGCACGTCCTGTGCTGCAATTTTTATTTTGCAATCCTCTATTCCCTCAAGAATAGATTCGTGGTCTATTTCGCTTAAAACCTTTCTTTTAAGCGGAGATACTTGCGCTCTTATATCAATCTCGCTTTTTCCTGCGAGTTTAGCTCTCAGCTCACGAACGCGCATCTCAATATCGACCTTTTCATCAAGAAGCGTCTTTTCGGCCTCAAGGAAAACCCTCGCCTTTTCCTCAAGTCCGTCAAGGAATTCGTTAAGTCCTGCGTGCGGCGGCTCTTCTCCCCATCGGAGAATAACCTCAAGAAGCTCAGCCTTTGCCTTTTCATAAGATTCCTTTGCTCGACAGACGGCAAGCCTTGCGTTTTCCGTAGAACGTATCATTCCGTCCCGCTTCGCGCGCGCCTCGGCTATTACAGTAATTTTTTCGGTGAGATCGGCAAGGGATGATGTAGAAAACCTCTTAATAACAGCTTCAAGACCGCTTTGGTTTTTCAGCAGAGAGTAAATCATTGCTACCGCAAACGCTACGCCCGCCGCACCGACAAGACCGAAAGCTATTCTCGGGAAAACACCGGCAAAAGCTCCCTTCGCCGCTATTTCATAAACTATGACACCGATGGCAGCAAGCGCGCCCAGGACTATTCCAACGATGTTTTTAATCATTGAGAATCTCAGCCCCCTCGCCTTTCTGAGAATTTCCTTTTCTCCTCCGTTCTCGTCGGCAAGCTCAATTGCGCCCTCAATCTCTCTCGTTATACCTACGGCGTTCTTTTCATCGGTATAG
Organism: Eubacteriales bacterium; assembly: GCA_045656445.1. Lineage (GTDB taxonomy): Bacteria > Bacillota > Clostridia > Oscillospirales > CAG-272 > UBA1740. The sequence goes on along the minus strand of JAZORD010000046.1, from coordinate 22,965 downwards.
CTCTGGGTTGCCTCAACAAGCGTGTTGTATGCATCGTCCACGCTCCTGCGCACGACGGCTATGTCAGTAAGATATTGAGCGTTTGGAACGAACTGCGCCCTCGTATTATCCGCAATGAAATTATTATATTCCTCGCTTTTTGCATCGTATTCGCTTTCAAGCTCGTGAAGCTTGTCGAAATCTCTGATTATTACTACGTTGCGGTAACAGGTATCAAGGTCACAAAGCCCCTCCTTGCGTGAGACTTCCTCCTCGCGCGAGGATTTGATTTCGTGCAGCTTTGCCTCCTTTGAGAGTATCTCCCTGTTATCCTCGTCTGCCTGCTTGAACCTTGCTGCAAGCTCGTCCGAACGGCGCATAAGGTCGTATATAACACCCCCCATACCATTCGTGTGAAGCAGGTTTTCCATTTTGACCGAAACCTTGGATGCTGCGCGTTGATTATTTATGCGCTCGCTGCCCGAAAACAGAATATTTTCAATAGACTCCTTTACCGAGTCTGCGTTAATTTTAGAATCACCTATCTGACCGACGAAGGCTGTGTTTTCAAACAGCTCGCTGTCAACTCCGAAAAACACCTCGCCCGCGGGCATCTTGCCAAAAACGGGGGAGCCGGTTTCTAGGTCAATTATGGTAGACTCCTCTTTATAGGTAGGGCGGGAAGTTCCTTCCGCAAGCACGGTAGAACGGCTTATAAGGTACCTTTTATCCTTTACCAGCACAGTCATTGACCCCTCTGCTCTTCCACTGGTCCAGTTAAGGCGCTTGTTGCGCTCGGAGAGATTTTCTTTATCCTCGCCGTTATCAAACCCGTAAAGCATATATTTGATAAAGGCGGCTACTGTGCTTTTTCCTGCCTCGTTCTCTCCCTCTATGACGTTTATTGCGTGAGAAAATTCAAGCGTCATATCGGTTATCATACCAAAGCTTTTGATGTTTATTTTTTCTATTATCATAACACCCTCCTAGTCATCCTGCAGAAGCTCGCCCGACAGGAATTTTATGCTTCTGTAAACCGAGTCCTTGGAATTGTACCACGGCTCCTCTTCATACTGATAGTCAAATTTTTTACAGAACCAGGAAACATCACCCTTGAGTGACTCAGCATAGCTTTTTTCTATTCCGTGAGCTATCTCGTAAAATTCAGAAAAGACTCGCTTCGGCATTTTCTTTGATGCGTATTCAATCATTGCCTTATAGTGCGGAAGACAGAAATACGGAGCCTTCGCAAATCTACCTCTGAAATTAAAGTCGCTCTCAAATAGATATACCGCCGTGGCTATCATAGCGGAAAGATTTTTATTGATGCGGGAGCAAACGTAGCAATCACAATTTAGCGCTTCAAGAGCCGATATACTAGTCTGCACCTTGCTTCCGAAAAGAGCTTTACCATCGATTTTCTTCTCAACCTCGGCAAGATGGCTTTCCAGCATCAAAGCCATGCCAAGCATACGCTTTCTTTTCAGCATCATATTGTAGTGAGTCAGACAAAAGCCCTGCTCATTGGTTTTCATTCTTATATCCGGCTCCATCATAGACGCACCGAGTATTATGTCAAGCTCATCGTTCTGCAATCTCCTATACAGAACGCAAAACGGACATCCGCACTCCCTGCGGCTTATAACCTCGTCAAATGCTTCATTTACCGGTATGGTATAAATTTGCTCCATCAAAATCTCCCGAACAACTTGAATTAAAACTGAAACTATGTTAAAATAATAAAAAATAATATACACAATTATTATACAACAAACCAACAGATTTTTCAAGAGGAACACACAAAATGTTTTACGAAAGAATAAATATGCCTGACGGCAGAGAAGCAATACGGGTTTTCGGACTTGGTCGGTATGACCTCAAAGATACCTTTGAATGCGGACAGTGCTTCAGATACGAGCTTATATCTAAGTCTGAGGATTACGTTGAATATATGACGGTGGTGGGCAAAAAAATCATAATAGCTGCTCAAGAGAAAGCAGGCGAGCTTTATTTTATCGGCATGACTGACGAGGATTTTCACAGTGTCGCCATCCCATATTTCACACTGTGCACAGATTATGAGAAAATAAAAGAGGATATTGTTAAAAGGACAAGCTCTGCTTGGCTAAAGGCAGCGGCAGATGCCGCTTGCGGCATCGCTATACTTAAACAGGACCCGTGGGAAGCACTGTTTTCTTTTATAATATCGCAAAATAATAACATACCCAGAATAAGAGGTATGATTCGCAGGCTTGCCGCCGAATATGGCGTAAATATTTGTTTACAAGAAAATGTTAAAGTCTGTCCTCTTGGCAAAATCAGCTCCACCCCGTGTGAAAAACTTTGCCGCGAGTGCGGCTCGTGTTATACCTTCCCGACAGCGAAGGACGTTTACGAAAACCCCGAAAAAATGAAGCTGTCAAACCCCGGATTCAGATATAAATATCTCTATGATGCGGCGCGGCGTGTTGCCACAGGTGAGATAAACCTTGATTTGATAGGAGCAGCTCGCTCTTACGAGTATACAAAAAACCGACTTACCGAAATACTCGGCGTAGGTGAAAAGGTTGCGTCTTGCGCTGCACTTTTTGGCTTTGGAAATCTTGAAGCATTTCCAATAGACGTTTGGATGCGCCGCGCAATAGATGAATATTTTGACGGTTCACTTGACCCCAATACACTTGGTAGATACGCCGGAGTTGCCCAGCAATACATATTCCATTATATAAGAAATCTTAATAAATAACAGTTTCAAAGCAAAAAACGCTTACCCCCGCAAATAGCAGGAGCAAGCGTTTTTTTGATACGTGTATCTTAGAGAAAGCAATTAGCTAAGCTTTATAAACTTAAAGGTTTTGGTTTCCTTTTCCGAATGGCTCGTTCCAACGTAGGTTTCGTCATCAGAGACAAACTCGGTTTTGCCAAAGAATCCGCCGTCGGAAACGCCCTCTAAGGAGGACATATCGTTTACGAGGAACACATACTTGTTTTTATTATTTTTTGCTCTGAAATATTTCGGGGGGACGATGGGGTTGATGTTCTTATAAGAGCTCTCGTCGAGAACACCGCCAGCCGAATAAACATCGTCAAAGGGTATTTTAGTTCCGTCTACGAATCCGTCTCCGTCCTCGTCAACATCTAAATACAAAGGATGGGTTCTAAGTGTATTTTCAAGGTGAAGGCGGGGTTCTTGACGCATGTTTCCCGTTGCGTAAATCACCTCTGTTCCCTTAGGCACGGGCAGATTTGTTTCTATATCGTAGAGCTCCAACTCATCAAGCTCTATGTTAGGAAAATAACATTCGTATCCGTAATACCAGTTATTATAAGTATGACCGATACAGGATATTCCTTTGTATTCGGATTTCGTTGCATTCTGGAGCGAGGAGCACTTAGTGTAAACGTAAGCCTTAAGTCCCTTGGTAATAATATCCCCTTCCCAGATAGAGCCGTAATCAGAACGCAAAGTGAAGAACACATTGCCGTTAAGGGCATGGGTAGAGGAGAAAATGCGAGAGTTTTCTATATACATTTTACCTTTGCCCACGAGTGCAACCGCCACGACGGTAGAATCTATTATTTTGCCGTTGCAAAGTCCCTCATGCGCATCAAAACGTGAAAGCGTACAGCCTATGTATTCCATATTCTTACAGAAATTAGATCCGCCTATACCCCAGAACATTCTTGCCTCGCATCCGTCGTCGTTTCTCATCTGAGAAAGGCCGAGAAGAGCGCCCTCGTCACCCTCTTTAGCGGGATGGATTTCGTTATTCTCGTCAAGCGTGATCCAGAAATTAGACTGATAGCAGTTTTTAAACACAAGCTTGTTTACGGTGTTTGCCGAAAGACCGTAGGTGCCCTTGGTGCCTGAGCGGGATATCCATCTTTTATCATAGCATCTTCTGCCTGTCATGACGCAGTCTTCAAAAGTGACGTTGGTAGCACCTATGGCATAAAAGAATCCGCGATAGGGCGGTCCTATCTCTCCATTCTTCTGACGGTTAATAGATATTTCGCCCGTTACGTAATGCTCTACGCCCTTAATAGTGGTGTGGGAACGTTTTACATTAAGATTTCTTGAAATGTACGGTTCTCTTACCTCGACGATTTCACCGCTTTCGTCACGTACGACGCAGCTGGTGTTGCACGCAACCGTGGTGAATTTGCCGCCCTCAACCGTTATAGGTTTAACGTCAGCTCTTACGACTTCAATATAGTCAATGCCATCGTAATCGAACATTACCGGGGTCTCTTCGTCAACATTTCCGTCCTTATCGAGAAGTATTACCTCGTGCATAATCGCTCCGGCGCTTTGACGACCGTATCCGCGGCGTCTGTAAATCGTATGCTTTGAGTTATAGGGAATAATCATAGCGGGATATCCAAGTCCCATATCTATCTTCTTGGTTTCCCTGTTAAGTCCGCTTGCAAGTATTTTTTCAAAGAGAGCCTCATCCACTACTTTTATCTTATCGTAATCGGACTCTATATTGAAAATAGCTTTTGGATACATTCCGTAGTTTTCGTGCGTGGAATAGAGCGAGTCATCTATTATAAAATCCGCGCCAGTCCAAACGACATCTGTCTTTACGGTAGCGCTCTCTACTTTGCCGTCAATGCGCGTGTCAGAAATATAATAGGTTTTTCCTGGCGTCGCTTTTACGGTCAAGCCGTTTTCATTAGCGTAGTTGTGCGCTTCCCTTATTGCAGGGAAGTCGTTGGTCACACCGTCACCGACTGCGCCAAATTCTTCATAAGTCACAAACCTATTTTCGTTCATAAAAAGCTCCTTACAGTTTGATTTTTATTTAGGATAGCACACTTTATAGGCAATTGCAAGCGAATTTCCAAAATATATTTATATTTTGGCGCAAAATTTAAAATTCGGTGTGCATATTGCACAAATGGACTGCTCTTTTTTTTGACAAGACGTTTTTTGGCTTTCTTATAGCTCTTTAATCTTCAGCATTTTAAAGGAAAATTAGGGAGTCTTATAAGAAAAACCGGCGCATTCGGTTAAACGGATGCACCGGCCTTTTGGTTTAAAATTATTTTTCAACCTCTTCCATCACGAAAGCCTCAAGAATATCGCCTTCCTTAATGTCGTTGAATTTGTCAAGACCGACACCGCACTCATATCCCTCGTTTACCTCACGGACATCGTCCTTGAAGCGACGGAGAGAGGATATCTTATCCTCGAATATAACGATACCGTCACGAACTATGCGTATTTCTGACTGACGGGTAATCTTTCCGTCGCGGATATAAGAGCCCGCGATAGTTCCTACGTTGGGAACTCTGATGGTCTGACGTACCTCGGCGTGTCCAAGGATAACCTCCTTGTAGGTGGGGGCAAGCATACCCTTCATAGCAGCCTCAACCTCGTCGATTATCTCGTAGATAATACGGTGCGTACGGATATCAACCCCATTTCTCTCTGCTGAGTCAAGAGCATTCTTATCCGGGCGCACGTTAAAGCCTACGATAATTGCGTTTGACGCGGCAGCGAGCATTACGTCGCTCTCGGTGATGCCACCTACCGCGCTGTGAATCACAGCAACCTTAACCTCCTCGCCCGAAAGCTTAACGAGCGACGCCTTGACAGCCTCAGCAGAGCCTGCAACGTCCGCCTTTACTATTATATTGAGAGTTTTTATTCCGTCCGCTATCTGACTGAACAGGTCGTCAAGATTTACTCTTGCGTTAGCGGCAAGTATTTCCTGTCTTTGCTTCTCACGGCGCTGCTCTGCAAGATTTCTTGCCATTCTCTCGTCCTCAACTGCATTTAGCTCGTCGCCCGCCTGAGGAACGTCGTCAAGACCAACTATTTCTACAGGAACTGACGGACCTGCGACCTTTATCGCCTTACCCTTATCGTCCACCATAACGCGCACACGTCCTACGGCGTTTCCGACTATAACGTAATCACCCTGATGGAGCGTTCCGTTCTGCACGAGAACCGTTGCGACGGGTCCTCTTCCGCGGTCAAGCTTGGACTCTATTACAAGGCCCTTTGCTCTGCGGTTGGGGTTTGCCTTAAGCTCCTTGACCTCGGCTACGAGAAGCACGTTCTCAAGCAGGTCGTCAATACCCATACCCGTAAGTGCGGAAACAGGAACGCAGATAACGTCACCGCCCCACGCCTCAGGCACGAGCTCGTACTGAGTAAGCTGATTAAGGACGTTGTCCGGATTTGCCTGTGGCTTATCCATCTTGTTTATAGCTACGATAATGTCTATGCCTGCCGCCTTAGCGTGATTGATAGCCTCTATGGTCTGGGGCATAACGCCGTCGTCCGCGGCAACGACGAGAATTGCAATATCGGTCGATTTTGCTCCGCGCATACGCATCGCGGTAAACGCCTCGTGTCCGGGGGTGTCAAGGAAGGTTATATCCTTGCCGTTTGCTTTGACGCGATACGCGCCTATTGCCTGCGTAATACCGCCTGCCTCTCCCTTAGTTACGTTTGTATGCCTTATAGCGTCAAGTATTGATGTCTTACCGTGGTCAACGTGTCCCATTACGCAGACGACGGGTGCTCTTTCCTCAAGGTCTTCTTCGTTTTCCTCTGCCTCGGTAAAGAGCTTCTCCTCAATAGTAACGACTATCTCCTTAGTGACCTTTGCGCCAAATTCATCGGCTATAAGCTCTGCCGTAGCATAATCAACGACGTCATTTACGCCCTTCATCTCGCCCATCATCATAAGCCTCTTTATAACCTCGGCGGAGGTCTTTTTGAGCCTTGATGCGAGCTCTCCTACGCTTATCTCATCCGGAACGGTTATCTCAAGCTGCTTGTTTCTTGCTCTTTCTGCTTCAAGCCTCTTTATCTTTTCCTGAGCCGCCCTCTCCTTATCCTTCGTGCTCTTAGCGTTCTGACCTCTGTTGTCCTGCTTTTTGAGCTTCTGCTTCTGCGCCTTAGTGTCCGTACCGTTCGCTATTGCGTAAAACTGGTCGTTATAGCGCTCGTCGTACTTAGAAAGATTGACATCCGAGGTTCTCATATCCACGACTCGAGTCTTAGGCGTCTCAGCCTTATAATCAGTATGAATGTTTACTCCGCCCTTGATGTTCGCCATATCTATCGTAGGCGTAATGGTTTTAAACTGCTGCTTTTGCGCACGCTTTTCTTCTTTTTTGGGAGAATTCTGCTTCTTTTGCACATCAAGCTGCTTTGCAAGTCTTTGCTGCTTTTCCGCCTGAGCCTGCTGAGCAGGTCTTATTGCCGAGCCCTGAGTCTTTATAGCCGGTTTGGGCGCGGTCTGCTGAGTGAGCTGCGCGGGTGCTGACTGCTGACGCTGAGCGGGAACGTTCTTTTTGCCCTCGGCAACCCTGTTCATATTCTCACGGCGCTTAGCAAAGGGATCAATTTGGGGGCGCTCGTTGTATTTCTGATAAGACGGTCTTTGATTCGGCGCGTAGTACGTTGAGCTGTTAGGACGCTGCGTCTGAGGCGCGTCGTAGCGAGGACGCTGCTCTTGAACTTTCACCGTCTTCGGTTTTTCCGTCCTTTTTACCTCTTTTACGTCAACCGGCTTCTGTGCGGGCGCACCCTCCTTTTTAGGAGCTTCTGCCACCTTGGGCGAGGGTTCCGGCTTCGGAGCCTCAGGTGCTTTTTCAACGGGCTTTTCAGCCTTATCCTTTTTCACCTTTACCGCAGCAATTTTTGCTTTTCCCGAGGTATAAGCGTCGAGGTCCTTTATCTGATGTGCGCGTGTGATGTAGCTTAGGAATATTTCGAACTCCTCATCCTCAACGGTAGCGCTGCTGTTTTTCTTTTCAAATCCTATTTCCTTGAACGCATCTACTACGTCCTTGGCCTTTATGTTGAAGTCCTTTGATATCTGCGATACCTTAATTTGAGCCATATAAGTCACCGGTCTTCGCTCACGCGAAAACTTCCTTTCTTCATTTTCATCCGGTCAAAATGAGATTTAAGCATTCATTATTACCTCTGTCTGACCGTTATCAGTCTTCGTCTTTAATTGCTGCGTACGCCTTTTTTATCTCGTTAGCCAATCCCTCGTCGGTCAAGGCAACCGCGGCGGGAGCATATGACTTTCCTAGCAGCCGTCCCAGCTCGTCGGTCGATATTTGAACCTCGATTGCGCTAACGCGATAAAATTTGCTTTTTCGGGTAAGTCTCTTTTTTGTTGAATCGGATGCACCGCTTGATATAACGACGAGTCTGACGCTGCCATGCGCCAAGCTCCTTTCGATAAGCTCTGTGCCTATTACTGTCTTTCCTGCACGCATCGCAAAACCAAGCATTCCGCGAATACGCTTCATATTACTGCTTTCCAACCGTAAGCTCCTCTTCAAGTCTGTCATATACTTCATTCGGTATAGAAACCAAAAGTGAGGACTCAAGTCTTTTTGCCTTGCGAGCTTTTTTTAGGCAAGAGGCTTTTTTACATATATAAGCCCCTCTGCCTGACTTCTTTCCCACCTCGTCAAGCAATATTTCGCCTTCGGGCGTTCTCACTATTCTTATGAGCTCCTTTTTGGGAAAATGCTCACCGCAGCCGGTGCATCTGCGCATAGGCTGCTTTCTTACCAAAGCAATATTTTCGTTTGCCATATTACGCCTTTATATCTATCTTACAGCCCGTAAGTCTTGCAACCAGCTTTGCGTTCTGACCTTCCTTGCCTATCGCAAGCGAAAGCTGGTCGGGTGAAACGGTTACCCTGCAGGAGCGCTCCTCTATCATCTCGACCGAAATGACCCTTGCCGGCGAGAGAGCCTCTGCGACATACTCCGGAAGATTATCGCTGTATTTTATGATATCTACCTTTTCGTGTCCAAGCTCGTTTAGAATATTTGAAATTCTCATTCCGTTCTTACCGATGCACGAGCCTATTGCATCAACGTTCTCATCTCTTGACTCAACTGCAATCTTAGTGCGGCTTCCGGCTTCTCTCGATATACCCTTTATAACTATCGTTCCGTCCTGAATTTCGGGTATCTCAAGCTCAAAAAGACGCTTTACGAAGTTGGGATGTATTCTTGAGAGGGTTACGAGGGGTCCTCTCATCTCCCCGGACTTAACCTCGGAAATAAATACCTTGATTCTGTCGCCAACCTCGTGCACCTCGCCCGGAATCTGCTCTGCCTTAATAAGCGTTGCGTAGCCCGTTCCGGTGTCGAGTATGAGATTGCCGGAGGACGTGTCAACCTTATCTACTATCGCGGTGATTATCTCTTCCTTCTTTTCCTCGTATTCTCTCGTCTGTCTTTCACGCTCTGCGTCGCGTATTGCCTGAATTATCATCTGCTTACCGGTGGTTGCGGATATTCTGCGGAAGGTTTTTGTTTTAAGCTCAGTTTCAACGAAGCCGCCAAGCTTATTGCGGCGGCTGAGCGCCTTAGCGTCCGAGAGAGATATCTGACATTTGGGGTCTAAAACCTCTCCGTCGGCAACGACCTCTCTCTGCTGATACACCTTAAGGTCCTGCTTTACAGGGTCAAGATGTACCCTTACAAGAGTCGTTTGACCGACCTCTTTGCGACAAGAGTTTGCAAGCGCTGCCTCAATTTTTGCAATCATATAGTCCTTGGGGATTCCCTTTTCCCTTTCAAGAAGGTCAAGGGCTTCAAAAAATTCCTTGTTCATTTTCCGGTTTACCTCGTAATTATTGAATTACTGTCCTTTCTTTATTCTTCAAAATATATTGTTTTCAGCTTTGCTATTTCACTTTTTTCAATCACCGACGTTTTACCGTTTTCCTCAACGGTTATCCTATCGCCGTCAAAATCCGAAAGATTTCCCGTGAAGCTCTTTCTGCCGTCCTGTTGGGCAAAAAGCTTAACCTCAACTCTCGCTCCAAGCGAGGAGCGTATATGCTCGTCAGTCCTTAACTCACGCTCTATTCCGGGAGATGATACTTCAAGGTAATAAAAGCCTTCAATGGGGTCAGCCTCGTCGAGAATGGGGTCTATTGCCCTGTGAACTCGCTCGCAATCATCAATGTCAATGCCGCCCTCGCTGTCTATCGTAATTTCGAGATGATAGTCCGCGCCTATCTTTGAATAGAGAACGTCCCATATTCTGTAGCCAAGTTGGTTTACCGTCGGCTCGATTGCCTCTCTCACGGTTTCCTTGATGCTTTTTTTCATTGCTGAGCACCTTTCCTTTTAAGTAGTAGTTAGCCATAATCGCTGAGAATTGAAGATTCAGCACATTAAGGCGTAACAATGAATGAAGAGTGACCTCTCAGCCACTCTTCACCCTTCATATTCATCGTAATCAATTATAGCACATATTTTTAAAAAATCAATAGGTTTTGAAATATTTATTAATAATTATTTTGTCAGAATTCAAAATCCCAATCATCGAACGGTTGACGCTCGCGCTTTCTTTTAGGGCGCAACGAGTTATTTCCGCTCTCCTTAGCGTAGCTTGCAAGTATGCTTTCAATCTCCTCGTTAACCTTAATGCGCTCTCGCTCAAGACGCCTTATCGCCTCATCTCTGTCAGCGGAGCTCATACTATCTACGCGTTTCTTTACATCGTCTTTTTTTCTGAACATATGCTGTACCTCGCTATTTTATCCCCAGCTTTTGAAAAAGCTCGGTGAAATAAGCCAAAACATCTTCCGAATAGAAATACCACAGAGCTACACACCCTATCGCAAGAAGCACGAAAAATACAATGAACCAGGCATGGCGGCGATCGTCCTCGCGCCTTTGCTCGTGACGCTTCATTTTCTTTATAAGAAATTTGACGTCGGAATCTATAGTTCTCATTACCGCTTTTGCTCGTCTTATATCTGAAAGAAGCTCTCTTTTCGCTCTTCCCGTGGGCTTCAGGCGGCGGAGCTTATAGTAGCACTCCTCTATCGTTGCCACGCACGCCGTCTTTTTATTTAGCAAGGCGTACGCCTTTTCCTTCATATCGAGGGGCGCTTTGATTCTCTCGATTCTGTTGGCTATGCTCCTTTGCTTCCTATAGGTTGCTTTTGCGTGTTTTTTACGCACGCCCCCTGCCTTACGGTTGATTTTTGTTTTAGTAAGCTTTTTGTCCGTGCCACCATAAAGCGCTATAAGGCGCTCGTTTATCTCCTCTCTTTCCGAAAGAAGTATTTCAAGACGCATCTTAAGGGCAGAAAGACGCTCACGGTTTGCGCGCTTTTTTGTTTTTTCACTTTCAGGGGCCATTGCCGAAAGAAGATAGTAGCGCGAGTTGTTTCCTCGCTCAAGCTTAACCGAACGCTTTATCTCAGAGCGCGTTTTGCCTATCTTGCGCTCAATAGCCCGAAGTCTTTTATCCTTTTTCTTCTTATCGGTGCTAAAGGAATGAAGCAGCATATCCCGCTCGTACTCAAGCCGCGCAATGCGGTAGTCCTGCCTTAGTCCTATGAGAAGCAGGTCGCGCTCGGTCGCGCGCTTTATGGCGCTCATTTTCTCCGCTTGTCTTTTATCTCTCTCACGAATCTCTGTGCGCGTGAGCTCGCGGGAATAATTGTCGTTTAGCAGTCGGTGAAATTCGGCTTCCTCAAGGGCGGATTCCTCTGCCATTCTGCGACCTCTTTCCTCTTCTATCGAAACTCCAACGTCATCACGAACTCCAAAGGACTCACTGCCGTAGTAATAAACGTTCGGTATGGGGTCGCAAATTTTACCCTCGGCTACCTCGGTTGCCATATCAATCGACAAACGGACAAGAGGTCTGCCGGTATGCATTTCATATTCGTCGCATACAGCGTTATACGCGTTAATCTGGCTGACGAGAACTCTTTTATAGGTTATGGTTTTAAATTTTGCGCTTGCGTAAACACAGGCGGTTAGCGCCTCGACTGCAAGCTCGGTTATTTCTTTTCTGATGCCAATTTTTTCAACTATCAGAACAGTCTTTTCCTCACCTGAAACCGAATTTTGCCTTGCCGTAAGTTTTTTAATTCTTTTGGTAAGCGCAGCCTCGGCTCTTCTGTAATCACCGAGCTTTTTTAGAAGCGCAGCCTTAGCGAATCCGTCTGCATTCTGAAGATGATACGCGATAAGTTTGTCGTTTGGCTCATCCTCTTTTTCCTGAGATTCGGCAAGCTGCTTCGCTTCAAGGCTCTCCTCGTATCGCGCAACCGCCGGGTCGAATTTTTCATATTCATTTTCGGAATATAGATATTCCGTATACGGCTCGGCGTATGCCGTGGGGGCAACTTGTTCCGGCTCAAAGCAACCGTATTCCATAGCATCTGATTCACGGCTGCCATTCGCAGCAAACGGCGGTGTGTCCTGCCGATACCGATCGCTCTCTTGTCTGTATTTTTCGTATTCAGACAACTCGTCCTCAGCATTGAGCCTCTCGCTCATAATACGGGAATCTGAAAATTCGTCGTAAGGCTTTGTGCTTTCATCGCTTAAGACGTAATCGAATTTTTCCGACTCCGCACCAAAGGATTCTGCCGCGGCGCTCATATATTCGCGGTGCTCGGCATATTCCATTCTTTTTGCCTGTATTTCGGCAATCTCGCGGTTATATCGAAGCTCCTCTTCCTCAAGAAGTCTTATTTCTTCTCTATATACGCCCGACGCCTTAGCCACGCCGGCAAGCCTCAGCTCCGCGTGCTGCTTCTGCGCTTTTTCAATCTCTCTGTCAAAAGAAGAGTATGCCGGTGCGTTCTGATAGGGGCGGATTGACGCGTGATATTGCGCACCGCCGATATGGATGACGTTTTCATTTTCGTCATCTTTTTCACATACAGTGCTATTCGGTCCGATTTCAAGCAATATTCTGCCGTCGTCTTTCACAAACGAATCTTGGGCGGTCTGTGTGTTATCTAAAGCCTGTTCCTGCGCTTCGGTGTCTTCTTTAACCGTATCCGAGAAGAAAGGCTGCTCTTCGGTGAAATTTTCCACGGATACCGGTTTTGATACCGCAGAAAAAAGCTTCTCGGTTTCTGCGGCGCGCTTAGCCGACGCTTCCTTTTCCCGACGCACGAATTCCTCTATTTCCTTGGCGCGTTCCTCTTCCTTTAGGCGAGTCTGCTCAGCCCGCGCCTCTTGTCTGCGTCTTTTTTCCTCCGCGGCTCTTTTGTTTTCCCTTGCCATAAGCCGCTGCCTATATTCTCCGCTGTATTCTATACGAGCCACCCGCTCGTTTGCAAGCCTCTCTTGCCTCTCGGCGAAGTCGGCAATCTTAGCCTTGGCTTCGGTAAGACGTCTTTCATTTTCTATCTCACTTTCCTTTACGCTTCGCTCGCGCTCGGAAATTCTTGCTTCTGCATCCCTGTTCGCCTGAGCAACGAGCTTTTTTACAGCGCTGAGTCTGTCGTGAGAATCCGCGCCCTGCTCTGTGGGACGGTCAATATTCGGTTCTAAATTAGCGTTTTTTTTATTCTCTTCCATGTTTTCATTTATATCGTTCATAACCATCCTCCCTTCGCACAGCTTTCGTCAAAATTCAATACAGCCCACTTATTTTTGTTTTCCCTTTTCGTAGTGTTCAAGTAAAAAGTTAAGTATGTCGCGTCTTAAGACTATTCCTATAAAGCATCCTCTGTCGTCAACCACAGGTACAAAATTGTGCTCCTTGACGTTTTCTATCAGCTCGTTAACCGAGGCGTTATGATAAAGGGGCTTTGAATACTCCTTATCAAGAATCCGCATTACGCTGTCGCGCTCCGCCGCTTTATAATCGAAGCTGCCGTTATCAAAAAAATATTTAAAAAGGTCGTCATTTCTGAGAGTTCCTACGTATATACCTTCCTCATCAAGCACGGGTATTGCAACATAGTGATGATAGCGCATCTTTTCGAGCGCTTGGCGCACAGTGCTTGTCGTATAGATATACTCGACGGAGCTTTTAGGAAGAATGAATCGCAAAATGTTCATACGAGAGCATACCTTTCTTTGCGGTCCTGCCGCAATTTATTTAAAGCCGTGAAGCGCAGTTCCTATAACCGTCGCATATTCCGAGCGCTTCGGCATCAGAAAATTCATTCCGTAGGTGTCCTTTATACTATTGAAAAAGTCAAACTTTTGTTTACAAAACGCAAGACGGGTAAGATTGCCCGTGAGGACTATAGTGTCAACGTTCGCGCTTCTTGCCGCAAATATCGAAACCATACCTACGGTTTCATAAACCATATTCATAATGCCCAGCGCAATATCGTCTTTATTTGCAATGTCCGATACGTTTCCGAAATTCGACGCTGTAAGGTCCTGCGAAAGAACGCCCCCAGAGTCGCCGGCGGTGATATCCTTGATTCGCAAATCCACGTTTGCAAGGTCACCCGATGCGGCATATTCCTCAATATGCTCGACGGTCTCTGCCGAAAGGAGAAGCTTTGAAAGACCTATAAGAGTTCCTCCTCCGACACCCGTTCCGCCAAGATAATCCATTTTTCCGTTCTCGCGAGCGTGGACTATTGCCGTGCCTGTTCCCATGCTTACTACGAGGGCGTCCTTAAGCCCTGAGAGATAAAGGCCTCCAAGACCTATGCCACTGAATTCCGGAACTCGCACGCACTCAAGACCGTATAGATCCCTTTTAACAAAGGATGAGCCGACGCCCGTCATCATTATTTTGTCAATTTCCTTTATTGAAAGCCTGTTTTCATCGGTGAACTTACCAAACGCGCCGTACGTAGCAGTTACCGGGTCATTCGCCCGGACAAACTGAGGCTCTATAAGCTCCCGGTTTTCTCCGTCGGTTCTAAAGCCGACAATCTTCGTCGTGCTTCCTCCAACATCTATTCCTATTATAACGCTCATCAGCCCTTTTTCTCCTTTTGTCCTGCCATAATGTTTTCAAAGGAAAGACCGTATTTATCCGCTATATCCTTTGCGTAGGACTTTCCGTCCGGCTTCATTCTGTGAATTTTAAAGGAACGCTCACCCGCGTCCATACCTGCTACAAGTGTATCAATTCTGACACCACCGCGCGCCACAGACCTCTCGTTTATCTCGGACACTCTTGCCGCAAGCTCGTGAAGGTGGGTTGAAAATATTCCTCTCGTACGCATTGCCGCAAAGCCCGTGAGTATCTCCGAGGCTATGTAAGACGCCTCGTAAGCGCCGGTAGAGGAAAGCGATTCGTCAAGAAGTATCATACTGTCACAGCTTACCGAGTCAAAGATTTCTTTAAGACGGGCGCACTCCTCGCCGAGTCTGCCCTTATCTATCGTATCGTCAGCTCCCTCGGGAAAATGCGTAAATATACCGTCTACGGGGGAAATCTCCGCCCGCTTGGCAGGCACAGGAAGTCCGAGCTGCATCAGAGCCTGAGCTGCGCCGAGGGCAACCGTTATAACCGATTTTCCTCCGCGGTTTGGCCCTGTCAGAACGTAAATTCTCGCGTTTTCGTCAAAGCAAAGGTCGTTAGATATGATTTTTTCCTCAATTGCAAGCGCAACCCTGGGATTATAAAGCCCCTCGGCAGAAAAGGTCTTTTCCTCTTTTGGCGAAATAGCGGGCATACATACCGAGCATCCGAGGCGCTCGGAAAGCTGATTCATAAGCTCAGTCGCACGGCTTACAAACTCTATCTCAGGCAGCATTTTAAGAAGGAAATCCGTGCTGTCAAGCACGTATTCTCCAACTATCGCGCGCCAGCCCTTAACGGAGGAGCGAAAAACCTCCTCAATAGCGCTGTTGAACGCTCCGACAAGTGCTTCCTTTTTATTTTCACTCTGCCCCTTTCCAAACGGTGAAAGCTCGGCTATACAGGTAAACGCATCGTTCTTAAAGGAAAGACGCAGTATTTTGTCTAGCATCTTGCCGGATTTGAACGGCTCTGAATTTATTGATATTACTCCTGCCGACGACGGATGAAGCTGTCCGTCAAGATTGACGCCCACGGTTATGCTTTTGACCTCGTGAACTCTTGATGCAAGAGATTCAATCTTTTCAACCAGCTCCTTGTAATAGTCCGATGAGGAAAGCTCAAATATAAAATCTGCAAGATTTCCGAACGCCTCACTTTTTATTTTGCTCCTTATCGGCAAAAACCCGGCTCTGAGTGAATCTATGCAGGAAACGTACAGCTCTATTTCGGTGATGCTGTAAAGATAAGAATCTGCCGACGAATTTTCGGTGTCAAGACGGCGAAGCTCCTGTATATCGTCAAGGATGGGATGCGCCTTTGCAAGAGCTTCCTTAAGCTCAGGTATTGCCATCATATCCTTTATTGCCTCTTGGCGATAAAGAATCACCTCGGGCTCAGCCGTGAAAAAGTCCGTAAGCACGCTGTTCTTGAGGTTGAATATTTCCTGAAGTCCAAGTTCGTCGCAAACTCTTTCTGATATATTGGGAAGATTCATCCTGTCAGAGTGATAAATCCAGGATTCTTCCGTTGGGTACAAAAGGCTTATAAATCTTTCATCCATTTAGATTTCCGTCCGTGTATTATGATAATCTAAGTATAACACAGTATTATCTTGGGCGCAAGAGATATTTGTTAATTAATTTAAAAGTTTTCGTCAAATCTCCACAAAGACCATTGTTGTTTGTTGATTATGCACAAAAACGTCTTTGTGAAAGTCTACAATTTTGTAAGGGTACTATACTTACCTGAAGCAAAAAGGCTGTTAAAATGGAATTGCCACGAGAAAGGATGGGTACCGTCACCTCCGGATAAAGACGGCTTTCTCGAAGCGACAGTCGCGAATGTCGCAGGGCTTGAAATACAAAATGGAGAACTTGACCTGTAAAGGAGGTAAGGAGATATTGAAGCGAAAAATCAAATATACAGCAGAGCTTCCACGACAGCTTTATACCTTCTTTATCTCCCAAAGTGTCGAGGGTGCGCCGAGCTTTGAAAAATTTGCAAGAAGTATCGGTGCAACTCTTGAGGAGATTGAGCTTCTCCGAGAGCATAAGGAGTTTGACAGGGCTTACCGCGAATGCAGCGAAATCAGAAGGGATTACCTTATAGACTCAGCGCTGGCGCGGCGGTATGACCCGTCATTTGTGAAATTTTTGCTCACGGCAGAGTTCGGCATGGGAGAAAAGGATAAAGAAAAAGAAGACACGGGGCTCACCGTGACGCTTGAGGTCTTGGGCGACGATGTCAATAAATCTTAGAATTTCGGTTACCGAAAAGCAAAAGCGTTTTATTGACGCCGACGAAACCGAGGTGCTTTTCGGCGGAGCTGCCGGTGGGGGAAAATCCTACGGACAAATGGTAGATGCGCTGCTTTTTGCGCTTACCTATCCCTCATCTAAACAGCTTGTATTAAGAAGAACCTTTGCCGAGCTTGAAAAATCTCTTATCAGAACCTCTCTGGCTCTCTTCCCGAGAGAAATTTACACGTTCAATTCATCCTCTCACACCGGGCG
This sequence comes from Eubacteriales bacterium, assembly GCA_045656445.1. Lineage (GTDB taxonomy): Bacteria > Bacillota > Clostridia > Oscillospirales > CAG-272 > UBA1740. Next base: position 5,708 of record JAZORD010000046.1, on the reverse strand, counting down.
CTTAAAAAACGGTTCGGTTATTGACTTCGGATACTGCGCTGCAGAGAACGACGTATATCAATATCAAAGCGCAGAATACGATGTCATACGCTTCGATGAGCTTACCCACTTTACCGAAGCACAGTACGTTTACCTAATTTCGCGTGTAAGAGGCGCGAACGGTTATCCAAAGCAGATAAAATCCTCCACAAATCCCGGTGGAATCGGACACACCTGGGTAAAATCGCGCTTTATTGACACGGGTTGTCACGGAAGAGCGTTCTTAGGCAAAGACGGGATGAAGAGAATATTTATCCCCTCTCTTCTTGACGATAATAAATTTCTGCGCGACGGCGACCCGGAGTACAAAAAACGGCTTCTTGCCCTCCCCGAGCGAGAGAAAAAGGCGCTCCTGTACGGAGATTGGAATATATTCGACGGACAGTATTTTTCCGAATTTTCACAGGATAAGCATGTCATATCTCCCTTTGAAATACCTAACGGGTGGCGCAAATACAGAAGTATAGATTACGGACTTGACCGACTCGTGTGTCTTTGGATTGCAGTCAGCCCGAATAACAGAGCCTACGTATATCGAGAATTTTGTGCATCAGACCTACCGATAAGCGCATCGGCAAAAGCGATTTGCGAGCACACTCCAAAAAACGAGAATATATACGCAACCCTGGCACCGCCTGATCTTTGGAGCAGAAGCCAAGAAACCGGCAAAACAAAAGCGTCGCTTTTTTCGGAGTACGGGGTTAATTTTACAAAAACGTCAAACGAGCGCGAAACCGGGTGGCTTGCAATAAAGGAGCTTTTATGTGAAACCGAAATCGGTCCAAGACTGCAAATATTCTCAAGCTGCACAGAGCTTATAAAATGTTTGCCGGCGCTTGCAATAGACAAGCTTCGCCCCACGGATTGCGCGAATGAGCCACACGAAATAACGCACGCCCCCGACGCCTTGCGCGGATTTGCCATCTTTTATTCAAGACCAAGAGAGGACTTAAGGAGTCTTAAGCGTACGGTTTGGACGCGGGATATGTGGGAGGATTATCTTACTGCAAGCGGAGAAGAAAAAAACTACTTAAAACGCAAATACGGAGAACCACTTTGAAAACAGAAAAAACATCAAAAAAAGCAAGACACGAGTTTTTCGCTGCTCTTTACGAAAACGCAAAGAACAATTACTCCGACGCCCTTGAGCTATATGACAGACATATGAAGCAATACCGCGGCTCTGCCGAGATAGACGGCTCGTCCGAGGGAGCTCTGACGGTGCGAAACGTCACCTACGAAATAATCGAGAGCCAGGTATCCTCAAATATTCCTCATCCGAAGGTAGATGCCGCGTGCTACAGCGAAAAAAGCAACAGAAATTCTCAGTCGGTGGAACGCCTTCTCTACTCCATACGCGATAAACTGCCCTATGAGGAGATGAACGACGTTGACGAGCGTTATACCTATATATTTGGCGGAAGCGTTTGGTATGTCGAATGGGATAATACTCTGAAGCTCGGACACGAGGTGGGGGGAGTTAGACTTTATTGCATTTCTCCAACCAATTTCATACCTCAGCCCGGTATATCTGCAATAGACGATATGGAATATTGTTTTTTGAAATTCACCTCAACCAGAGGTGAGCTTATGCGCCGCTACGGACTAGACGAGGATTCGCTTGAGCTTGCAGACTACGACCTATCAGACACCGATATGGCAAACGACGGAGATACTGCGAGCGTTATCACCGTGTTTTACAAAGACGAGGACGGCGAGATAGGCAAGTTCATTTTTTCGGGCGAGCTTACCCTCTACGATATGCCAAAGTATTACAGGCGAAAGACGAAAAGATGCAAAAGGTGCTCAGAGGAAGAGGCAGGATGCAGATGCAAGAAAAAATCCTTTTACGACGCCAACGTTCCGTTTGAAATCCTCTCACGCGAAATACAACTTCGCGACGGAACGAAAATTCCCGCCCATTCACCCTTGACGATAGACGGCCGGCTGATTTCTAAGGATGGGAGCTATCTTATGAAAAAGACCGAACTTCCGTACTATACCCCGCGCTCATTCCCTATAGTTATTCGCAAGAATACCTCGTTTGGAGATTCGCTTTTCGGTCAGTCGGATTGCGAATATATACGACCGGAGCAGCAAGCGATAAATAAGATAGAATCACGAATCCTGCAAAAACTGCTTAGAGCCGGAATAACGCCGATAATGCCTGAGGATGCGAGCGTTTCACTCAACAATTCGGTTTTCGGTCAAGTAATAAAAATGAAGCCCGGCGAAAACGCAACACAGTACGGAAAAGTAGACACGACCCCTGACATATCGCAGGATATCGCTGAAGCAGAGAGACTCTACGACCATACTAAGAGAATTCTCGGTATATCAGACGCTCTACAGGGACTTGACGCATACACTACCGAATCGGGATATGCCCGCCAGCTCAAAATTTCTCAAGCATCAGGAAGGCTCGAATCTAAGAAAAAAATGAAATACACCGCGTATGCAAAGCTTGACAGACTTATATTTGAGCAGTATCTTGCATTTGCAGACGAGCCAAGGGCGCTTATATTCCGCGACGCTTACGGCAGGATACACAACGCAGAATTCAACAGACACGATTTTATTGAGTACGACCTCTCCAGCGGTGAATATTACTACGACGACTCATATCTTTTCTCGGTCGACCTTAACGGCGGTGCAGAATATCAGCGAGAGGCGCTCTGGGAGCGCAATCTTGAAAATCTGAAGGCGGGAACACTAGGCGACCCATCAAGTAACGTTACCCTGCTTCGCTATTGGCAATGCCAAGAGCGCGCTCACTACCCCCACGCGAGAGAAAACGTAGAGTATTTTACTCTCGCGACAGAAAAGGAGAAAGGAGGAGAATATAATGGCGAACAAGCCTAAGACCCTTGAAGAGTTCGTAGAAAATTATATTCAGAATAAGGCTAAGTCCTCAAGCAAGGAAAGCTACGCCGATTGGCTGATTTCAAACGGAGCTGCCCCTCACAAAATATACTCGGATGCCTTAAAAGATATCGACACGGATTATATGAGAGCAAAAAGCGAGCACGGTGTAAACGCAGAGAGACTTGCCGGTCTTGGCCTTAGCGCAAGCGGATACTCGGATTATCTTAGCGGAAAGGCCTATTCCGAAATGCAAAGAAGCAAATCCGACGCAAGAGAGGATTACGCGGAGGCGTCAATGAAAAACGCCGCGGGGTATCAGGAATATCTACGAAAATTTGCCGAAAAGGAAGGTCAGCTTTACGAAAGGATAGTCAGCGAAATCACCGAAAAAGGAATCATTGATTACACCACGGCATACAACTACGCCGTAGGAGCAGGATTAGGCGAGGATATAGCGAAGGCTGCAGCAAAAACCGCCAGTGACGTGAGCCGTAAAAAGCTTAAAGAAAGCATTATAAAGACTGTGATGTCACAGCAGCTTACTGCAGCTCAGGCAAATCAATACGCTTTGCAGCTCGGTCTGACCGAGGAAGAAGCCGAGGAGATATCAAAATACGCAGGCAAGACCAACGAATACGTATCGACCGGCAGCTATACCGACGCTGATTATCTTGAAGACCTCAAAAAGAAAGCCGAGTCAAAGATTAAAAATCAAAACCACACCCTCAAATAAAAGAAAGGAAAAAACCATGAAAAAGAACACGTCCTCACCTTACAGAAGCTTTGATTTAAAAAAGGTAGAAGCTCCAAATTCTCCTTCAAAGAACGAGCCCAAGTCAAAAATCATCAAAGGAACACAGGATTTTCGCATTGGAGGAAAGAAATAAATGCAAGAGATACAAAAGACAGAAGATGTAAATGAAAATTTACACAACGATGAGGAAATTGCTTTCACGCCCCCCATGCAAGAGGAAACAGCTGACCAAGAGCCCTCCAAAGACTACGCCGCTGTCGTAGCGGCGGATATAGCAGAGCTCTCGCAGGAGTTTGTCGAGCTTAAAAATTTAAGTGATATTACAGAGCTTGAAAACCCGCTTCGTTATGCCGCTCTGCGCGACCTTGGTTTATCTGCTGCCGAAGCGTATCTGGCTACAACAAAAAACAGACACAAAGCTGACAACCGTTCCCATCTTTTCGGTATGCCTATGGTTTCATCTGTCCCCTCAGACTCAATGCCGGACAGAGAGCTCGAGGCTGCAAGAGAAATTTTTGCGGATATTTCCGATTCACAGATAAGAAAACTTTATAAAAAAGTAACACGATAAGAAAGGTGAAAAATGATCAAACTAGTAAAAATGATGAATTCGGGTGTTAACGTTCCCGAACCGATACAGTTAAAATTTAACAGTACAATCGAATTGAAAGCAGGCCACTTCTGCTATATGAAGAATGGCGACATTTCTACCTGGCAAGAAAACAGTCGCGAACGGCTTTTATACGTTCTGCGCGATCCGATGTTAGAGGTATACCCCTGTTATCTCCTTTGTTATATTGTAACACCCGATATGGTATTCGAAGCAGAAGTAGCTAATAAACCGCATGAGGTTAGCGTAGGCCAAACGTTCAGATTTGACGATAATGACGACGAGCTGCTTTATTCCATAACGACACAAGGCGTGGACGAGTCCAACCTGGTAGGTACTGTAATTGACTCCACCGCGTACCCTCGCACAGGCAAAGTGCTTGTTCAATTTAACTGTTAAGAAAGGATTTAAAATGATAGTATACTCAAAATCAACTGGCTTAAATAACGGCGCGATAGGAAGGTTAGAAACGCCTATCAAAATGATAATCGAGCACGAAAGCGACCTCTTAACGAAAAAAGGCGGAATATGCTCTTGGCTTTTCAATATTGAAAAGAGCAACCGTTTTGGCGAAACCATCGTAGGTCAGAATGAATTCGACGTTTTTCAGGCTACCCTTGAGGGCGCAGGCGCCGAGAACGACACGATACACGAAACCTACCGTAAATTTATAGAGCACATTCAATTCATGAAGGAGTTCACCATTACCGCTGAAATGATGGAGGACGCAAACTATGGAGTTGCCGCTGACGCAAAGCGCAGAGCAGAAAATTTTACGCGCGCATACTACAAAACAATGAATAAATTATGCGAGTTTGCTCTCGCAAACGGGCTCGCTTACCGCAATGGATTTGCGCGTACGGTGATCGATTTGACGACAAGCGACCAACTCCCCCTTTTCTGCAATAATCATGTATGGGGCAATTCCGGCGGCACACAGTCAAACCTATTTTGCGGAGATATTTTTTCATCCGGAGCAAGCGATTCAAGAGTTGCGTCAACCGCCGTGTTTGAGGAAGCTCTCAGCGAGCTTTCCGTAAAGCTTCGCAATATGAAGGATGAAAACGGTGAACCTCTCGGCTACACCGCCGACACCATTATCCTGCCGGGAAACAGACCCACCGCAGAGATGATAGCAAAGAAGGTTTGCGGCTCAGAGGGAGCTCTTGGCAACGGTTATAACGACATAAACCTTCATTACGGCAACTGGAACATAGTAATTCTTCCAAACTGGCAGACAAGCGATGACAGAGTAATGATAATGTCAAGCGAGGCTAACAAAAATCTTTCCGGAAATATGTTCTTCAACCGCGTTCCTCTGACGGTAACGAGCTGGGTAGATAATCACACCGGAAACTATATATGGAATGGAAGATGTCGCTTCGGCATCGGATTCGGTACATATAAGCACATACTCCTTGCAGTAGATACCCCGAACTC